>JAGWOC010000044.1 GCA_028872875.1 Chloroflexota bacterium | reverse complement strand
AGGAGTTCATCGACGGCCGCCCGTGGGCGCACCTGGACATCGCCGGGGTCGACTTCTTCGACAAGGAGAAGGGCGCGCGGGTGAAGGGCGCGAGCGGCATCCCCGTGCGGACGCTGGTGGACCTGGCGCTGGACCTGGCCGCGCGGCCGCTATGAGAGGGCGCCTGGAGGCAGGAGGTCGGAGGTCGGGGCCATCCTGCGACCACAGGGCTACCAACAGCATCGCCCGCGCGGTGGCTGCCGGCGCGCCGCCAGCCCGGCGCTGCCCGTCTCCGGCGGCGTGACGGCGGCGAAGGTCTACGCCTGACGCCGGGACGAGAGGATCGCATCAGGCCCTGGCCCCGTCCTCGAACACGTCCCCCGCCCTCACCCCCGCCGCCACGGCCCACTCGCCCGCCGGCACCTTCTTGCCACCGGCGGGCTGCAGCCGCTGCGCGTGCAGCGTGCCACCGGCGAGCGCGATATCGA
Source organism: Chloroflexota bacterium (assembly GCA_028872875.1). Lineage (GTDB taxonomy): Bacteria > Chloroflexota > Dehalococcoidia > DSTF01 > JACRBR01 > JADMII01. The sequence continues at coordinate 27,185 of JAGWOC010000044.1, read as the reverse complement.
TTCCGCCGTCTGCCACGGCGATCACCGTCCCGGCCGCGGCGCCGGGCTCGCCAGAAGTCATGCGCGCGTCGAAGATGCGCACCTGCTCGCCGCGGAAGCGGGCGTGCGCGCCAGGCGTCGGGTTGGAACCGCGGATCAGGTTGTAGACGTGCCGCGCGGGCAGCGCCCAGTCGATGCCGCTGTTCGCGTCGTCGGCCGGCGGCTCGTACGTCGCCTGCGACGCGTCCTGCGGGATCCGCGGCGCCCTGCCGTCGCGCACGAGGCGCACCGCCTCGACCAGCGCCTCGACGCCGGGCGCGAAGAGCCTGTCGAAGTAGAGCGAGCCGACCGTGTCGTCGGGGCCGATCGCGACCTGCTTCTGCAGCAGGACCGGGCCGGTGTCGATGCCCGCGTCAACCCAGAAGACGGTCAGGCCGGTCGCCGTCTCGCCGGCGCGGATCGCCCAGTGCATGGCGTTGATGCCGCGGTGCTTCGGCAGCAGCGACGGGTGGTACTGGACCGTACCCAGCCGGGGCAGGTCGAGCACACGCTGCGGCAGGATGTGCGTAACGAACGCCATGACGCCGAGATCAGGCTTGGTTGCGGCGTAGGCATCGAGCATCTCGGGCCGCTTGAGCTGCCCGGTGGGGAAGAGCGGCACGCCCGCCGCCGCCGCCGCCGCCCACAGCGGGTCGGGCCGCTCTGGCGAGCCGGTCACCGACGAGGCGGCGACGACCTCCTCGCCGGCATCGCGCAGCGCACGGAACACCGCCTCGCCGAACGCCGCCTGGCCGATCAGCGCGATGCGCATCGGCGCTGGAAGCTGGAAGTTGGAGGTTGGAGGTTGGAGATCATCGCCGAGCGGAGAGCTTCCGGCGTCCAGATGATTCGCGCCACGCGTCCGACCCGACGACCCGCCGCAGGCCGCTCACGGGTACACCAGCTCGCGCTCGAGCAGCGAGCGCGCGATGACGACGCGCTGCACCTGGCTCGTGCCCTCCACGATCATCAACTGCCGCGCGTCGCGGTAGTGGCGCTCGAGCGGGTGATCCATCATGTAGCCCTGCGCGCCGAGCACCTGCAGCGCGTCGCTCGACACCTTCACGCCGACCTCCGTCGCGTACGTCTTCGCGATGGAGAGATACGCCGCGTGCTCGCGGCCGTACAGCCCCTGATCGACGCGCCACGCCCCCTGGTACACGAGCAGCCGCGCCGCCTCGATCTGGATTGCCATGTCCGCGAACATGAACTGGATCGCCTGGAGGTCCGCGATCGGCTTCCCGAAGGCCTCACGCTTGCGCGCGAACTCGAGCGCGTACGACATCGCGCCCTCGGCCAGCCCGAGCCCGCGCGCGCCGACGACGGGCCGGCAGGAGTTCAGCGTCAGCATCGCGTGGTTGAAGCCCTTGCCCTCGGCGCCGCCGATGAGGTTCTCGCGCGGCACGCGGCAGTCCTCGAACACGATGTCCGCCGTCGGCACGCCGCGGACGCCCATCTTGCGATCCTGGCCGGCGACGCGGAACCCCGGCGATTTCGTCTCGACGATGAAGGCGGAGATGCCCTTCGGCCCTCGCGTGCCGTTGGTCCGCGCAAAGGCGATCACGTAGTCGGCGACGGTGCCTCCGGAGATGTACATCTTCTCGCCGTTGAGCACGTAGTCGTCGCCGTCGCGCGCGGCGCGCGTCTCGAGGTTCGCGGCGTCGGAGCCGTGGTCCGGCTCGGTCAGGCAGAACGCGCCCTTGATCGCGCCCGAGGCGATGCCCTCCCCGATCCAGCGCTTCTGCCGCTCATCGCCGCCGATCATCACCGGCTGCGAGGGCAGCGCCGAGAGCAGCAGCATCAGCCCCGAGGCGCAGCAGTACTTCGCCGCCTCCTCGACCGCCAGCGCGAGCGAGAGCATGCCGGAGCCGCTGCCGCCGTACGCCTGCGGGATCGTCAGCCCGGTCAGGCCGGTCTCCTTGAACGCCGCGAAGATGTCGTGCGGGTACTCCTGCGTCTCGTCGATGTCGGCGGCGCGCGGCGCGATCTTCTCCTTCGCGATCCGGCGCGCCGTCTCCTGGATCAGGCGATGCTCTTCGGAGAGTGTGAAGTCCATGGCGGCGCCTCGCGTGATGCTGGATAGATGACACGGAGAGCGTAGCGATGTGCGGGAGTAGCGGCAAAGGTCCGGCGGGCAACAGACAACAGACCGCAGGATCGGCGCTACTCTTCTGTCGCCGGTTCTATGCCGGCGCCGCCGGCGCCGCCCACAGCACCTGCTCGTGCGCGACCTCGAAGCCGAGGCGTTCGAAGACGGCGCGCGCCTCCCCGCCGGCGGCCGTGCGAAGCCCGACGAGGTCGCAGCCGGCCGCCGCGGCATCGGCGAGCGCGCGCGCCATCAGGGTCGCCAGCAGCCGCTGCCGGCGGTGCGCCTTCAGCGTCGCGACGCCGTAGATGCCGGCGGTGCCGCCTTCGCACAGCAGGTGGAGGGTGGACGCAGGCTCGCCGCGCAGGTACGCGACGTAGAACGTGTGCCAGGGCTCGCTCAGGCTGCTCACCATCGCCTGGCGGACCATCCGCCGCAGCCACGCGGGCGCGGACGGCGGCGCGAGGACGTCGCGCACGGCGAGCGTATCCTCCGCCGCCGCCACGCGTACCTCGACCTCGGGATTTGTGTGGATCGCCGACACCCGCCCGCGGAACGCCATCGCCACGCTGCGTTCGAGCACGCGCAGTCCGCGCCCGGCGAGCGCCTTCTCGATGCCGCGCGGCCGGTCGAGCGGCGTCAGGCGCACGGCTGGCGCGCGGTCATAGGCACGCAGCAGCGAGAAGCCGATGTCCAGCAGGGCGTCGAGGCGGCGCCCGTCCGTCGTGAAGCTCTCGATGCAGTTGAGGTCCTCGGTCGGCGCGTCAGACGTCAGCGCGAGCGCGCCGCCGAGGTCGAGGTACTCGCCCCAGTGCGTGGCGCGCCGCAGCCGCTCGTTATTGAGGATGCGCAGGGAGACCGCCGGGTCGAACGCCATGGGGGGAGTGTAGCGGCCTCGCGCGACGCCGCGAGGCGGGTCCGTCGCGGCGGGAGAACCCCCCGGCCATCCGCCGGATCACCCCCCGCCAGCGTCCTCGTCCGGCGGACATAGATTTTTCGCGCCGTCGCCGCGCACCCGTTGACACATCGCGCACAAGGGCTGATAATTGGGCCCGCACAATTACTTTTTCCAAGATTCGGGGGTGATTCCATGGCAACTGCGACCAAGGTCAAGTGGAGCCTGAAGGGCGACGCGCTGGGCGCCTGTAGCTGCGACTGGGGCTGTCCCTGCAACTTCGACGCGCCGCCGTCGAAGGGCTGGTGCGAGGGGGGCTACAGCTTCCACATCAACCAGGGGCGTCACGGTGACACCAAGCTCGACGGACTCACGATCGGCTTCTTCATCCACGCGCCGGGCGCGTTGCACCAGGGAAACGTCACCGGCTACCTGCTCGTCGACGAGAAGGCGACGCCTGAGCAGCGCGCGGCGATCGGCCAGATCTTCGGCGGCGCGGCCGGCGGCCCGTTCGCGGCGCTGGCGAGCCTGCTCGTCAAGGTGATCGGCCCGGAGTTCGTGCCCGTCGAGTGGCATCTCGATGGGCCGAAGAGTTACACACGCTTCGGCGACCGGGCAGAGATGCGGCTGGCCGTGATCAAGAACCCGGTGACCGGCGCCGAGAGCGGCTTCTCGCTCAAGATGACGAACGGCATGCTAACGGACCAGGCGGAGATCATGGCGTCGTCCGTGTTCCGCATCCGTCACCCCGAGCTCTCGTACGACCACTCGGGCCAGTACGGCGAGACGTTCAAGTTCGACTACGCGGGCGAGGGTTGACGGCCATGGTCGGACCCCATGGAGCGCGCGGCCGCACGGCGCGCGACCATGCGGTAGATGCACCACGCCATGCACAGAGAGGCACAGCATGAACTGGCAACTGAGCGGCGAATATTTCGAGAACTGTAACTGCGACGTGGTGTGTCCATGCCTGTTCTCGCCGGCGCCGCAGATGACGGCCAGGCCGACACAGGGCGCGTGCGAAGTCGCGTTCGCCTTTCACGTCGACCGCGGCAGCTACGGCGACACGTCGATCGCCGGCCTGAACGCCGCGCTCGCCATCCGCTCGCCCGGGGTGATGTCGGAGGGCAACTGGTCCGTCGCGGCGTACGTCGACGAGCGCGCGGACGACCGCCAGCGCGAGGCGCTCCAGGCGATCTTTACCGGCGCCGCTGGCGGCCCGATCGCCAATCTCGCGCCGCTGATCGGGAACGTCCTCGGCGTGAAGTCCGTACCCATCGCCTGGAACCAGGAGGGCTTGCGCCGGTCGGTCGAGATCCCCGGCATCGCCCGCATCGCCGTCCGCGCCATCCCTTCGGGCGTGCCGGGCAGCGAGATCTGGGCCTCCAACGCGTCGCCGTTCGCGCCAGCGGTCTCGCTGGCTGCCGGCGAAGACGGAAGCACCTTCGTCGACTACGGCATGCGCTGGGACACGACCGGCAAGAACGCCCACTACGCGCCGATCAACTGGTCCAACTCCTGACCGGGACGAGGGACGAAACGATGACGACGGCCGCTACCAACTATCCGCTGCTGCGCGAGCGGAACATCATCCTGGCGGCGCTGCTCGCGCTATCCGCCGCCGCCTGGGTCACGCTGCTCTGGCAATGGTCGATGTTCGGCGACGCCATGGGCCTGACGATGGGCATGGCCGCGCCGCTCTTCCTCGCCATCTGGGTCGTGATGATGGTCGCGATGATGTTCCCGACGGCAGCGCCGATGATCCTGATGTTCGCGCGCGTGCAGGCGGGCAAGCGCGCCCGCGGGCAGCGATTCGTGCCGGTCTGGGTGTTCGTCGCCGCGTACCTCGTCGTCTGGACGGCGTTCGGCGCCATCGCCTACCCGGCGGCGCTCGGCGCGCAGGCGCTGGCGGAGCGCAGCATGTGGCTGATGGACAATGCCGCGCGCATCGGCGGCGGCGTGCTGGTCATCGCCGGCGTGTATCAGTTGACGCCGCTGAAGCGCGCCTGCCTCTCGAAGTGCCGCACGCCGATGACCTTCGTCATGACGTCGTGGCGCGACGGGGCGGCCGGCGCCTTCCGCATGGGCATCGAGCATGGCGCCTACTGCCTGGGCTGCTGCTGGCTGCTCTTCGTGATCCTCTTCCCGCTCGGCGTGATGAACGTCGCCGCGATGGCGCTGATCACCGTGCTGATCTTCGCCGAGAAATCGCTGCCGCTGGGCCGCCAGGCGGCGACGCTCGCCGCAGCCGGGCTCGTCGCCTACGGCGCGTTCGCGATCGCGGTGCCGGCGGCGCTGCCGACGATGATGTAAGCGCTCTACGGTCAGCATCCGGCGGGCGTTCGCGCGCCGTCGGGCGCGGGGCTGAAGCGCCGCGGCTCCATCTCCGCGGGCGGCCGCGTGAGCATCGCTGACGGCTGACCCGCGACCGCTACCCGGTGAGCTCGGCCGCTTCCGCCTTCTCCAGCTCGAAGGCGCGGTGCAGGGCGCGCACGGCGTCGGCGACGCGTTCCTCCGGCACGATGCAGGTGATGCGGATCTCGCTGGTCGAGATGATCTCGATGTTGATGCCGGCATCGGACAGCGCCTTGAACATACGGGCGGCGTACCCGGGAGCACTCTGGATCCCCGTGCCGACGATGCTCACCTTGCCCATCCGCTCGTCCGCGATGACCTCCGCCGCGCCGATCTGCTGAGCCACCGCGCGGACGTGCGTCAGGGCGCGCGGCAGGTCGCCCTTCGCGAGCGTGAAGGTGATGTCGGTGAGCTGCTCCTCGCTGGCGTTCTGCACGATCGTGTCGACCGACAGACGCGCCTCGGCGAGCGGCGCGAAGATCTCCGCCGCGATCCCCGGCCGGTCCGGGACGTGGCGGATGGTGATCTTCGCCACGTCGAGGTCGTGCGCGATGCCGCGGACGCGGTTGAAGCCTTCCATATCTACGCCTCCGTGAATCAGCGTGCCGGGCTCCTCGCTGAAGCTCGACGCCACAAGGATCGGGATGTTGTACACGGAGCCCAGCTCGACGGCGCGCGGCGCCATGACCTTCGCGCCCTTGCTCGCGAGCTCGAGCATCTCCTCGTACGTGATGTCCTTGAGCTTGCGCGCCTCCGGCACGACGCGCGGGTCGGCGGTGTAGACGCCGTCCACGTCGGTGAAGATCTCGCACTGCGCGCCGAGCGCGGCGGCGAAGGCGACGGCCGTCGTATCCGAGCCGCCGCGGCCGATGGTCGCGACATCCATGGTCTCGGTCAAGCCCTGGAAGCCGGCCACGATCACCACACGTCCGCGCTCCACCTCCTCGCGCACGCGCTGCGGCTCGATCGCGAGGATGCGCGCGTTGCGGTGTACCGAGTCGGTGCGCATGCCGGCCTGCGCGCCGGACAGGCTGATGGCATCGACGCCGATCGCGTGCAGCGCCATCACCAGCAGCGCGCTGGACTGCGTCTCGCCCGTGCTCAGCAGCACGTCCATCTCGCGCGCGTGCGGGCGGTCGGCGATCTGGTGCGCGAGGGCGATCAACTCGTCGGTCGTGTCGCCCATCGCCGACACGACCGCCACCACGCTGTCGCCGCTCGCCGCCCGCCGCTTGATCCGCGCGGCGACGTGCTGGATGCGCTCGGCGGTGGCCACGGACGTGCCGCCGTACTTCTGTACGACCAGTGCCATCTCGCTCCCCGGGGTGCTGCGCGATTCTGGTTCGGGCGAAGCGCCGAGATCGTAGCGAATCGCCGGGTCTGGCGCATCGCGGTCCGCACGTTGCGCGCACGGCCTCCGCCCTGCGACCAGCGACGATCCGCTACGCTCAGGCGTGGCGTTCGAGCGGTACTTCGAGGCGGTGGACTACCTCCAGCGGCGGCTCTGGCACGAGCTGCCGATCGTCCCCGTCGAGCGCGCGCTCCAGGCGCGCATCCGGGCGTTGCTGGCGCACTTCGGCGACCCGCATCTGAGGTTCCCGGTCGTCCACGTGGGCGGCAGCGCCGGCAAAGGCTCGACTGCGGCCATCGCGGCATCCATCCTGCGCGCTGCCGGCTTCCACACCGGGCTCTACACATCACCGCACCTGCAGACGTTCATCGAGCGGATCAGCGTCGATGGGCGGCTGATCGCGCCCGGCGAGTTCGCCGATCTCGTGCTCGGGCTCGACCCGCTGGTGCGGCGGATGCACATGGAGGTGCTCGACGGCGCCGGCTTCGGGCGGCCGTCGCTGGTCGAGGTGGCGTTCGCCGCCGGGATCCGGCACTTCGCCGGCGAACGCTGCGATGCGGCGGTCGTCGAGGTCGGCCTCGGCGGCCGCACCGATTGTACGAACGTCTTCGACGCGAAGGCGGTGACGGTGCTCACGAACGTAGACTACGAGCACCGCGAGCGCCTCGGCTGGTCGCTGCCGGCGATCGCGCGCGAGAAGGCGGCGATCATCCGCGGGAATGAGACCGTGATCACGGGCGCCCGGCGCGCTGAGGTGCTGCCGATCATCGCCGCGCGCTGCGCAGAGCGCGGCTCCCCGCTCTGGCGCCTTGGTCATGAGATCTCGGCGCGCGCCAGATGTACGGATGCGGTCGGCAGCGTCTTCGATGTGCGGACGCCGCTGGGATCGTTCGCATCGCTGCGGCTGCCGCTCGCGGGCGCGCACCAGGTGTCGAACGCCGCGCTCGCCGTGGCGGCGGCGCAGCAGCTCGGCGCGGCCGCGGCGCGCGAGGTGACGGAAGCGCACGTGCGCGAGGGCCTGGCGGGCGTGCGCCTGAGCGGCCGGCTGGAGCTCATGTCCGAGGAGCCGCGCGTCCTGCTCGACTCCGCGCACAACCCGATCGAGGCGCGCCGGCTCGCGCAGGCGCTCCGCGACCACGAGCTGCGGCCGTCAGGCAGCGGCCGGCGGCCCCGGCTGCACCTCGTCGTGGGCATCCTGGCCGACAAGGACCAGCCGCTCATGGTGCGCGCGCTTGCCGCCGTCGCCGACCGCGTCATCGTCACGCAGCCGCCACTCGAGGAGCGCGCCGGCGACCCGGAACACATGCTGGAGCTGTTCCGCCGCGCGCTCGGCGAGCGGCACGTGCGCTTCGAGCCCGCGCCCGAGCGCGCGCTCGACCTCGCGCTCTCGGCCGCGGCCGCGCGCGACGTGGTCTGCGTCACCGGCTCGATGTTCCTCGTCGGCGCTCTGCGCGCGCGCTGGGTGCCGGAGCGCCGTATCCTCCGGCGCCGGACGGCGGTGGGGTGATGGCCAGCCGGCTTCTGCGTGCCGCTTCGCCTGGGGCACCCTATGTTCACGTGTGAGAACAACGAGCGCGCGCGCCGCGGCTTGTTATAGTTTCTGGCCCTAGACTATAATAACGCTATCAATTTCTGGTTCGCTACTGTCGCTCTTGCATCTAAGTGCCAGGCATGGACCGTCATCTCACGCGCGCTGGCCGATTCGTCCGGCAGCCGGCAGGCTACCTGGCCTTCTATCCAGCGCCGCTGCCTCCCGAACCGCCCGTCGACATCGATGGCACGATGGCCACGCTGCTATCTACAGCAGACCAGGCCATCGGGCGTCTCGACGGCGTCAGTCAGACCTTGCCGAACGCGGATCTCTTCGTTGCGATGTACGTGCGGCGCGAGGCGGTCCTGAGCTCCCAGATCGAAGGCACACAGAGCACGCTCGACGACGTCCTGGCCTTCGAGTTGGGCGCCGCTTTCGAGGGCTTGCCCCAGGACGTCGAAGAAGTCGTGAACTACGTCCGGGCGATGAACTCCGGGATCAGGAGGCTGGCGGAGCTTCCCCTGTCGAGACGGCTCATCCGCGAGATCCACGCGGAGCTGATGCGCGGCGTCCGGGGCGCCGAGCGGCAGCCGGGCGAGTTCCGGCGAACGCAGAACTACATCGCTCCCGCTGGCACACCGATCTCGCGCGCCACGTTTGTCCCCCCGCCACCCGGCGAGATGGAACGCGCGCTCGACGACTTCGAACGCTTCCTGCACGACGACGGCGGCTTGCCAGCGCTGATCCGCTGCGGAATCGCTCACGCGCAGTTCGAGACCATCCATCCGTTTCTCGACGGCAACGGCCGCGTCGGTCGCCTGCTGATCACCTTCCTGCTGTGCGAGCGCGCCGTCCTGCACAAGCCGCTGCTCTATCTGAGCTACTTCTTCAAGCAGCACCGCACCGAGTACTACGAGCGCCTCACGTCAATCCGCGAGGCCGGCGACTGGGAGGGGTGGCTCAAGTTCTTTCTTCGAGGGGTTGCGCAGACGGCCGCCGAGGCCACCGCGACGGCAGGGAGGATCGTACAGATGCGGGAAGAGCATCGCGCGTTGACCCGGTCACGCGGGCTCAGCGTCCATGCCGCCCGTCTCATCGACCAGCACCTGTTCGAGCGGCCACTCGTCACGGCCCGGCTCGTCAGCGGCCTCCTCGGCGTCTCGTTCGCGACGGCGAATCGCATCGTCACGGAACTCACCTCGCTCGACATCCTGGAAGAGATCACTGGTGGCCAGCGCTCGCGCGTGTTTCGCTACACACCCTACCTTGCTCTCTTCGAAGATCCAGAACCGCGCGCAGACCCACAGCCGCCGATCCGGCCGGCGGGACGCCTGTCATGACCGTTACCGCCGTGCTGCTGATCTCCTGCCGCGACCAGAAGGGGTTGGTCGCCGCTGTGTCCGACTTCCTCTATCGCAACGACGGCAACATCACGCACGCGGACCAGCACACCGACCCGCGAGAGGGCGTCTTCCTGCAGCGCGTCGAGTGGGAGCTGGCGGGATTCCGCGTGCCGCGCGACGGCATCGCCGAGGCGTTCCGCCCGCTCGCCGAGCGCTTCGGCATGACATGGAGCCTGCACTTCTCCGACGCTGTGCCGCGCGTCGCCATCCTCGTCTCGAAGCTGCCGCACTGCCTGTTCGACCTGCTGGCGCGCTGGCGGCTCGGGGAGATGCGCGCCGACATGCCGCTCATCATCAGCAACCATGACGACGCCCGCCCGATCGCCGAGAGCTTCGGCGTGCCCTACCACCATCTGCCCGTGACGGCAGCGACGAAGGACGATCAGGAGGCGCGCATCATCGAGCTGGTGGAACGGGAGCGCATCGAGCTGATCGTGCTCGCACGCTACATGCAGGTGCTCAGCGCCGGGTTCACGGGGCGCTTCCGCCACCGCATCATCAACATCCACCACTCGTTCCTGCCGGCGTTCGCCGGCGCACGGCCGTACCACCAGGCGCACGAACGCGGCGTGAAGGTGATCGGCGCGACGGCGCACTACGCGACGCCGGAGCTGGACCAGGGCCCGATCATCGTGCAGGAGGTCGCGCGTGTGAGCCATCGCGACGCGGTCGAGGATCTGGTACGCATCGGGCGGGACCTCGAGAAGGTCGTCCTGGCGCGCGCCGTCGACCTGCACCTGCGGCACCGCGTGATCGTCTACGGGAACAAGACCGCCATCTTCGACTGACGCCAGCCCGGCTATGACTCGGCGCGCGGTCCGGACTCCGCGAGCTGCGCCGCCGCTGCCGCCACCGCCTCCTGCGGCTGCATGCGCCGCCGCAGCGTCTCGTCCGCCTTGCGGTCGTTGATGAAGAACGAGAGCGCGAAGGGGATCAGAAGGAACAGGAAGGCGACGAAGAAGGCGTCGTGGTAGCCCATCACGGCCGCCTGCGGGCCGGTGCCGTGGAAGTGCGTGCGGTTGATCGAGATGGTGATGATGAGCGCGACGCCGAACGACGCGGCGACCTGGCGCAGTGTGTTGTAGATCGACGATGCCGGCCCCTGCTTCGAGCTTTCGAGCGGCCCGTAGATGAGCGTCTGCGACGCGACGATGGCGAATGCGAACGGGAGGCCGCGGGCGACGAGCAGCAGCATAACCCACCACCAGGGGCTATCGAGCTGGAGCGTGAGGAACGGCAGCATGAGGAGCGCGGCGAACCCGAAGCCTCCGATCAGCATCCGGCGCGGGCCGATGCGCCCGTAGAGCCGGCTCGCCAGCGGCAGTGAGAGCGCCGTGCCGAGCGCGCTCGGCGCCTGGATCAGCCCCGCCTGCAGTGGCGAGTACCCCTGCAACTCCTGCAGGAACAGCGTCAGCAGCAGAATGAAGCCGCCGAAGGCGCCGAACGCCGGCATCATCATCAGGTTGCCCGATGTGAACAACCAGCGCTTGAACAGGCGCAGGTCGAGGATCGGGAACTTCACGCGAAACTCGACCAGCGCAAAGAGCACCATCATCGCGACACCACCGAGCGCAAAGCCGATGACCGTCGCCGAGCCCCAACCGACCGTCGCCGCCTCGGAGAAGGCGTACAGCGCCATCGCCGCGCCGGCGCCGCCGATGATCAGCCCTGCCAGGTCGAAGCCCCGCTGCGCATACTCCTCCTTGTGCTCGCGCAGCACGCGCAGGCCGACGAGGAAGCCCGTGATGCCGATCGGGAGATTGATGTAGAAGATCCAGCGCCAGCTCACGTACTCGACGAGGTAGCCGCCGAGTACAGGCCCGATCGTCGGTGCCAGTACCACGGGGATCGAGATGATCGCGGACGCCTTCGCACGCTCGACGCCTGGGAATTCGCGCGAGAGCATCGCCGTGCCGACAGGTGTCATCATGCCGCCACCGATGCCCTGCACGAACCGGAACGCCACAAGCTCAGGGAGCGAGTGCGCCTGTCCGCAGGCGGCAGAGCCCGTGATGAAGATCGCCATCGCCAGCAGGAAGGTCTTCTTCGTCCCGAAGCGGTCGGAGAGGAAGCCGGCCGCCGGGATGAACACCGCGAGGCTCAGCAGATACCCGGTGATCGTCCATTCGACGGCGGACGTGCTGGCGTGAAAGTCCTGGCTGAGCTTCGGTATCGCCACGTTGACGACGGTCGTGTCCATCATGTCCATGAACAGACCGAAGACGAACACCATCGCGACGAGGTACTTGTACGGGACGTCCGCGAGCCTCGTCAGCCGCACTGCCACGCGCTCCCTTCATCTCCTGCTGGCCGCCGCGGGACCACCCCTTGCACAGACATTGATGCAGACCGCGGCGGCTGGCGCCAGCGGGAGATCGTACAGCGCGGTACACCTGCGCACGCGCCGCGTCGGCGGGGCGCAAACCCGGCCCCAAGACGACAGAGGCCGCGCGAACGCGGCCTCACTCCACCAGCTATGCCCGCGAGGAGCGTACGCTCAGCAGACCGCGTTCCCTTCGAAGATCATCGTGTAGTAGACCTTGCCGTCGGCGGCCTTCGCCACGCCCGTGCCGAAGCGGGTGAAGTGGCAGTTGAGGATGTTCTCGAGGTGTGGCGGACTGTTCTGCCACATCTGCACCGCGACATCGGCCGTCTGCGCCCAGTCCCAGGTGTTCCAGGCGATGTTTTCCCCGGCGTACGCGTGCGTGACGCCGTTCCGGTCCATCAGGCAGACGTAGTTGCAGCCATCCGGCGGGTAGTGGCTGAAGTAGTTGTTTGCCGCCATGTCCTGGCTGCGGATGCGGGCGATGGCGACAAGCTGCGCGTCCGGCCGCAGCGCCGGCAGGCCGTGCTGCTGGCGGATCGCGTTGATGCCGGTATACGTGCGGAGCTCCGCGTTCGCCTCCGGGGTGCACGCTGTGAAGAGCGCGATGCCGGCAAGCGCGAGCAGCGCGACGAGCGGCAGTGCCAGCCTCGTGCGGGTGATGCGTATCTGGTTCATGCTACCGACTCCCTCTACCGTCAGAGTCGGCGCGAATCCGAAAATCTGAGGCTCCCTCCAAGGATTCCCGGCGCCGCGCCCCCGCCCCCGCCGGGGTGGCGGCGTCGCAGGCTGCGCGCAAGCGGGTGCTGGAAACCATGCGGTCTGCCATTCCTTGCCCAGGTGCCGCCGCCGTGCGCCTGCTCCGGACGCTCTAACCGCCGGACACCAAAGAAAGTGACGCCCTCCCACACCGGATCGGACATTCCTCACCGCCGGTGACCCGGCGCCCGCAGCCCGACGAGGGGCGGCCCGTCCCGCGCACGGCGTCCGCCTCGGCACGCCTGCGGGCCCGGGCCGGAGCCGATACCCTGACGCCGCGCGCGATGCGCCTGAGAGGAGGTGATGCCGCGTGACACGAGAAGAAGTCCGGCTGACGAGCCTGGCGTCCTGCGCCGGTTGAGCCGGCAAGGCGGGCATCGCCACGCTGGCGCAGGTGCTGCGCCCCATCACGGAGACTTTCGCCGCAACCGCCTTCCCCGACCTCCTCGTCGGGCTCGAAGGGCCGGACGATGCGGCTGTCTACCGCCTGACGGACGAGATCGCCATCGTCCAGACGGTGGACTTCTTTCCGCCTGTCGTCGACGACCCCTGGCAGTACGGCGGCATCGCCGCGGCCAACGCCATGAGCGACGTGTACGCCATGGGCGGCGAGGTGCTGCTGGCGCTGAACATCGCCGCCTTCCCGGAGGACCTCGATCCCGCCGCGATCGCGCGCGTGTTCCACGGCGGCGCGCAGAAGGTCGCCGAGGCGGGCGGCGTCATCGCCGGCGGCCACACGCTCTACGACGCCGAGCCGAAGTACGGCCTCGCCGTCACCGGCGTGGTCCACCCGGACCGCGTCATCGCCAAGGCCGGCGCGCGGGCGGGCGATGCGCTCGTGCTCACGAAGCCGCTGGGAACGGGCATCGTGCTGACGGCCGCGCGCGAGGACCGCGACCCTGCGGGACACGCCGCCGCCGCGGTCGCGAGCATGCTCACGCTCAACCGCCACGCCTCCCACCTCGCACGCGAGGCGGGGGCGCACGCGATGACCGACGTGACCGGCTTCGGGCTGCTGGGCCACGCGAGCGAGGTCGCCGCGCGCAGCGACGTGCGCATCGTCATCGATGCGGCGCGCGTGCCGGCGCTGCCGGGGGCGCTCGCGTACGCGGCGCAGGGCATCGTGACGGGCGGCGCCGCGCGCAACCGGGACGGGCTCGCGGACCGCGTGCGGCTACCGGTGCGGCTCGATGCGGCGGTCGCGCACCTGCTCTTCGACCCGCAGACGTCCGGCGGGCTGCTCGTTGCGCTCGCGCCGCCGGCCGCGCGGGCGATGGTACGGAGGCTGCACGACGACGGGCTGCCGGGCGCCGTCGTCGGGCGCGTGGAGGCGGGCACGGGCGTGGTGGTCGAGTAACGCCGCCTGCGTCCTGGCGATGCTCGGGGAAGCGCGCGCATGCGCGCGCGCTGCGCGGCCGCTTGCCGCCCGGCCCCTGGATTCGCTACACATAGGGAGCATCCGCGCCCCCAGGATTCCGATTTGAACACCCTGTTCGCATCGTTTGAGATGAGCCCGCTCGCCAAGGTGGGCGGCCTTGGCGACGTCGCGGGCTCGCTCCCACGCGCCCTGCGCGCCCGCGGCGCCGACGTGCGGGTCGCGATGCCGATGCACGGCGCCATCGACCGCAAGAAGCTCGATGCCGAGCACGTACTCTCCGACGTGCGCGTCCCGTGGGCGAGCGGCGGCCAGAGCGTCGACGTGTGGTACACGAAGGTGCGCGGCGTGCCGGTCTACCTCGTGCAGAACGAACACTACTTCGAGCGGCCGAAGGTGTACGGCTATGACGACGACCTCGACCGCACGCTGTTCTTCTGCGACGCCCTGCTCGCGAGCGCGCACCACCTCGGGTTTCGTCCCGGCGTCGTGCACGCGCAGGACTGGCACGCGGCCATGCTGCTCTCGCGCCTGTCCGCGATGGCGCATCCGTGGGACGAAGCGGGCCGCGTATACACGATCCACAACCTGGCGCTGCAGGGGAACTTCGATGCGGGCTTCGCGCGCCACTACGGGATCGCTGCCGACGCGCCCGCGGGCCTCCCGGCCGAGATCGCGCTGAGCGCGATGGCGCAGGGCATCCTGCACGCCGACAGGATCAACACCGTGAGCGACACCTACGCACGCGAGATCCTGACGCCGGAGTACGGCGCGGGCCTCGACCCGCTGCTACGGGCGCGCGCCGCCGACCTCTCGGGCATCGTCAACGGCCTTGACTACGACGAGTTCAACCCGGCGACGGACAGGGCGCTGGCGCGCCGCTTCGACGTGGCCTCGCTCGATGCGCGCATCGAGAACAAGCGCGCGCTCCAGCGGGAGATGGGACTGCCGGTGGAGGACGCGGCGCCGCTGTTCGGCGTCGTCACGCGCCTCTTCGCGCAAAAGGGGATCGACCTCGTCGCGGAGGCGTTCCAGCCGCTGCTGCACGACAGCCCGGCGCAGCTCGTCGTGCTCGGCACCGGCGACCAGGTCGTGCACGACCAGTTGACGCGGCTCCAGGGGCGCTACCCACGGCAGGTCAGCATCCGCATCGACTTCGACCCGCCCCTCGGACAGCGCATCTACGCCGGCTGCGACTGCTTCCTGATGCCGTCGCGCTACGAGCCCTGCGGCCTCGGCCAGCTCATCTCGCTGCGCTACGGTGCCGTGCCGCTCGTGCGCCGCACCGGCGGGCTCGCGGACACCATCGAGGATGTGGGTGCGGGCCTCGAAACCGGCACCGGCTTCGTGTTCGATGACGCCACCGCGGACGCGCTCGCGCGCTGCGCGCAGCGGGCGATCGACGCCTATGCCGACCGCGGCGCCTGGCGCGCGCTCCAGGTGCGCGGCATGCGCCAGGACTGGTCGTGGGACCGTGCCGCGGGCAGATACCTGGATCTGTACGAGGAGGCGCGCGCCGCCCGCGCAGACGCGATCGCCCGCGAGCGCGAGGCGACGGCATGAGCGAAGAACGCTACGCGGGCATCGACCTCGGCGGGACGAAGATCCTCGTGCTGATCACGGACGCGCAGGGCAGCGTGCTGGGCGAGGAGCGCGTGCCGACGCTGGCGGCGCAGGGCCCGGACGCCGTCATCGCCCGCATCTCCGAGGCGGTGCGCGCGGCAGCCGCCCACGCACGTGTTGCAGTGCCGGAGATCCGCGCGGCCGGCGTCTCCGCGCCGGGGCCGATCAACTCGGCCGAGGGCGACATCACCGACCCGCCGAACCTGCCCGGCTGGCACAACGTGCGGCTCGCGCGCGTCCTGCACGAACAGCTCGGCGTGCCGGCCGTGCTGGAGAACGACGCGAACTGCGCGTGCGTGGGCGAGCACCAGTTCGGGGCGGGCCGCGGCTATCGCCACATGCTCTACGTGACGATCAGTACCGGCATCGGCGGCGGCGTGATCGTCGACGATACGCTCTACGTGGGCGCTTCGGGTGCGGCGGGCGAAGTCGGCCACATGGGCGTGGCGATGAGCGGGCCAACCTGCGGGGCGGGGCACGTCGGCTGTCTCGAGGCGTTCGCTTCGGGCACCGCGATCGCGCGGCGCGCGCGCGAGATGATCGCGGCGGGCGGCCTGCCGGGGACGGCGCGGCTCGCCGAGCACGACCCGCCGCTTTCGGCAAGGACCGTGTACCTCGCCGGCCAGCAGGGCGAGGCGGAGGCGGCCGCCATCATCACGGAGGCGGGGCGCTATCTCGGCATCGGTCTGGCCAGCATGATCAACGCCTTCAACCCGCAGGCGATCGTGCTGGGCGGAGGGCTGATGAACATGGGAGACGCGCTGCTTGGCCCCGCGATTGAGGTCGCGCGGACGAGGAGCTTCGCGCAGTCGTTCATGGACGTGCGGATCGTCGAAAGCGAGTTGGGGGATAACGCGGCCGCGCTCGGAGCGGTCGCGGTGGCGCGGAGCAGGCACGCCGCCGGTCCAGCCGGGGCCGCGCAGGCTACTGAGGCGCCGCCGGAACGTCGATAGATAGATCGACGGTCCGCCGGGGCCGGCTGCTCCCGAGGGGATGTGGGGATGTTTCTCGCACGAACGATCGCCGCGCCGGCGCTGGCCGAACGCGCGCGCCTACTGCGGTTGTCTGCCGTCGTCTTCGTCTGGCAGGCCTTCGTGGGCATCTACTTCCTGTCGTTGGTCCAGCAGTACCTGCCGCAGGCGTTGCACGCCGGCCTCGCCTACTCGGGCTACGCGATGGCGTCGTACGGCATCGCCCGGTTCATCGCGCAGACGCCCGCCGGCTGGATGTCGGACCGCATCGGCCGGCGCGTCACGATGCTCATCGGCGTCGCGATCAGCGTGCCGGCGCTCTGGCTGATGATGCTGGTGCCCGACGAGAAAGCGTTCCTGGCGTTCTCCGCGGTCCTCGGCATCGGCGCGGCCGTGATGTGGCCAGCGTTCATGGCGCACGTCGGCGAGACGACGCCGCACGGCCGCCGCAACCGCACCATGTCGCTTCTCAACATCGCACAGATGGCGGGCCTGGGGATCGGCACATTCCTCGGCGTGCTGCTCGCCGACTACGTGACGTACGGTGCGGTGTTCTGGCTGTGCATCGGCTTCAACGCCCTGGCGCTGCTGATGGTGGCGCGCGGCATCGACGACCGGCCGCGCGAGGCGCCCGCCCGCGAGCACGTGCACCGGGCGGTGGACCCGTTCCTGTGGACGCCCAGCGTACGCGTCCTGGCGGTAATCGTGCTCTTCCTCACCCTCGGCACCAGCCTGCACACGCCGATGATCGGCGCCTATACGCACGAGGTCCTGCGCGTGAAGATGTCGCACATGGCCATCCTCTTCCCGCTGCCGGCGGCCGTAGCCGGACTGCTGTTCTGGCGCTACAGCCGCATCGCCGACCGCTTCGGGAGGATGCTGCCGCTCGTCGCGGGCCTGCTCGTCGCCGCGACATCGATCTTCGCGCTGACGCTGACGCGCAGCCCGTGGATCGTCGTGAACCTCGTGGTGCTCGCCGGCCTCGCCTACGCGATCAGCATCCCCGCGTGGGCCGCGGCCGCGCTCGACGCGACCGACGCCTGCAGCCGGGGCGTCTGGCTTGGCGCGCTGACCGCGGTGCAGGGCTTCGGCGTCGCGGGCGGTCAGGCGCTGGGTGGCGTGATCGGCGGAGTCTGGGGCCCGCTTGCGCCGTTCAAGATCGCCGCGCTCTTGCTCATGGTCGCGCTCGTCCTGATCATCGCCCACCAGCAGATGCAGACCCGCCGGGGCCGTCGCCGGATAGATGTCTCCAACATGGCGCCTGCGCTCGTCCCGATCGGCCCGGAATGACGCTCACCCGGCGCTGATCTCGCCTATACTGCGGCCGTGCCCCGCGCGACACGTCTCGGCTCGCTGCTCGTCGTCTCGCTGGTCTTCGCCGCCGCCATGAGCGCCTGCGGCATCGTCGGCGGCGCGTCGGCGACGTACACGCCGACGCACACCGCGACCGCGACGATGACGCTGACGCCCTCCGCCACCAGCACGCCGGTGCCGACACCGACGCCGCAGCCGACGCCAACGCCGCCGCCACCCTCGGCGGTTGCCAACGACCCCTACCTGAGCGCCACGATGCGGCTCGCGCAGGCGCGCACGCTGATCGTGCGCGTGCCCCGCAACGGCGCCGTCAGCGCGACGACGGTGTTCCTCAACCGCAACCTGCCGATGCTCGCGGACGAAGGCGACTTCTGGGTGCCGATCGGCGCCGGCGCCGACACGGCGCCCGGCGCCTACCCGTTGAGCGTCCGCCTGTTCGACGCCAGCGGCGCCGTCGTCGCCACGCGCACAGCGACGATCAACGTGACGGCGACGGCCTTCCCCGTCGAGAACGTCAACGTGCCGCCACAGGACGATTTCCTGCTGTCGCCGGCCGAGGTGCAGAAAGAGATCAACATCCGCGCCCAGGTGTTCCAGCAGTTCATCCCCCGCAAGCTCTGGGAGACGCCCTTCATCATGCCGGTGCACGGGACGATCACGAGCCCGTTCGGCATCGGCCGGAGCTACAACGGCGCGCCGGTCACGAGCCACCACAGCGGGCTCGACATCGGCGTGCCCGAAGGGACGCCGATCAAGGCGGCGGCGTCCGGGCGCGTGGCGTTCGCGGGCATGCTGACGACGCGCGGAAACACCGTCATGATCGACCACGGCCTTGGCGTCTTCACCGGCTACAGCCACCTCTCGCGCATCGAGGTGACGGTGGGCCAGGACGTGACGCAGGGCCAGGTAATCGGCGCCGCCGGCCACACCGGCGTCGCGACGGGGCCGCATCTGCACTGGGAGCTGATCGTCGGTGGCGTCGACGTCGACCCCACCTTCTGGACCTTCCTTGGTGTCGCGCCGTAGCCCCGGCGCGTCTCTCGTCCGCGCGGTCTATCGCGCGCTCGACCGGGCGTACGACTACGAGGCGTGGCACTGGTCCCCAGCCCGCCTGCGGGCGCCCTTCGACGTGATCGGCGGCGCGGTGCTCGTGCAGCACACGACGTGGGCGAACGCCGAACGCGCGCTCGACGGGCTGCGCGCGGCGGGCGCGCTCGACAGCCGCGCGCTGGCGGCGCTGCCCGAGGAGCGCATCGCCGGCCTCGTGCGGGTGAGCGGCACGCCGACGGTCAAGGCGCGCCGTCTGCGCGCGGTCGCGGCAGCGGTGGAGCGGGCGGGCGGCCTCGGTGCGCTGTTCGCGCTCCCCACCGGCGCGCTGCGCGCCGCGCTGCTGGCGATGCACGGCATCGGCCCGGAGACGGCCGACGCCATCCTGCTGTACGCCGCCGGCCGCCGCGTGTTCGAGGTCGATGCCTACGCGCAACGGCTCTTCCGGCGGCTGGGCGCCGGCCCGGAGGGCGCCGGGTACGCCGCCTGGCAGCACTGGTTCGAGGGGGCCCTGCCGGACGCGGACGTCGAGGCCTTCCGACGGTATCATGCGTACATCGTCATGCACGCGAAACAGCTCTGCCGCGCGACGCCCGTGTGCGTCCCCTGTCCGCTGCTTCCACGCTGCGCCGAGGGCCGGCGGCGCACGTCCGGCGTCCCTGCGGCCGCCGCGCCATGATCCGTGCGCTCTTCATGGGGGCCGCCGCCTTCGTACTGGCCGTCGTCGCCGTCGCCGCCAGCGGGCCGGCCTGGGACGGCGTCCGCGACCTCAGCGACCGCCTGACCGGCGCCGCCACGCAGACGCCCGCTCCAACCTCGACTCCGACCGTCCCACCGCCACCGACCGCCACGCCGACGCCCTCGCTGCCGCCGAACCCGCAGGCCCTGCACCGTTGGGACAACCTGCCCGTGCACTATTGCGTCGAAGAGACGGGCAGCGGCTTTGTCAGCAACGCAGAGTTCAAGAAGCTCACCGACCGCGCCTTCGCCGCGTGGGGCGTGCCCTCGGTCGATGACGGCGTCTGCCGCGGCCCGGACGTGCAGGGCGACCACGTCAACGAGATCGGCTGGGGGACACCGCCGGGCGCGCCGCCGCCCGGGTCGCGTGTCACCGAGGCCGGCGTCACGCTCACGACGTACTCCGAGTGCACCGCGAACTGCCGGCCGGACGACCCCGTGCATCTCGTCGAGGCGGATATCATCATCGAGCAGTCGCCACCGCGGCAGTTCCGCACGCCCGACTGCCTCTACAGCACGCTGCTCCACGAGACCGGCCACTTCCTCGGCCTCGGCCACCTGCCGGCGCCGGCGGTGATGCAGGCGGAGACGGCAGGCTGTCGGACCCGGCTCACGCCGGCCGATGTCGCCGCGCTGCTCGCCCGCTACGGCGCGCGCGCGCACCCGGCCGGGTGACCTGTCATCTCACGTCGTAGGGGCGCCGCTTGCCGCGCCCCGTGCGCGGGCGCACCAACGCCCCAATGCGCACCACCCGCCGCCGGCTGTAGGGGCGCCGCTTGCCGCGCCCCTCTCGCGCACGACGCCCCGCAGCGTGCATCACCGCTCGCCTTCGGCGACCCGCTCGCCATGGGGGAGTTGCTCGACCCAGGCGTGTGCGCGGGCGCCATCGATGTCGAGGAAGCCGATCGTGCCGTGGCTGCGCGCCATGTTGCGCGGGAAGGTCGGGCTTCCGGGATTCACCAGCAGCACGCCACGCAGCTCCTCGATCTCCGGCACATGCGTGTGGCCGTGCACCAGCACATCGACCGGGCCGCCGAACTCGTGGCGCATGATCGTCTCCAGCGTGCGGTGCGGCGGCCACTCCGGGAGCGTCGCGTCGTGCACGAGGCCGATGCGCAGGCCCTCGACATCGAGCACGTGTGCTGGCCTGAGGCGCGGGTCTTCCGGGCATGCGGGCCGGCCGCCGCCGCCATCGTCGCCGTTGCCGCGCACGCCGAGCACCGGGGCGCCGCAGCGCGCTTCGAGCCAGTCGAGTACGTCGATCACGTGCAGGTCGCCGGTATGCAGGATCAGGTCGGCACCGTCGAGGCGCGCATAGGCTTCGTCCCAGAGCGGCCCCGCCTCGGGATAGTGCGTGTCGCCGATCAGCCCGATGCGCGTCATGGTTCCTCACCCGGCGTCCGATCCGTTAGCCTCAATTGTGGACGAAGCCGCCCCGCGGGTGAAAGTGCAGCACGCCGCCCTGTACCGGCTCGCCGCCGGGCTGTCGGGCGTCGCCCTGACGACGCTGATCGGTGGCGCCGGCGTCGTCGCCGTCTACATCCCCCTGCGTCACGCCGCGTACGGGTTCCAGTGGCTGCTCGTCTTCGTCCTGATGATCGGCGAGAGCATGGCGGTCCACCTGCCGAGCGAGGTGATCCTGCCGGTGGGCGGCTGGCTCGTCGTACGTGACCACCACCTGGGCACGACGGGCATCTTCGCGCTCAGCGCGATTGCCGCGGCGGGCAACACCGTCGGCTCCGGCCTGCTGTACGCGGCCGGGCGCGCGGGCGGGCGGCCGCTCGTCCGCCGCTACGGGCGCTTCCTGCTCATCGACGAGGCGGACATCGATGCGGCGAAGCGGCGCATGCGGCGGCACGCGGTCTGGGCGCTGCTGCTTGCCCGCGTGCTCCCCGTCGTGCGGACGTACGCCGGCTTCGTCGCCGGTCTGCTGCGCATGCCGCCGGGCCAGTTCCTGGCGGCGACGTTCGCCGGCTCGTTCGCGTGGTGCCTGGCGTTCGTCGCCGCGGGCGCGGCCCTCGGCGCGCACTGGCACGCCGTGCGCGGGCCGGCAGAGGTGGCGGGCGTCGTGGTCATCGCCGTGCTCGTCGTGCTGCTGGTCGCGGCCACGGTGCTGCAACTGCGTGCGCGCAGGTCGCACGCGTGATGCGTTCCGGCCGCGCCTCCCGCGCGGGCAACAGAAGGACCCCCCGAAGGGAGCCCTTGCGTCAGCCCCGCTCGCACTCGCTTCGGGATCAAGCCTTGGTCTGGCTCCGCAGGCAGCGCGTGCAGATCTTGACGCGCACCGCATCGCTGCCGGCGAAGACAAGCTGCTTGTGCAGGTTCGGGCGGAACGTACGGTTCGTGCGCGGGGCCTTGCGGACCCAGCGGCCGGAGTGCTGGTGGCGGATGTTGCGGCCGAACGTCGTGCCCTTGCCGCAGACTGCACAGATGGCAGGCATGCTGTTGTAACCCCTGTCGCGTACTGGCGCGTGATAGAATCGGGCTACGGCATCATAACGGGCGCGTGACAGTAGAGGCAACCCGCCGTCCATGGCCACACCCCGCCCCCAGCATCCCCCCGAAGCCGCTACTCGCCCGCGCGCCATCGACGGGCCCGCGCTCGCACGCGCATTCGCCGGCGGCGCGGCGACGCTCGCCCAGCAGGCCGACGCCATCAACGTCATCAACGTTTTCCCCGTACCCGATGGCGACACCGGCACGAACATGGCGATGACGATGCGTGCGACGGCCGCCGCCGCCGCGTACGCCGCGAGCGGCAGCGCGCACGACGTCGCGCGCGCGGCAGCCGATGCGGCGCTCATGGGTGCGAAGGGCAACTCCGGCGTCATCCTCTCCCAGATCCTCACCGGATTCGCGGCCGCGCCGCCGGACGCCGTTCTCGACGCCCACGAGCTTGCCCGCGCGCTCGAGCGGGGACGCGAGGCCGCGTATCGCGTCGTGTCGGCGCCGAAGGAAGGGACGATCTTGACCGCGATCGCCGGGGCGGCACGTGCCGCGCGGCGCTGCGCCGACGATGGCGCCCCCGCCGATGACGCGCTCGCCGCCGCGGTGGGCGCCGCGCGCGACGCGGTGGCGGACAGCCCGAACCTGCTGCCGGTGCTGAAGGAAGCAGGAGTCGTCGACTCCGGGGCGCAGGGGCTGTACGTCATGCTGGAAGGGATGCTGCGCGCGCTGCGCGGCGAGCCGCTGACCGTGCAGCTCGGCGGCGGCGGCCACATCGACGAATCGTGGCTGCACGCCACCCGGCGCCTCCATGACGGCGCCGGTGCCGGCTACTGCACCGAGTTCGTCGTCAGCGGCCGCTCGCTCGACCGCGAGGCTGTCCGGCTGGCGCTTGCGGAGATGGGCGAAAGCGTGCTCGTCGTCGGCGGCGACACAGTGTTGCGGGCGCACGTCCACACGGCCGACCCGCAGGCCGCGTTCGCCTACGCCCGCACGCTCGGAGCGGTCTCGCACGAGAAGGCGGACGACATGCAGGCGCAGATCGACGCGCTCGCTGCCAGGCCGCCAGCCGGGGCGGTGAGCCGCCCCTGCGCCTTCGCCGTCGTCGCGGTCGGCGCGGGCGACGGCATCGAGGAGCTGCTGCGGTCGATCGGCGCCGCGGCGGTGGTGCGCGGCGGCCAGACGATGAACCCCAGCGCGGGCGAGATCGCGGAGGCCATCGCGTCTACGGGCGCGGCCGCCGTGATCGTGCTGCCCGACAACAAGAACGTCGTCATGGCGGCGCGCCAGGCGGCCGAGGCCGTACCGGCGCGCGTGGCCGTGCTGCCCGCATTCAGCGTACCCCAGGGCGTGGCCGCGCTCGTCGCCATGAACACGGAGCTGTCCTTCGAACAGAACATCGCGGCGATGGAGGCGGCGATGGCGCACCTGGCGACGGCCGAGGTCACCCGCGCCGTCCGCGCCACCACGATCGGCGGGCACGCCGTAGCCGCTGGCCAGGCAATCGCCATCATCGACGGGAGGCTCGAGATCGGCGAGGAGAGCATCGAGCGCGCCGTCCTCAGCGCCGTCGCGCGCATGGTCGCCGGCCGGGACGCGCCGCTCGTCTCGCTGTACTACGGCGAGGGCGCGGACGAGGCCGGCGCCGAGGCCCTGGCATCGAACCTGCGTACGGAACACGGGTGCGAGGTCGAAGTCGTGCGCGGCGGCCAGCCACACTACCCGTACCTCATCGGCGTCGATTAGCGTGACCGTCAGCGTCGTCACGGACAGCACATCCGACATCCCGCTGGAGCTGCGCGCGGAGCTGAAGATCGACGTCGTGCCGCTGACGATCTCGTTCGGCGGCGAAGCGTACCGCGACGGCGTCGACCTGACGGCCGACGAGTTCTACGCGCGGCTCGCCACCGCGAAGGTGCTGCCGGCGACGTCGCAGCCGCCGCCCGCGCTGTTCCGCTACGCGTACGAACACCTCGCGTCCCGCGGCGACGTCGTCTCGGTGCACCTCTCGCACAAGCTCAGCGGCACCGTGGACACCGCCCGTCACGCCGCGGAGGAGGTCGCGCCGGGGCGGATCAGCGTCGTCGACACCGGTTCCGTGTCGATGGGACTCGGGCTCTGCGTGCTGGCGGCGGCACGTGCCGCGCGCGCCGGCGGCTCCAGGGAACAGTGCGTGGCCGCCGCGGAGTCCACCGCCCGGCGACTGCACGTCGCCGTGGCGCTCGAGACGCTCGAATTCCTGCGCCGCGGCGGCCGCATCGGCCGCGCCCAGGCGTTCCTCGGCGGCCTGCTGCGGCTCAAACCCGTCATCACCGTGCGCGACGGCGAAGTGGTGCCGCTCACCCGTGCCCGGTCGCGCGCAAAGGCGCTCGACGAGCTGTACGCGCTCGTGGCGCACGCCGAGCGCGTCACCGAGATCGCCGTGCTCCACACGACCACGCCGGACGACGCTGCCCATCTCGCCGAACGCGCCCGCGCGGCAAGCCCGGACGCGCGCCTGGTGGTCGGGCGCTTCGGGCCGGCGCTCGGCGTGCATGGCGGCCCCGGGATGGTCGGCATCGCCGTCGTCACGGAGGACGACCGCAGTCGCCCGTAGGGGCGGCCATGTCGCCGCCCGCTACTTGACGCCTACCTGCCGCCGTGCGTACCAGAGGGCGTCTCAGCCCCGGCCGCCGCGCCGAGCAGCTCCTCCCGCATCACCTTCACGTCGCCGGGTGCGGTGATGCCAAGCTTTACGCGGTCCCGCTCGACGCTGAGGACTTTCACGTAGATGTCGCCTTCGATCCAGATCCCCTGCTGGACCTTCCGTACCAGAATGAGCATCCTGCTCGCGCTTTCCTCTGCCGCGCGGGGGAGAAGACCCCCGCGGGCACTGCGCTCCCCGCGACCGTCGGCGCGCCACCTCCACGCGCGCCCGCTCGTTGCTCGCCCTGCGAGGTGCTTGACCGTAGGGCGGAATTCGGGCTAACTAAGAACCCGAATACCGGATGCCTGAAGCGGGAACCTGTTCAACTTCCTTTTCGTTTCCAGAATCCTGTTACTGGCATTGTAATTCTTTGGTCTTGCGCTGTCAACGCGGCCGGGCAAGACGATGGGGGTGGCAACATGAGCACCCGGTGGGGGCTTCTGACGAATCACGCGCTCGTGCTCATTCACATCATCGAGCACCACCGCTCGACGCTGCGCGACATCGCCGCCACCGTAGGCATCACCGAGCGTGCGGCGCTCTCCATCCTGCGCGCGCTGGAGGACGACGCGATCATCAGCCGGCGCAAGGAAGGGCGGCGCAACGTCTATACCGTGGACATGGCCGCCCTGATGGCGCACCGTAGCCACGGCAAGTACACCATCGAAGAGCTCGCGAGCGCGCTGTTCGCGATCTCCGGCCGCGTCCCCAGCGCAATCGAGCTGCCGCCGGGCCTCCAGCCGCGCCCTGCCACGGCGCCGCCGGGACCCGCCCAGGGATAGATACGTCGTCAGCCGCCCATCGCCTCGAGGTCCCGCCGCGCCTGCGTGTCGATGTCGACCTCCAGTGCGTTGAGCGCCCGGGCGACCATGTTGTAGTAGCCGATGACCAGCGTGAGCTCGACCAGTTCCTCCGCGTTCAGGAAGGACGCGACGGCCCCGTACGCCGCATCGGACGCCCGCGCCTGCGCGGTCAGCTCGCCGGCGTACGCCAGGACGGCGAGCTGGCGTGCGTCGTACAGCCCCACGTGCGGTGCCTCGACGCCGCGCACCTGCGCGTCGGTCAGGCCCGCGCGCCTCGCCAGGGCGATGTGCTGGGCAACCTCGTACGGGGCGCCGCACGCCCGGCCGACGCGCAGGATCGCCAGCTCGCGGAGCTTCGGGTCGAGCTTGCCTTCTTCGAGGAAGTAGCTGCCCAGCTTGATGAAGCGCCGCAGCGCGACGGGGCTGTGCGAGAGCGCGCGGAAGATGTTGATCACGTCGCCGTCGTGCCGCTCCAGGCGCTCGAACAGCCAGCGGTGCTCCTCGGGCAGGTCAGACGTCTCGTTCAGTCGCACACGCGCCATAGCCCCTCCTCATCCGCTTGCTCGCCGCCCGCCGGGGAAGACGCAGCGGCCACAGGCCGCTATTCTCGCATGGCAGCCGCCGTCGGACACGCGGCGCGCCGGGCCGGGGAACCTCGTTCGCAAGATTCCAAGGAACGGGGCTGCGGTCTCGCGCACAGATCGCGGCGGCCCGTGCCGATCATGCCCGTAGGGGTTAGGCCGGCGCGCCAGGATACGAGGCGGGCCGGGGACGGGGGTCCGGTGCATTCACGTTGGCATCCGTCTGGCGTGCGGCAGTCCGTCGCGTTCGCCGCCGTCGCACTCGTGGCGTCGTTCCTGGTCTCGGCGTGCATCCTGACGCCCATCCCGCTCGTGCCGCGGCTGCCCGACCCTGCGACACCGACCCCCGTGCCGGGCACTCGCACGCAGGCGCTGCCGCCGGTGCCGGCCGGCTGGCCGTCGGCCACCCTCCAGCTCGGCATGGCCGACGATCCGGGCAGCGCCGCGGCGATGAAGGCGACCGCGCCCTTCGGCTTCCGCTACCAGTACCTCGCGGGCGGCGTCAACACCGGCTACGGCTGGGCGACGTGGAACGCCGGCGGCCAGTTCGTCACCTACTACATCCAGGACTCCATCGCCAACGGCATCGTGCCCGGGTTCACCTACTACATGATGTACCAGTCGACGCCCGGCAACAGCATGAGCGAGTCCGCGGGCGACCTGGCGAACATCCAGAACACGGCGACGATGACGGCCTACTACAACGACCTGAAGCTGTTCTTCCAGCGCGCGGGCGCCTTCCCCGCCAACAAGGTCGTGCTGCACGTCGAGCCCGACCTCTGGGGCTACCTGCAGCAGGCGGCAACGAATGATGACGCCAGCACGGTGCCGGCGAAGGTCGCCGCGACGGGCCTGCCCGAGCTGGCCGGGTTGCCTAACAA
>JAGWOC010000111.1 GCA_028872875.1 Chloroflexota bacterium | reverse complement strand
CTACGCGCCCGATAGGATGGGTGCTGAGGAGTGTGGATATGGCTGTGGTGCGGAACCTCGACGGCGTGTTCGCGCGGGTGCAGAAGCCGGCGCGCTACACGGGCGGCGAGTGGAACTCGGTCGTCAAGGACTGGGACGCCTGCGACGTGCGCGTCGCCTTCGCGTACCCGGACCTCTACGACATCGGCATGTCCAACCTCGGGCTGGGCATCCTCTACGACATCGTCAACCGGCGTGAGGGGATGCTGGCGGAGCGCGTCTTCGCGCCGTGGTCAGACCTCGAGGCGATCATGCGCGCGGAGGGCATCCCGCTGTGGAGCCTGGAGACGCGGCACCCGCTCGCGGAGTTCGACGTGCTCGGCTTCTCGCTGAGCTACGAGGGCACGTACACGAACATCCTCAACATGCTCGACCTGGCGGGGCTGCCGGTGCTCGCGGAGGAGCGCACGGACGCGCATCCGCTGGTGATCTGCGGCGGCTCGGGCGCGCTGAACCCGGACGCCCTGGCGGACTTCATCGACGTCTTCGCCCTTGGCGACGGGGAGGAGACGATCGTCGAGATCGCGGACTTCGTGCGCGAGTGGAAGCGACAGGGCCGGGGGACGCGCGAGGAGATGCTCTACCGCCTGTCGCGGATCTGGGGCGTGTACGTGCCGCGCTTCTACGCGCCGCGCTACGGCGAGGACGGCACGCTGCGCGCCATCGAGCCGGTGCACGAGGCGGCGCCGGCGCGCGTGGTCAAGCGCTTCGTCCAGCAACTGCCGCCGCCGCTGACGAAGCCGGTCGTGCCGTACTTGCAGACGGTGCACGACCGCATGGCGATCGAGATCCAGCGCGGCTGCACGCAGGGCTGCCGCTTCTGCCAGGCGGGGATGATCTATCGGCCACGGCTGGAGCGCTCGCCGGAGGAGGTCATCGCGGCCGCGAAGGAGCTGCAGGCGCAGACCGGCTACGACGAGCTGTCGCTGGTGTCGCTGAGCACGACGGACCACTCGCGCATCGTGCCGATGGTGGACGAGCTGCGGCAGGAGTTCGGCGACGGGCTGACGATCTCGCTGCCTTCGATGCGCGTCGACAGCTTCTCGGTGCGGGTGTCGGAGGCGGTGGCGACGCGTGGCAAGCACAGCATCACCTTCGCGCCGGAGGCGGGGACGGAGCGGCTGCGCATGACGATCAACAAGGTCGTCACGGACGACGACCTCTACACCGCGGTGGACAACGCGTTCCGCAACGGCTGGACGAACGTGAAGATGTACTTCATGGTCGGCCAGCCGACGGAGACCCACGAAGACATCGAGGGCATTGTCACCCTGGCGAAGCGCGTGCGGGAGATCGGGCGCTCGTACCACGGCGGGCGGGCGCGCGTGCGGGTGAGCACGTCGAACTTCATCCCGAAGGCGCACACGCCGTTCCAGTGGGCGTCGCAGGCGCGGGCGGAGGTGCTGCGGCCGCGGCACGCCTACCTGCGCGAGGCGCTGAAGAAGGCCGGGGTGGCGTTTACGTGGGAGGACCCGGAGCACAGTCTGCTGGAGGCGGTGCTGTCGCGCGGCGACCGCCGGCTCGGCAAGGCGATCCACCGCGCGTGGCAGGCGGGGGCGCGCTTCGACGCCTGGCACGAGCACTACGACTGGCCGCGCTGGGAGCGGGCGCTGCAGCAGTCCGGGCTCGACCCGGAGTTCTACGCGTACCGCGAGCGCGGGCTGCGCGAGGTGTTCCCGTGGTCGCACATCAGCACCGGCGTGTCGGAGGCGTACCTGCGCGGCGAGTGGATGAAGACGCTGCGCGGCGAGACGACGGCGGACTGTCACAAGCAGCCGTGCAACGTCTGCGGCGTGCAGAACCAGAACGCGGAGGACTGCCTGAACCGCTTCGACCTGCGACTGGCCCAGCAGGGCAAGCCGCCGAAGGACCGCAGCGGGCTCATCCAGCCGATCGAGATGTTCACGCTGGCTTGAACAGCGACGCGCTCACGGCCCGGGCACTGGAAGCTCGAAGGTGGACGGCCGCCGCGCAACCCGCGCGGGCCCGCGTCGGGCGGTCGCCGCGCAACCCGCGCGGGCTGAAGGCCCGCGCTCCGACGGGCGCGTATCGGGCCGCCGGCGCGTGACCGGCGCGCTACGGCGGGCGCGAATATTCATGCGCGAGGGGCCCGCCCGGCGCCATGGCGTCCGCCCCGGGCGCCGCCCTTGTCCTACGGAGGTTCCCGGCTGTCGGCGAGGCGGGCCAGCGCCGACTGATAGACTAGGGAGCTATGTCTACCATCTACTGGGCCAACCTGCTCCACTTCTATCAGCCGCCGATCCAGCTCCCCGAGGTGCTACGAAAGATCGTCGACGAGTCATATCGGCCGCTCATCGCCGTCTTCGAGGAACACCCGCAGGCGCGGGTCAGCATCAACATCAACGGCGTGCTGACGGAGATGCTGCACGAGAGCGGCTACGGGGACGTGATCGACGGGCTGCGGCGGCTCGCGGAGCGCGGGCAGGCGGAGTTCGTCGGATCGGCGAAGTACCACCCGATCCTGCCGCTGATCCCGGCGGCCGAGCAGCGCCGCCAGATCCGGCGCAACCACCTGACCAACAAGCACTTCTTCGGCGACGCGTACCGGCCGAAGGGCTTCTTCCCGCCGGAGATGTGCTACGACCGCTCGTTCCTTGACGCGATGGTCGACCTGGGGCACCAGTGGGTGATCATGAGCGGCGTCGCCTGCCCCGCCGCGTGGCCGGTGGACCGGATCTACCAGACCAGGTCCGGCGACGGGCAGACGGTGAGCGTGATCTTCCGCGACGACGTGCTGAGCAACAAGATCGCCTTCCAGGACATCGACGGACGCGGCTTCATCGAGCACCTGCGCACGGCGCACGGCAACGACCGCGACATGTACATCGTGACGGCGATGGACGCGGAGACGTTCGGCCACCACATCGAGAACTGGGACCAGCTCTTCCTGGCGGGGGCGTACGAGGCCGTCTCGACGCCGTACGAGTCCGTCGTGCAGGCGCGGCCGCTGGCGACCAGCACGCACACGCTGCTGACGATGACCGAAGAGGAATCGGCGGACCGCGTGGTGAGCGCGACGGTCAGCGAGCTGTTCGAGCACTTCCCGGACGGCGGCGTCGTCGAGCCGCGGCCGGCGTCGTGGAGCACGACGCACGACGACATGGCGGCAGGCGTGCCATATCCGCTCTGGCAGGCGCCGGGGAACTACATCCACAAGCTGCAATGGGAGCACGTCGACATCGCGCTGGCGCTGGTCGAGCAGGCGCAGCAGGTGGCGGACGGCGCGGTCAGCGAGCGGCACGCGGAGATCGCGCGCGGGCTGATGGATCCCGCGCTGCACTCGTGCCAGTTCTGGTGGGCGAGCCGGCGGCCGCACTGGGACGTGAACATGATCAACCGCGGCCTCAACCAGCAGGGCGACGTGGTGCTGAACGCCTTCCGCGCGATCAACCTGAGCGGCGCGCCGGAAGAGGTGAAGCGCGACGCGTACTACAAGGTCATCGCCGCGCGCGACCTGCGCGCGAAGATCCGCGACCAGTTGTTCTGGGATTAGGCCACGGGCGGGCGCGCGACGGGCGCAGCTCACATCGCGCGGGCGCGCACCAAGACCGAGCCGTGGGCACAGCGCCCACGGCTCGATGCGTTCCCGGACAGGCCGCCAGCCGTGCCTAGCGGGGCGCGGCGACGGCCTCGGCGGCGGGCGCCGTCTTGCGCTGCTCCATCGGCACGTAGTCGATGCCGCGGCCGCCGGTGTAGATCTGGCGGGGGCGCGCGATCTTCTGCTCCGGGTCGGTGATCATCTCCCGCCACTGGGCGACCCAGCCGGACGTGCGCGGGATGGCGAAGAGCACCGGGAACATCTCCACCGGGAAGCCCAGCGCCTGGTAGATGATGCCCGAGTAGAAGTCGACGTTCGGGTAGAGCTTGCGCTCGATGAAGTACTCGTCCTCGAGCGCGATGCGCTCCAGCTCGAGCGCGATGTCGAGCATGGGGTTGCGCCCGACGAGGTCGAACACCTCGTCGGCGGTGCGCTTGATGATCTTGGCGCGCGGGTCGTAGTTCTTGTAGACGCGGTGGCCGAAGCCCATCAGGCGGCCTTCGCCGGACTTGAACTTCTTGACGAACTCGGGCACGCGCTTCTTGTCGCCGATCTCCGCGAGCATGTGGAGCACTTCTTCGTTGGCGCCGCCGTGCAGCGGGCCGTAGAGCGCCGCCGCGGCCGCGGCCGTCGCGCTGTAGGGGTCCGAGCGCGAGCTGGCGACGGAGCGCATGGCGTTGGCGCTGCAATTCTGCTCGTGGTCGGCGTGCAGGATGAAGAGCACGTTGACGGCGCGCTCGAGCACGGGGTCAGGCCGGTACTTCGACTCGGACATCTTCCAGAGCATCGAGAGGAAGTTGCCGCAGAACGAGAGCTCGTTGTCCGGATAGACGAACGGCATGCCACGGTTGTGGCGGTAGGCGAACGCCGCGAGCGTCGGCACCTTGGCGATCAAACGGTGGGTCTGTACCTCGCGCGATTCCGCGTCGAGCACGTGGCGGGCATCGGGGTAGAACGTCGAGAGGGCGCCGATCGTGCCGACGAGCATGCCCATGGGGTGCGCGTCGTAGCGGAAGCCTTCGAGGAACTTCTTGATGTTCTCGTGGACGAAGGTGTGATAGGTGATGTTGTGCGTCCACTCGTCGAGCTCGCGCTGCGTGGGCAGCTTGCCGTAGACGATGAGGTACGCCGTCTCCAGGTACGTGCTCCGCTCGGCGAGCTGCTCGATGGGGTAGCCACGGTACTCGAGGATGCCGCGGTCGCCATCGATGTACGTGATCGCGCTGCGGCACGACGCCGTGTTCGTGAACGCCGGGTCGTACGACATGATGCCGAAGTCGTCCGGGGACGTCTTGATCTGGCGCAGGTCGATGGCGTGAATGGTGCCGTCGGTGATGGGGACTTCGTACGTCTTGCCGGTGCGGTTGTCGGTGATGGACAGGGTATCGGGCATGGGTCAGACCTCCGGTGCGGCCGCTACCGGGCCGCACATCTCACTCCCGCCATCGTGCTGGTGCGAATGGCGGGCATAGAAGGCAGCGATACATCGAGGATAGCAGATCGG
>JAGWOC010000043.1 GCA_028872875.1 Chloroflexota bacterium | reverse complement strand
GAACAAGTTCGAGGCCGGCACCCCGAACATCGCCGACGTCATCGCCTTCGCGCCGGCCATCGACTACCTGGAGGCGCTCGGTATGGACGCCGTCCGCGCGCACGAGATCGCCATCACCCAGTACGCGATCGACGCGCTGGGCGCCGTCGAGGGCGTCACGCTCTACGGCCCCCGGGACGCCGCGGACAAGGGCGGCGCGGTCGCCTTCAACTACGGCGAGCTCCACCCGCACGACCTGAGCCAGGTGCTCGACGCCGAGGGCATCGCCATCCGCGCCGGCCACCACTGCGCGCAGCCTCTCATGCGCCGCCTCGACGTCGTGGCCACGGCGCGGGCCAGCTTCTACCTGTACAATCGAAGGGAAGAGGTGGATGCGCTCGTCGAGGCGCTCGCCGTGGCGGACAGGATGTTCGGGAATGTCAGCACAGCCAGAGCCGGTGCTCGATGAGCTCTACCGAGAGCTGATCCTCGACCACTACAAGCACCCGCACCACCGCGAGCCGCTGCCCGAGCCCGACGTGGTCGCCGAAGGCTACAACCCGGTCTGCGGCGACGAAGTGGCGATGCAGCTCGACTTCGAGGGCGACACGCTCGCCGGCCTGTCGATCAGCGGCCGCGGCTGCTCGATCAGCCAGGCGTCCGGTTCGATGATGTCGGACCTCGTCGAAGGCAAGCCGATCGCCGAGATCCGCCGCCTCTCCGCCGAGTTCAACCACATGCTCACCAACGCCGACGCGGCCGTGCCGGAGGACCTCGGCGACCTCGAGGCGCTCCAGGGCGTCGCCAGGTTCGCCGTCCGCGTCAAGTGCGCCACCCTCGCCTGGCACACGCTCGAAGACGGCATCAGGCAGCACGAGCGGGGCAACGGCGCCGTGCAGCACGAGGAGATGTAGGAGGCGCTGCGCGCCACGACAATCGGCACACAGCAAACAACAAAGGGGTGAGCCGTACGCAAGAGAGACCCTGAAGCTGAACGTAGGGCGCGCCACTCGCCGCGCCCCGTCCGGCGGCACCGCGAAGCACGGAGGGATCACATTATGTCCGTCAAAGGCCTGCTGTCCGAAGACCTGATCATGGAACGACTGAAGGACGTCTTCGACCCGGAGATCCACATGAGCATCGTGGAGCTGGGTCTCGTCTACGGCGTCAACGTCGCCGACGACGGCGAGGTCGAGGTCACCTACACCCTCACCAGCCCCGGCTGCCCGCTCGGCCCCGTGATCGACGGCCAGATCCAGGACGTGCTGATCGACCTGCCCGGCGTCAAGCGCGTCGTCGGCAAGCTCACCTTCTCGCCGCCCTGGGACCCCCGCACCATGGCCTCGGACGACGTCAAGATGCAGCTCGGCATCTGGTAGCGGCGCGCGCGGGCCAATCAGCTGCCGCCGCACAGCATACGCGGATCAGCGCCGAATTACACTAGCCGCGGCCCTGTTGTCTGTTGTCTGTTGTCTGTCGTGTGTTGTCTGTCGTCCGTCGTCCGTCGCCCCGTGTGGGCTCCCAGGCTAACCCGGGTCTGCCGCCAGCGCGACGACGCGCAACCCGTCGACGCGCGCGAAGTGCCGCACGTTCCTGGTCAGCACGGCCATGTCGAAGTGGAGCGCGGTTGCCGCGATCAGCAGGTCGTTGTCCGGCGTGGTGAGCGCGCGGCGCCGGAGCGTGCCGCGGATCTCCGCCCAGACCTCCGCGATCCCCGCCGTCACGCCGATGACGTCGAGCGGCGCGATGAACTCGCGCCAGCGCTGCAGGTTCTGCGCCCGCTGGCGCGAGAAGAGGATGCCCTCGTACACCTCGCCGTACGTGATCACGCTGATGGCGGCGCCGTCAGACGCGATACTCCGGACCTGGTCCATCAGCGACGCGGAGGTCCGGGGCCGGAGGGCGTCGATACACACGTCCGTGTCGATCAGGTAGCTCGCCTTCATCGGCCTCGCCTTCATCACCGTCGAGCGTCACCTCGCGGTTCGACGCGCCTTCCTCGCGCGCGCGATAGACATCCTCGATGAACTCGTCCGCATCGATGGCAGCCCAGCCGCGCGCCATCGCGGCGGTCATGCGCTCGATGCCGCCCGGCTCCGCGCGCTTCGAGACCGCCCTCTCGTACTCTGTGGCGACCGCCATGCTCGCCTCCCCTGCCGGCACGTACTTCGTGAGGATGGCGACCGGCACGCCTCCCTTCTCGATGACGAGGTCCTCTTCCTCCACCGCCTTGAGCGCTTCGCCCAGATGCACGCGCACTTCGGTCGCCGGGATCCCCTTCCTTTTCCTCACCATACATGGATATTAATCGATATCCCTGTCTGCTGTCAAGGGCCACGTGAGAAGTTGGCGCGGAAGCGCTCGCTTGCGCGGGCGCGCGCCCGCTGTCTAGACTGGCGCATTCCCCGGCAGGAGGCGATGGAGCTCGCCTGAACCGCCCGTGAGGGCTGATAGCTCCTACCCTCGGGGTAGGGGCCCGTTCGGTTGCGGATGAACATCGTCTACCTTGTCCTCGGCGGCTCGCTCGGCACCCTGGCCCGCTACTTCATGACCGGCTGGATCAGCGACGCGGTGCCCACGCCTGGCCTGGGCGTCTTCGTCGTCAACATCGTCGGCGCCTTCGCCATCGGCCTCTTCCTGACGCTGAGCGAAGAGCGCTTCCTCTGGCCCGCGCACCTGCGCGTGCTCGTCGCGACGGGCTTCCTGGGCGCCTTCACGACGTTCTCGACCTGGCAGTGGGAGTCGCTCCAGATGCTCGAACTGCGCGACGTAGCCGGTGCGTCGCTCAACCTCGGCGGCAGTCTCGCCTGCGGACTGCTCGCTGTCTACCTCGGCACGGTGCTCGGGCGGGCACTGTGACCGGCGGGCCCACC
Source organism: Chloroflexota bacterium (assembly GCA_028872875.1). Classification (GTDB taxonomy): domain Bacteria; phylum Chloroflexota; class Dehalococcoidia; order DSTF01; family JACRBR01; genus JADMII01. Next base: position 25,406 of record JAGWOC010000043.1, on the reverse strand, counting down.
GCGGGAGGCGCCGACATGGACATCACCGGACCGGCGAAGCTGCTCAAGATCTACATCGGCGAGTCCGACAAGTGGCACGGCCGCCCGCTCTCGCTGGCGCTCGTCGAGCGCCTGCGCGCCGAAGGGCTCGCCGGCGCCACCGTCACGCGCGCCGTCGAGGGCTTCGGCGCCAACAGCCGCATCCACACCGCGCACATCCTGCGCCTGTCGGAGGACCTGCCGCTCGTCGTCGAAGCCGTCGACCGCGCCGACCGCATCGCGCGCATCCTGCCGCTGGTCGACGAGATGGTCGGGGACGGCATGGTGACGCTGAGCGACGTCGACGTCGTGTACTACCGGCACGCGAAGGACGCATAGTGGCCCGCACCCCCGGCCCCTCTCCCACAAGGGAGGGAGGGGAGGTCGATTGCGGATGGCGGGCTGCCCGCGTCCGCCGGTATCATCGCGCATCACGAAGGAGGAACCCCATGACCGACCCGGTGCAGGTGGTGCGCGACTTCTGCGCCGCCTGGGAAGCACGCGACCAGCAGCGCATCCTCGACGCCTTCGCGGACGACGCCGTCTACCACAACATGCCGATGCAGCCCGCTGCCGGCAAGGACGCGATCACGGCGCTGCTCGGGATCATCCTCGCGCCCGCCTCCAGCGTGCGGTTCGAGATCAACCATATCGCCGCCGCAGGCGACGTGGTGCTGACCGAGCGCGTCGACACGTTCCGCATGGGCGAGCGCACCGTGACGCTGCCGGTCATGGGCGCCTTCGAGGTGCGCGACGGCAAGATCGCCGCCTGGCGCGACTACTTCGACCTCGCCACCTGGACGAAGCAGGCCTCCGGCTGATCGCGCAGGATCGAGACCGCCGCCCTGCCGCACCGTCGCGCCGCGCGAAGCTGATCCGCTACGCGAAGCGCGCAGTCAGCGGCCGCGCTCAGATCGACGGCATCCTCGCCGACGGCCTCGTCGCGCACGTCGGCTTCGTCGAGGACGGCCAGCCGTACGTGATCCCCATGTCCTACCTGTACCGCGATGGCCGGCTCTTCCTGCACGGCTCGAAGGGCAGCCGCACCGTCAGGCACCTCGCGTCCGGCGCGCCCGTGTGCGTTACCGTCACGCTGCTCGACAGCCTCGTCGCGTCGAAGGCCGCGTCCTCGCACTCGATGAACTATCGCAGCGTCGTCGTCTTCGGGCGGGGCAAGCCGGTGCGGGGCCGCGCCGCGAACGCCGAACTCGCGCACGCCCTCATTGCCCGCTACTTCCCCGGCCGCGCGCCGGGCCAGGCCTACCGCGCCGTCACCGACGATGAGCTGAAGGCTGTGCGCATCGTCGAGATCGAGGTCGAGGAGATCAGCGGCAAGCAGCGCTCCGGCGGCCCGGTCAATGCGCTCGACGCCGACCCCGGCGCCAGCGGCTCGAACGGCATCGTGCCGCTACCGAGGCCGGGCGGTTAGCCGCCGGGCCGCTTCCCTTCGAGCCATGCATTGAAGCGCGGCGCGCGCTTCTCCCGGAACGCCGCGATGCCTTCGCGCGCGTCCTCGTGATGGTCGCTCACGGCCGTCTTTGCCGCGATGTCGTCGAGCGCCTGCGCGAACGACGTCTCCGCCGCGTTGTAGACCGAACGCTTGAGCAGGCGCATCGCCACCTGCGGCCCCTCCGCCAGCTCCCGCGCCAGATCCATCGCGCGCTCGTGGAGCTCCTCGGGCGGCACCACCTGGTGCACCAGGCCGAGCGTCAGCGCCTCGTGCGCGGGCACGATGCGGTTGCGCATCAGGAAGTCCATCGCCCGCGCGACGCCCAGGAGCTGCACGAGCAGGAACTGCCCGCCCTCGTCGGGCATCAGCCCGAAGCGCAGCGTGCCGCTGCCCATGCGCGCGTCGCTCGACGCGATGCGGAAGTCGCAGCACAGCGCCAGCGAGAAGCCGGTCTGGATAGCGACGCCGTTGATCGCGGCGACCGTCAGCTTGTCGAGATTGCGCAGCGCGACGTTGAGCGGCTGCGATAGCCAGCGCAGCCCATCGTACGTGCCCATCGCGTCGCGGTGCCCGCCGGGGATGTCCGGCACGAGCTGCTCCGCGCCGGATGGCGGCGGCCGGCCGGTCACGTCGTCGCCCGCCGAGAACGCGCGGCCCGTGCCGGTGAAGACGAGCACGCGCACGCCGTCGTCCATCTGCGCCTGCGTGATCGTCTCGATGAGGTCGCGCTTCATCCCCTGCGTCATGCCGTTCAGCCGCTCCGGCTGGTTGAACGTGACCAGCGCGATGCCTGGGTCGTGGAACGCCACCTCGAAGCCACGGAAGCTGCCTGCACGCATCTTCGCCGTCCTTTCGTGCTGTGCGCCGGCTGAGGCGGTGCGCCCCGCGCGTAGCGCAGGCTCTCGATCCACCGGGAGCCATTGACATCGAACCCACCCTTGTCGCCGGTGGGTCAGGCCAGCACTGGTGCCGGGGGTGGGGGTCGAACCCACACGGGCTTGCGCCCGGCGGATTTTAAGTCCGCTGCGTCTGCCGATTTCGCCACCCCGGCCCGCGTCGCATCGACACGATCGTACCCGCCGCGGCCCGGCGCCGACAAACGCGGGGCGACGCTCCTGCGCACGGCGGGCTCAGGGGGCGTCGCGGTCATCGCCCTGCGGCGGCGGCTCGTCCGGGTGACCGGCGAGGAAGCGCCGCATCGTCCCGCAGCCGAACGCGTCGAGCGCCATCACGGCAAGCACCGCGAGCATGCTGAGCGCAATCAGGACGCCGAGGATCACCGGGATGTTCATGCTGTTGACGTTCCGAGCCGACGCGGCGCTTCGGACTCGAAGGATGGGACCTTCGCCGCGCCCATTCTATCTGCTGGCACGAGCCACGACACGCGCGGCGAGCGAGCTCGCGGTGGTGTACGATCTCCCCGTGAGCCCCATCGCCGTCCTCGCCGTGCCGGAGCTGCTGTTCCAGAGCCGCATCGAAGCCGCCCTCCGCGGCCGCGGGCTTGACGTGAGGGTGCCCGCCTCGCAGGCCGCCTGCCTCGACGCGCTCGCCAGCGGCGCCACGCTCGCCGTCATCGACCTGCAGGCGCAGGGCCTCGACGCCCGGGCGATCATCGGGCCTGCGAAACGGGCCGGCGCACGCGTGCTCGCCTTCGGGCGCCACACCGACGCGGTGGCGCTGCGGGCCGCGCGCGAGGCCGGCGCCGACCTCGTGGTGGCGCGCTCCCAGCTCGCCGAGGAGTTGCCAACGCTGCTGGACGAGCTGTTCCGCGCGCCGGAGGCAGGTCCCGCCAGCGCGCAACCCGCCCGCGAGGCCGCGCCTTGACATCGAGCGTGACTGCCGGTGCCCGGCGATCGATTGTGACCACGATCCGCCGCTGGTATCATGCCCGCAGGCTCTCACGCTACGTATGACTTCCGCACCAACCACCGGCTACGAGACCGTCATCGGCCTCGAAGTGCACGTCCAGCTCCAGACGGCGCGCAAGATGTTCTGCGGCTGCAGCGCGGACTACGCCGACGCGCCCCCGAACACGCACGTCTGTCCCGTCTGCATGGCGCTGCCCGGCGTGCTGCCCGTCATCAATGAGAAGGCCATCGAGTACACCGTGATGACGGCGCTGGCGCTCAACTGCACGATCCCGCCGTTCGCGAAGTTCGACCGCAAGAACTACCCGTACCCCGACCTCCTCAAGGGCTACCAGATCTCGCAGTACGACCTGCCGCTCTCGCAGCACGGCTGGCTCGAGATCGAGGTCGAGGGCAAGGAGCCCCGCCGCGTCGGCATCACGCGTGTCCACCTGGAGGAGGACACGGCACGGCTGACGCACCGCACCGACCCGTCGGGTGAAAGCTACTCGCTGATCGACATGAACCGCTCGGGCGTGCCGCTGATGGAGATCGTCAGCGAGCCGGATATGCGCTCGCCGGACGAGGCGCGAGCCTACCTGGTGAAGCTCCGCCAGATCCTGCGCTACATCGGCGTCAGCAAGGCGAACATGGAGGAAGGCAACTTCCGCTGCGACGCCAACGTCTCGCTGCGGCCCGCCGGTGCGCCGGGGCTGGGCGCCAAGGTCGAAGTGAAGAACATGAACAGCTTCCGCGCGGTGTACAACGCCCTGCGCTTCGAGGTCGAGCGCCAGGCCCGCGCGCTCGACGCCGGCGAGCGCATCCCGCAGGAGACGCGCGGCTGGGTCGAGGGCGAGGCCGGCACGGTGAGCCAGCGATCGAAGGAGGAGGCGCACGATTACCGCTACTTCCCGGAGCCGGACCTGCCGCCCGTCACACACTCGCCCGCACAGGTCGAGGCGATCCGCGCGCAGCTCCCCGAGCTCCCGGACGCCCGCGTGCGCCGCTTCGAGCGCGAGTACGGCCTGCCCCGTTACGACGCCGCGCTGCTGACGGAGACGCGCGCACGCGCCGACTACTACGAGCGCGCCGTCGCCTCGGGCCGGGCGAAGGACGAGGCCGCGTTCCGTACCTGCGCTCGCGATATCGCCAACTGGATGATCGGCGACTTCGCGCGGCTGCTCAACGCCTCCGGATTGGAAATCGACGACGCCCGCGTCGCTCCCGCCGACCTGTATGCTATGATCGCCCTGATTGAGGACGGGACGCTCTCCGGCAAGAGCGCGAAGGCCATCTTTGAAGAGATGTTCCGCTCGGGCCGGGCGCCCGCGGACGTCGTGCGCGAGCTGGGTCTCGAGCAGATCAGCGGTCAGGATGAGATCGCCGGCATCGTCGACCGGGTGCTTGCGGCGAACCCGAAGCCGGTCGCCGAATATCGAGCAGGGAAGCAGGAGGCGCTGAAGTTCCTGGTGGGGCAGGCGATGCGCGAGTCGCGCGGCCGCGCCAACCCGGCGACCCTCACCGGCATGCTTACGGCGAAGCTCCAGGAGAAGGCATAGGACGTTGCAGCATCGGGGAGTCCGCTTCCACGCGGGTCAGGACCGGCGGTTCGCATGCGCGGCCTGATCCGGGATCCCAGTTTCATCAAGTGGTTCTACTTCGGCATGCACATCAAGCGGTGGCTGCTGCTGCTGCTGATCGGCGTGGCGGTGATGGGCCTCGGCTTTGGCTACTTCCTGCGCGAGGTCTACGTCTCCTACACCTTCCCCGCGTTCATGTACTACGTCACGCTGCAGTTCCTGCCGCGCATCTTCCGGGGCATCCTCTTTGTCTGTGCCGCCTTCGGGCTGATCGGCTTCTCGGTGTGGAAGCTCAACTCCTCGCTGCTCTCCGCGTTCATCAAGCCGGAGCGCAACGAGAGCATCGTTGACATCATCTACAACCACCGCTACCTGCGGCGCGGCCCGAAGATCGTGGCGATCGGCGGCGGCACCGGCCTCTCGACGCTGCTGCGCGGCCTCAAGGAGTACACCGGCAACATCACCGCCATCGTCTCGATCGCCGATGACGGCGGCAGCTCCGGGCGCCTCCAGCGCGAGCTGGGCGTGCTGCCTCCCGGCGACATCCGCAAGAACATCGCCGCGCTCGCCGATGCCGAGCCGCTCATGTCCCGCCTCTTCGAGTACCGGTTCGAGGAGGGTGAGGGGCTCGGCGGCCACAGCTTCGGCAACCTCTTCATCGTCGCCATGACCGAGGTCGCTGGTAACTTCGAGGAGGCCGTGCGCGAGACCAGCCGCGTCCTCGCGGTGCGCGGCCAGATCCTGCCCGCCACGCTCTCCGCCCTCACGATCTGCGCCCGGACCGAAGACGGCCAGGTCGTCCGCGGCGAGTCCAGCATCACCGACCACGGGCACGTCAAGGAGATCTTTCTCGACCCGCCCACGATCCAGGCGAATCCTGACGCCATCCGGGCGATCCTGCAGGCCGACCTGATCGTCTGCGGGCCGGGCAGCCTGATGACGAGCGTACTGCCGAACATGCTCGTCGAGGGCATCCGCCGCGCGATCGAGGTCTCGCCCGCGCTCAAGATCTACGTCTGCAACGTCGCCACGCAGCACGGCGAGACCGACGACTTCCGGGTCAGCGACCACTACAAGACCCTCAAGGAGCACCTCAAGGGCAGCGCGTCCTTCGACTTCGTGCTCGCCAACAGCAACACCGACGCCGTGTTGCCCGAAGAGTGGCACTCACAGCCGGTGAAGGTGGACGAGCTGGCGCTCAACGGCGCGCGCGTTGTCAAGGCGGACGTCGTGGATGAGCAGCACCGCTACCGCCACGACTCGAAGAAGCTGGCGGACGCCCTGGTCCGCCTCTACTACGAGCGCAACCAGGTCAGCGAGCCGGAGCCCAAGCCCGTCGCTGAGCGCGAGCAGGCCGGCGTCGGGTAGGCGCCACCGCACCGGGCGCATGCGGGGCTGACGGTCGAAGGCGGGCTGGTCGGCCTCACCTCTGCCTGCGCTCGCTGCCGACTTCGCCGCTCAGCGCCTGCAGCCCCTTTACCGCGACGTCGATCAGCTCGGGGGGCAGCTTCCATTCGCCCGGCGACCAGCGCTGGAAGCGGCGCACGCCCGTGAAGTTGATCTCGTACTCGTTCCGGCGCCCCAGCCGCCGCCGCTCGATGATCCCTTCGGCTTCAAGCTGATTCAGGATCACCACGACGGCGCGCTCGGTGAGTCCGAGCGCCGCCGCCATCTCACGGACGGTGTTCGTGTGGTCGAGCGCGATCGAGAGCAGGAGGAGGGCGTGGTTCGTGAAGAACCCCCAGCGCCCGAGCCGCGGCTCCAAAGCGCCGGAGTCGAGCGTTGCCGGGTCCACCTTGCCCGTCCCGTTGCCGTGGTAGTTCGAGATCGCCAACAGCGTGCCGATGAGCCCATCGACGAACGCCCGCGGTGTCAGCGCGACCGTGCCGTGGCGCCGGTAGGCAGCCAGGCGGTCAAAGTCCACGGAGTACGTGTTGCGCCGCCCGTCGCGGTGCCGGTGCACGATGCCCTCGCCGTCGAGCTCCCGCAGGATCGCGAGGGTAGCGCGGTCTGTGACGCCGACGCCGGCCGAGATCTCGCGGACCGTCGAATCGTGATGGCGGACCACGAAGATCAGGACGAGGGCGTGATTCGTCAGAAAGCCCCATGTCTGGCCCATCAGCATCGCCTCCCTCGGCTCCCTCGAACCCGGAAATTTCGTCCAGCGGGGGTCTTGACAGGTACGGATAAGGAATTACAATACATGTATATGTAATCAGGCGTCTAGAATCACGGTTTCTAGATCATGTGCTGGATTTCACGAACTGACTCACCTGTTGTGGCAATCAGCACGTACACATCATGCAATAGAGTTCACCGGTTGGCAAGAGGCATTGGGGCAGATCGGCCCGTGAACGTCGCAGGTGGCCACACGTTGCTCCGCGCGGGCCGTCGTACCGGTCGCGCGGAGGCCGAGTCCTGGTCTGGGGGTCCCGGGAGGGGCCGCCCCGCTCGCATCGCATGCACATCGGTGCCCCTTTGGCGGGGGAGCGACGAGCGCGGGGCGGTCCCGGGAGCGGCATGGCCAGCCGCTCCTCCCTGAGTCACTGGCATCGGGCGGACCACGGCGCACGAAGAGAAGCCGGCGGCAGGAGGGCCGGCTTCTTGCTATCCCGCGCTCCCATCGGTCAGGTCGCGGTTGCGGGAGTGTCTCTGGCCGCGATCACGGTGTTCGCGAGGAGCATCGCGCGCGTCATCGGCCCGACGCCACCGGGCACCGGCGTGATCGCCGCCGCCTTCCGCGAGACGGCATCGAAATCGACGTCGCCGACGAGCCGCCAGCCGCTCTTCCGGGTCGCGTCCGGCACGCGGTTGACCCCGACATCGATCACGACCGCGCCCGCGCGCACCATGTCGGCGGTGATCGCGCGCGGCCGTCCCATCGCCGCGACGACGATGTCGGCGCGCCGCGTGTGGGCGCCGATGTCCGGTGTAGCTGTGTGGCAGACCGTCACCGTCGCGTTGCCGCCCGGCGCCTTCCGCAACAGCAGCCCGGCGAGTGGCTTGCCGACCAGATTCGAGCGGCCGCAGATGACGACGTGCTTGCCGGCGGGGTCGTGGCCGCTGCGCAGCAGCAATTCCTGGATGCCGAGCGGCGTGCACGAGAGAAGCGCGGGCTCGCCGCGGAACAGCCGTCCCAGATTGAGGGGGTTGAGGCCGTCGACGTCTTTCTCCGGCGCCACGGCCGAGGCGACGGCGGCCTCGTCGATGTGGTGCGGCAGCGGCACCTGCACGATGATGCCGTGCCAGCGTGGGTCGTGGTTCAGGTCATCGACGATACACAGTAGCTCGTCCTGCGTGATCTCCGCCGGCAGCCGGACGGTCTCGGAGCGGATGCCGATCCCGGCGGCGTCCCGCGTCTTGCCGCGCACGTACGAGACGGACGCCGGATCCTCGCCCACGAGCACCACGGCGAGGCCGGGCTCGATATCGCTGGCGTGCAGCCGCTCGATCTCCGCGCGCAGCTCCTCGCGGACCTGCTGCGCGATCGCGTTCCCGTCGATGATGACGGCGGTCATGGTGCTCCGTCTCCAGCGGCGATGTGGCGTGCTCAGTGTATCGCAGGCCCACCGCAGCGGCGGCATTCCGCCGCGGCGGGCGCGCGCGTACAATCGCGGCATGGAGTACGCCGTCGGCATCGATATCATCGAGCTCGCCCGCGTGGCGGGCGTGCTCGCCCGGCATCCGCGGCGTTTCCTCGACCGTGTGTATACGCCCGAGGAAGTGGCGTTCTGCCGCGGCCGCGTCTCGGAGCTCGCGGCGCGCTTCGCCGCGAAGGAGGCGGTGATGAAGGCGCTCGGGACGGGCGCGCGCGGACTCGCCTGGCGGGAGATCGAGATCCTGCCAAACCAGCGCGGCAAGCCGCTGGTCTACCTGCACGGGCAGGCGCAGCAGCGCGCCGAGCGCATCGGCCTGCGCGGCGTCGATGTCAGCCTGACGCACTCGCACGACCTCGCGATCGCCGCTGTCGTCGGCGCCGCCGACGACGCACCGATCGACCGCCAGGAGCATCGCGCGCGCCTCGTCTCCTGGCTGAAGGAGCGCGGGCGGCTGTGAAGCTCGTGACGGCGGGGCAGATGCGCGCACTCGAGCAGCAAGCGGTCCGGGCAGGGACATCGCTCGACGAGCTGATGCAGGCCGCCGGGCTCGCGGTCGCCCAGGAGGCCTGGCTGATGCTCGGTGTCGTCGCCGGGCGGCGCATCCTCGTCCTCGCCGGTCCGGGCAACAACGGCGGCGACGGCCTCGTCGCGGCGCGCCACCTGGCGGAGTGGGATGCCGATGTCGTCGTCTATCTGCTCGCCGCGCGCGACCCGTCGGATCCCAACCTCGCCCCTCTGCGCGAGCGCGGCGTGCCCGTCTACGACGCGCCCGGCGATGTCGGCTACACCGCGCTCGACGAAGCGGTCGACAAGGCCGAGCTGGTGGTCGACGCGCTGCTCGGCACCGGCCGCAGCCGCCCGATCGAGGGTGCGCTGGCCGACATCCTGATGCGGCTGCGGCGGGCGCTCGACGGCCCGGCGCCGCCGCGCGTCGTGGCGGTCGACCTGCCGACCGGCGTCGACGCGGACTCCGGACGCGCCGACCCGCTGGCCGTGCGCGCGGACCTGACGGTGACGTTCGGGCTCGCGAAGGTCGGGCTCTACACCCTCCCCGGCTCCGAGTACGCCGGGGCCATGCAGGTCGTCGACATCGGCCTGCCGAAGGACGTCGGACGGCCGCTGCCCATCGAGCTGGTGGGCTCCACCTGGGTGCGTGACCGCCTGGCGCCGCGCCCGGCCGGAGCCAACAAGGGCACGTTCGGGCGCGTGCTCGCCGTCGCCGGCTCGGCGCAGTACGTCGGGGCCGCGCGGCTTGCCGCGACGGCGTGCTATCGCGCGGGCGCGGGGCTCGTCACGCTGGCATGCACCTTGCGCGTGCAGGCCATGGTCGCGCCCGCGCTTGCCGAGGCCACGTACCTGCTGCTCGACGGCGACCAGCCGGCCCAGCCTGCCGACGCGATCGCCGAAGCGCTCGCCGGCTACGACGTGCTGTTGATTGGCCCGGGCCTTGGACAGGATCGCGAGACGCGGGCGCTCGTCGACGACGTGTTGCGCGCGGTCACCGGCACGGTGCGCGGGTGCGTCGTGGACGCCGACGCGCTGAACGCGCTCGCGCCGATCGAAGGTTGGAGCGGGCGGCTGCCGGCGCGCTGCATCCTGACGCCGCACCCCGGCGAGATGTCGCGGCTCCTCGGGTGCACCGTCGCCGACGTGCAAGACGACCGGCTGGGAATCGCCTTGCGCGCCGCCGCGCAGTGGGGGCAGACGGTCGTGCTGAAGGGCGCGCACACGGTGGTCGCCTCGCCCGATGGCCGCGCGGCGATCAGCCCGCACGCGAACCCCTTGCTGGCGAGCGCCGGCACCGGCGACGTGCTCGCGGGCGCCATCGCCGGGCTCGTGGCGCAGGGCATGGAGCCGTTCGAAGCGGCAGCGTGCGGCGTCTACGTGCACGGGATGGCCGCCGAAGAGCTGCGCGACGACCTCGGCGACCGCGGCCTGCTCGCCGGCGACCTGCTCCCCATGCTCCCGCGCGCCATCCGCATCCTCCGCGAGGGCCGCCCGGTGCGCGCGCTGCCGCAGTTCCCGGGGCTGCCCGACGCCCTTGCGTCGTTTCGCGGCACGCCGCCCGGGCGGCCGGTGTAGGCCTCTCGCCGGGGCGCAACCCACAACGGGCGGTCTTCGGCGGCGGTCGGGAGCGTGACGCTCGACGACGTAGGGGCACAAAGCGTTGTGCCGCTACGTGTGATGTGCGTCATGCGTGCCGCCGCGCCATCGCGCGCTATGGGACGCCCGCGCTCCGCGTCCCCGCTCCGCGCAGGTCCGCACACGCCCGCTTTACTTCTTCCAGCACCACCGGTACGCTCTAAGCCGAGCCCATGCAGGATCTCGTCTACCTCGACCACGCCGCCACAACGCCCCTGCACCCGCGCGTCCTCGATGCGATGATGCCCTACCTGACGTCGGCGTACGGCAACCCGTCGACCACCTACGCGCTGGGGCGCGAGGCGGCAGGCGCGGTCCAGCGCGCGCGCCGCACGGTCGCGGGCGTGCTCGGCTGCCGCCCGACCGAGGTCGTCTTCACGGGCGCCGGCACCGAATCGATCAACACCGCCATCAAGGGCGTCGCCTTCGCGCAGAAGAAGGCGCGCGCCGGGGACCACATCGTTACCTCGACGATCGAGCATCACGCCGTGCTCCACGCCTGCGAGTATCTCGAGCGCTTCGGCTTCGATGTCAGCCACGTCCCCGTCGACCGCTACGGGCTCGTGGACCCCGCCGACATCGCGCAGGCGATCACCGCGCGCACGGTGCTCGTCAGCATCATGACCGCGAACAACGAGATCGGCACCATCCAGCCCATCGCCGCGATCGCGGCGGTCGTCGCCGAGCGCGCGCGGGCGCTGCGGACGCGCATCCCGTTCCACACCGACGCGGTGCAGGCGCCCAACTCGATCGCGCTCCGCCTGCCCGAGCTGGGCGTCGACCTGCTGAGCCTGGCGGCGCACAAGTTCCGCGGCCCGAAGGGGATGGGCGTCCTCTACCTGCGGCGCGGCGTCCCATTCCTCGCGCAGCAGAACGGCGGCGGCCAGGAGCGCCAGCGCCGCGCCGGCACCGAGAACGTGGCGGGCATCGTCGGCACCGCCGAAGCGCTCCGGCTGACGCAGGAGCACCTCGAGGTGGACCGCGCCCGGACCGCCGCCCTGGCGGCGCGGCTCCGGTCCGGCATCCTCTCGTCGATCCCCGGCAGCGCGCTGAACGGGCACCCCGAGCAGCGCCTCGCGAACAACGTCAGTATCAGCTTCGAGGGGGCAGACGCGCAGGACCTGATCCGCGCGCTCGACGCGGAGGGCATTGCCTGCAGCGCGGGCTCCGCATGCGGCGGCACGACCGTCGAGCCCTCCCACGTGCTGCTGGCGATTGGCCTTCCGCTCGACCGGGCGGTGTCGACGTTACGCTTCAGCCTCGGGCACGAGACGACCGCGGAGGAGATCGACCGGGTGCTGGAAGCGCTGCCGGCGGTTGTGGAGCGCTCGCGCGCCGCGAGGCTCGTCACGGCTCCCTAACGGGCGCGCCCGCGTGTGGGCGGCGCCCGCCTGTTATCATCGCCCCATGAGGGAGCGCACCTGGCAGTTCGCGGTGCACGACGCGCATCGCGTGGTGCACCTGGGCAGCGTGGTCTACGCCGAGCGTCAGCGGGCGTTTCCGCCGCTCGAGCCTCCGGAGGAGTTTCGCATCGTCCTGCTCGCGAGCCGCCCGCGCCTCGGCGGAGCGCCGGAGGCGACGGCGATCTGTGTGCCGGGTTCGCCCGCCGTACACCCGCTGGGCAAGCTCGCGAAGCTCTCCCTGCCGGATCGCATCGAGGCGCTGACGCTGGCACCGCAGCGCATGGCCGCCTACGGCTGCGGCCGGATCCTCGCGCAGACGCCGCTGCCGATCGAGCCGGGCGACGTCTTTCCCGTCCACAGCGACCATCCGCGGCTCGACCGGCTCGCCCTGGCGATCGTCGAGGTCGCGGCCGCCGAGGGGGTAGCCCCGTACACCGCCCTGATCCGCCACGAGCTCGGCCTGCCGCCGAGTTCCGACGCGCTCGCGGCGCTCGCGGCGCGGCTCTCCCCCACGGACCGTACCGAGCGGCCGCCGGCGCGCGCTCCTGGCATCGTGCGGCTGCGGCGCGTGCTGCGCCGCCTGCGCGTGCATCGCCTCCCCGACGTGACGCTGGAGCAGCTCGTGGAAGACCTCCGCCTGTTGCGGCTGCTCGCCGCCGACGCCCCGTGGCCGCGCGGGGCGATGGAGCGCCTGCTCGACGACGTACAGCAGCCCCGGCGGCGCAGCAAGCCGGCCGCGATTGTGCCCCTGCGCCCGGCCAGGAAGGACCGATGAGCTTCGTGCGGCGGCTGGCAGGCCGCGCACAGCCGGAGCAAGCGCTCGACGAGGTACGCGGGCCCGGCGCCATCCGGCTGATCGTCGGACTTGGCAATCCGGGCGGCGAGTACGCGGGCAACCGCCGCAACGTCGGCTTCTGGACGATGAACCGCCTCGCCCGCCGTCACGGCATGGCGTTCAGCGCGAAGACCGGGCTGTATCAGCTCGCGGAGGGCGAGGTCGCGGGCCGGCGCGTGGCCGTCGCCAAGCCACGCACCTTCAACAACGACAGCGGCAAGGCGGTGAAGGCCCTGGTGGACCGCCTCGGGCTCGACGATGCGGGTGAGCTGCTCGTGGTCTGCGACCACCTCGACCTGCCGGCCGGCAAGGTGCGCATCCGTGCCAGGGGCGGCGCCGGCGGGCAGAAGGGGCTCAAGCACATCATCGACGTCAGCGGCACCGACCGCTTCCCGCGCATCCGCATCGGCATCGGCCGGCCGGTCGTGCGCGGCGAGCCGTCGTGGGACCCGGAGGCTGTCGCGTCGTGGGTGCTCAGCGACCCGCCGCCGGACGAGCGCGCGCGCTTGGACGCGGGTGTCGAGCGCGCGATCGAGGTGATCGAGTACGCCATCGCGGAGGGGGTGGAGGCGGCGATGAACCGCTACAACCGGGAGTGAACCCGGCCGCGCCGGCAGGCGCCTGGGACTGAGCACGGTGCGCGGGGCGCCTGAGCGCCGTCTTCGTGACTGCCATGAGTGCAGTATCGCAGGACGCCATCCGGGGCCTGCTACACTGATGCCGCGCAGGATGGATCTCTCCGCCAACCTCGCGCCGCCCTCGCGCGCGATGCGGCGCGGCCCACCCGCCTGTGAGAATGAACCGACGTTCAAGGAGCCTGCACCTTGACCCTCCAGCACACGATCCACGCGGTCATCAGGCCCGGCGACGAGTCGGGGTACGTGGCCGAGTGTCGGGACCTCCACGCGGTGACCCAGGGCAGTACGCTCGACGAGGTCGCGGCCAATTTACGCGAAGTGGTCGCGCTGGCGTTGGAGGACGAGGACCTGGCCTTGCTCGGCTTCGCGTCTCATCCCGTCATCGTCGTCTCGCTCGAGCTGGAACCGGCTGTTGCCTAGATTCCGCCAGCTCTCAGGCGACGATGTCATCGCGATCCTCGCATCGTTTGGCTTTGCCGTAGTGCACCAGCGTGGCAGCCACGTGAAGCTGCGCCGCATCCTTCCCGACGGCACGCGCCAGACGCTCCACATCCCCAACCACCGCCGGCTCGATTCGGCACGTGCCGCGCGATCTTCCGGCAGCTTGCAGGCTACGTCCCTGAGTCCGATCTCCCCGGGAAGTTCCTGACAGACTAGGCATCCGCGGCTTGCTACACTGACACCGCGCAGGGGCTGATCGCTCGGTCAGCCCCCGATTGTGCTGTCCCCGCGCCGCGGGGACCGAACGGCGGAAGATGGATCTCTCCGCCCTCCTGCCGGTCATCGACGAGGCGGTCGGGCTCGACCGCCTCCGCCGCCGCATGTCGGAAGCGGGGCCGTTGCTCCTCGGCGTCAGCGACGGCGCCAAGGCCGCCGTCCTCGCGGCCCTCGCGCGCGATGCAAGCCGTCCCATGCTGGTCATCGTGCCGCGCCCGCAGCACGCCGACGCGCTCGCCGACGAGCTGACGTCGTGGCTCGGTGGCGCCGACGCGTTGCGGGTCATCCTCTACCCCGAGCGCGATGCATTGCCCTTCGAGCGCCTCGCGCCCGACCCGGACGACGTCCGCCGCCGTCTGCAGGCGATCGATGCGCTGGCCGCAGCCGCGATCGCGCCGCCGGTCATCGTCGCCTGCGCCGCCGCCGTCGCGCAGCACACGGTCGCCGGCGACGCGGCGCGACGCGCGACGGTCGCCGTCGTGCGTGGCGAGCGGACGCCACAGCACGACCTGCTGCGCGCGCTCGCCGCTGGCGGCTATCGCTTCGAGCCGGAGGTCACGGCGCCAGGCGACGCCGCGCGCCGCGGCGGCATCATCGACGTGTGGCCGCCGTCCGAAGACGAGCCGCTGCGCATCGAGCTGTTCGGCGACGACGTCGAAAGCATCCGCACGTTCGACCCGGCGACGCAGCGCTCGTCGGGACCGCGCGAGGCCGTGCGCATCGGCCCGGCGCGCGAGCTGACCACGGACGCCAGGCGGATGCGGGAGCTGGCGGCGGCGCTCCAGGCCGGCGGGCTTTCAGGTGACACGCGCGACCGCTTCGAGCGCGACCTGGAGGCGCTGCGCGCGGGCGGGCCGTTCGAGGGCGACGGCTTCTACGCGCCGTTCTTGCTGCATGCGACGCTGCTCGACCACCTGCCGCCGGACACGCTGCTCGTCCTCGACGAGCCCGCCGACATCGCGTCGGTGCAGGTCGAGCGCGACGGGCAGGCCAGCGAGGCGCGCCGCGAGCTCGAACTGCGGCACGAGCTTCCACGCGGCCTGCCGGAGCCGCATGTCCCGTGGCCACGGTTGCGCGATGCGATCGACGCGCACCCGCATCGCCTCAGCCTCTCGCGCTGGGCGACGGGCGAGGCCGAGTCGCCGGAGCAGGGCGCGGCCGTGCGCCTGCCGTTCGGGCCGGCAGCGGCGTACGGCGGCCGCCTGCGCGGCCTCGCGGGCGAGCTGGCGCAGACGCTCCGCCGCGGCCAGCAGGTCGTCATCGTCTCCACGCAGTCGAGCCGGCTCGCCGAGCTGCTCGAAGAGCACGGCGTCTACGCGAACGTCGCCGAGGCGATCGCGGCGCCCAAGCTCGGGCGGGGCGCGCTGACCATCATCCACGGCTCGCTGCCACATGGCTGGTCGGTCGGCGAAGAGGGCGCCGGCCTCACGCTGCTGACCGATGCCGAGGTGTTCGGCTTCAGCAAGCAACGCCGGGCGCCACCGCGCAAGGGCGCCTCGCGCGAGGCCCTCCTCGCCGACCTCAAGCCGGGCGAGTTCGTCGTCCACATCGAGCACGGCATCGCGAAGTTCGCCGGCCTCGTGCGCAAACGCATTGCGGGCGGTTCGACCGGTGCCGATGGACGCGACGGCGGCGCCGGGGACTTCGAGCGCGAGTACCTCGAGCTGCAGTACGCCGACGGCGACCGCCTCTTCGTGCCGACCGAGCAGGTGGACCGCGTCAGCCGCTACGTCGGCCCGGGCGACCATCGGCCGTCGCTGACGCGCCTGGGCTCGCAGGAGTGGCCGCGCGCCAAGGCGCGCGTGCGGCGGGCGGTGCAGGAGCTCGCGCGGGAGCTGCTCCAGCTCTACGCAGCGCGCCAGGTGGCCGAGGGCCATGCGTTCGGCCCCGACACCGCCTGGCAGACGGAGCTCGAGGCCTCGTTCCCCTACGTCGAGACCGCGGACCAGGTCGCCGTCATCCGCGACGTCAAGACCGACATGGAAGAGACGCGGCCGATGGACCGGCTCGTCTGCGGCGACGTCGGCTACGGCAAGACGGAGGTCGCCGTGCGCGCCGCCTTCAAGGCCGTGATGGACGGAAGGCAGGCCGCCGTCCTCGTCCCCACCACTGTCCTCGCGCAGCAGCACTTCACCACATTCCGCGAGCGCCTTGCCGGCTTCCCGGTGAAGGTGGAGATGCTCTCCCGTTTCCGCAGCGACCACGACCAGCGGCGCATCGTCGGCGAGGCCGCAGCCGGCACCGTCGATATCGTCATCGGCACGCACCGCCTGCTGCAGCGCGACGTGTCGTTCAAGAATCTTGGGCTCGTGGTGATCGACGAGGAGCAACGGTTCGGCGTCGCCCACAAGGAGCGGCTGAAGCAGATGCGCCGCGAGGTCGACGTGCTGACGCTTACCGCCACGCCGATCCCGCGCACGCTGAACATGGCGCTCACGGGCATCCGCGATATGTCAACCATCGAGACGCCGCCGGAGGAGCGCCTGCCGATCAAGACCTACGTGACGGAGTTCGACGACCGCCTCGTGCGAGAAGCGATCATGCGCGAGCTCGAGCGCGGCGGCCAGGTGTACTTCGTGCACAACCGCGTGCATAACATCGAGCTGGTCGCCCGAAAGCTCCGCGAGATCGTCCCCGAAGCCGACGTTCTCGTCGGCCACGGGCAGATGCACGAGGACCAGCTCGAGCGCGTCATGCTGGACTTCACCGCCGGCGATGCCGACGTGCTCGTCTGCACGACGATCATCGAGTCCGGGCTCGACATCCCGAACGTCAACACGATCATCATCAACAACGCCGACCGCTTCGGACTGGCGCAGCTCTACCAGTTGCGCGGGCGCGTCGGGCGCAGCGCGGCGCGCGCCTACGCCTACCTGCTGTACGAGAAGCACCGCGCGCTGAGCGACGTCGCGCAGAAGCGGCTGCAAGCGATCTTCGAAGCCACCGAGCTGGGCGCCGGCTTCCAGATCGCCCTGCACGACCTGGAGATCCGTGGCGCTGGCAACCTGCTCGGCGCGGAGCAGAGCGGCCAGATCGGCGCTGTTGGCTTCGACCTCTACGTCAAGCTGCTCGCCGACGCGGTCGAGGGACTGAAGGCGCTCGCGAAGGGCGAGCCGCCTCCCCCTTCGAAGATCCAGCAGCCGGTCACGATCGATGTGCCGCTCGCCGCATTCATCCCGGAGAGCTACATCGGCGACCTTAACCTGCGGCTGTCGCTCTACCAGCGCATGGCGTCGGCCGGCGCGGCCGGCGCGCCCGATGCGGCCGATGACTTCGATCGGGAACTACACGACCGTTTCGGGCCGCCACCCATGCCGGTGCGCAACCTGCTGTACATCGTCCGCGTGCGCACCCTGGCGGCGCGCGCGCGCGTTAGCGCCATCGCCCGCGAGGAGCGCGCCACCGGCCGGCCCGTGCTGCTCGTCCGCTCGCAGAACGATGCCGAGATCACGGCCGAGATGCCGCCAGCGCAACGGCGCGACCTCGAGCGGATGGATGGCGTCAGCGTCGGGCGGGCGCACCTCCGCGTCGACATGGCGCTGCTCGGTGACGCCTGGCGCGACGTGCTGCTCCGCGTCCTCGAAGTGCTGGCCGGCGAGGCGCCTGTGCCGGTTTGACCGTGACCCGTGTCGCCTTCGTGGTCCGGGCATGCCGTCCGGCCCGGCCTGCGGGATCACGCACGGGTGCTCTGACACCAGCATTCCGGCATAATGGCGCAGTTACTGTTGGGGATGACCAAGAATGGAGGTCGCAGCATGCGCCTGCCCCGCACTCGCCACCGCTCCTCGCTTCACATCGCGCTCCTTGCCCTGGCCGTTGCTGGCCTGGCGCTCGTGGGCTGCCGCCAGGTCGCAAGCGGCAACCTGCACGTCGCGAACGACCTCAGCGGCATCGGCCAGGACAACACCTTCCTGCGCGCGTACGCGCCGGACCCCGGCGACGTCTGGCCCCCCACCGGCCAGGTGAACCTCTTCGTCAGGGGCGACGACTTCGGCTCGCCGCCGTCCTACGGCATGAACGGCTACCTGTACCTGGTGCGCACCTCGGCCGTCTGCCCGCAGTCGGAGGGCGCGCCCGAGGTGTTCACGCTCGGCGCCGTGACCATCACCGGTGTCGTCACCGTCACCGCCGGCAGCGTCAACCAGTTCGTCACGATGGCCGACACGCCGGCCAACCGCGCGCCGACCTGGGCGCTGATCGAGGTCGCAGCGTTCCCGAACACCGGCGGCGGCCACCTGATCCGCCGCTGCGGCACCATCACCTGGACGCCGTAGCCGGCCCGGCCGGCATGTTGGCGACCCTCCATCTTCGGCACCCTCGGGCGCGGCCACGCGCGTCCGATGGCTGAGGGCGGCGCCCGCGCGCTTTCACGGAGCGGCGCAACACGATACTTTGAGCACGTCGTGCTATTTGAGCCGGGAACCGGACTGTGATGCGGGGACCGCGCCGCGCGGTCACCGGCGGCCGCCTCGCGCGGTCGCTGCGCCCCGCCGCGCTGGCGGGACGCACCGCCGCGCGCTGGGCTGGCACCTACGCGACGTTCGGCCGCCGCCGCGAGGCGGCGCGCGAGCAGTTCGCCCTGCGCACCGCCGAGGACGTGCGCCGCACGATGGGCGAGATGAAGGGCGCCGTCATGAAGTTCGGGCAGATCCTGTCCCTGATGACAGGGGTCGTGCCCGACGGCATGCTCGCGGAGCTGTCGGCGCTCCAGGCCGACGCGCCGCCGATGGCCTACACCCTGGTCGAAGACGTGTTCGAGCAGGAGTACGGCCGCCCGCCGCACCAGCTCTTCCGCCGCTTCGAGCGCCCGCCGTTCGCCGCCGCGTCGATCGGCCAGGTGCACCGCGCCGTCCTGCGCGACGGCACGCCGGTAGCGGTCAAGGTGCAGTATCCCGGCGTGCGCGAGGCGATCGAGCACGACCTGGCGAACGTCGGCATGCTCATCGCGCTCGGCGCGAAGTTCTCGCAGGGGCTTGACGCCGCGCCGATCGTACGCGACCTCAAGGATGGCATCCTGGGCGAGCTTGACTACCTGCGCGAGGCGGCGTGGCAGCAGCGCTTCCGCGACGAGTTCGAAGGGCACGCGTTCATCTACGTCCCGCGCGTCTACCACGAGTTGACGAAGCCGCGCGTGCTCGTGCAGGAGCTTGTGCGCGGGAGGCCGTTCGCCGCCGCCCTCGCCCTCGACCAGGCGGCGCGCAACCGCATCGGCGAGATCGTCTTCCGCTACGCCTTCGGGTCGATCTACCGCCATCGCCTCTTCAACGGCGACCCGCACCCCGGCAACTACCTGCTGCGGGACGATGGCTCGGTCGCCTTCGTCGACTACGGCTGCGTCGCCGAGTTCTCCGCCGCGACAGTCGATGGGTTCGAACGCGTGTTGCGCGCGCTGTACGCCGAAGACCGTAACGGCTGGCGCCGCGGCATCGAGGCGGTCGGCATCATCCGGCCCGATGCGCCGTTCACAACCGACGAGCTGTACGACCACATGCACTGGTACTGGGAGCCGATCCTCCACGAGCGCGTCGCGTTCACGCCGGAGCTGGCAGGCGAGATGGTGCGCCGCAACACGCAGACGACGGGGCCCGGCGGGCGCATCAACGAGCACTGCAACGTCCCCGAAGGCATGGTCTTCCTGACGCGCATCAACTTCGGCTTGGCCGGGCTGCTCGCGAACCTCCGCGCGGAAGCTCCCTGGCGGGCGATCATCGGCGAGTACATCCACGGCACGCCGCCGGCGACGGAACTGGGCGTGCTCTCGGCCCGCACGTCGCGCACCGCCCCCGTCTGACAACCGCCCGGCGATTAGCGCTCGCCGAGCACCTCCGGCGGCAACCGCAGCCCCTCGCCCGTCGCCCGCGCGACAGCGCCCGCGTCCTCGAGCCGCCGGATCTCGTCGGCGTTCATTCCGAGCCAGGCCGACAGGATCTCCCCGGTCTGTTCGCCGACGTCGGGCGGCAAGCCCCGCACGCCGCCCGGCGTGCGCGAGAGCTTGACCGGCGTATTCGGCACCGTCAGCGGACGGCCCATCCGCGGGTGGAGCAGCTCAACCAGCATGTCGCGCGCGCGCACCTGCGGCTCCGCGACCGCCTGCGCGATGTTGTTGAGCGGTCCGCACGGCAGCCCGATCGCGTCGAACTCGCGCACCCACTCCGCCGTGGAACGGCGCATCAGCGCGTCGTTCAGCATCGGCTCGAGCAGCGCGTGGTTCTTCGTCCGCAGCGCGCTCGTCTCGAAGCGGGCGTCGTCGATCAGCTCGGGCCGGCCGATCACGGCGCAGAACAGCTCCCACTGGTTCGGCACACCCCACGACAGGGCGAGGACCATGTAGCCGTCGCGCGTCGGGAAGGCCTGGAACGGCGTCGCCAGCGGATGGCGCGTCCCGAGCGGCTGCGGCACGTCGCCGGTCGCGAAGTAGCGCACGATCGCGTTCTCGAGCACGGCGATCTGGCAGTCGAGCATGCTGATGTCCACCATCTGGCCGAGCCCCGAACGCTCGCGCTCGTGGAGCGCCGACAAGATGCCAACCGCCGTGAACAGCCCCGCCGCGATGTCGCCCAGCGAGAGCCCCGGCCGCACCGGCGGGCCGCCCGGCTCGCCGGTGATGCTCATGACGCCGCCCATGCCCTGCACGACGATGTCGAGCGCCGGCCGCAGGCGGTCGGGACCCGTCTGTCCAAACCCGGACGTCGCCGCGTAGATCAGCCGCGGGTTGCGCGCGCTCAGCGTCTCCCAGCCCAGCCCGAGGCCGTCCATCGTGCCGGGCGTGAAGTTCTCCATCACGACGTCGACATGGGCCACGAGGCCGAGGAACAGCTCCCGGCCGGCCTCGCTCTTCAGATCGATCGCGATGCTCTTCTTGCCGCGGTTGATGCTGAAGAAGTACGCGCTCTCGCCGCGGACGTGCGGGCCGGTCGTGCGCGCGACATCGCCCCACGGCGGGCGCTCGACCTTGACGACCTCCGCGCCGAGGTCGCACAGGACCATGCTCGCGAACGGCCCGGAGAGGACCCACGTGAGGTCGAGGATGGAAACGTCGGCAAGCGGTCCCGGCATGATCGATCTCCTTCGGCGCTGCGTGCGGCGGCACGCCATCGGCTGCGTTCTAGCACGTCCCTGCGCGTAGCGCGCACCCGTCGCGGAGGAGCATCAGGCGGTCGCCTCGAGCAGGGCGCGCAGGTCCTGCTTGGCAGCGAGGATGTCCTTCCAGAGGTCGCCGATGGCCTCGAGGCGCACCGGCAGGGTATCGATGTCGAAGTCCGTGGGATAGACGCGCGCCAGATCGTCCCAGGTGACGGGCGCCGACGCCGCGGCGTGGGGCGTCGGCCGCAGCGAATACTGCGAGGCGAGCGTCTTGCCTCGCGCGTTCTGGTTGTGGTCGAAGAAGACCTTGCCGGTGCGCTTCGGCACCTGCCATTCCATCGTCACGTCGTCGGGGCGCTGCTGGACGAGGAAGCGGCCAAGGGTCTCGGTTGCGGCGCGGATCTCGTCGTAGGTGTGCTGGCGCAGCACGGGCACGAAGACGTGCAGGCCCGTCTTGCCCGTCGTCTTGACGAACGAAGAGAGCCGCAGTTGTTGCAGCACGTCCCTGAGGGCGAAGGCGACCTCGCGCGTCTTCTCGAACGCCCGCCGGTTGAGCGCGGGCTCCTCTCCCTTCTTCTCATCGCCGGCGTAGATGTAGGGGTCCAGGTCGAACACCATGAAGTCCGGATAGTTGAGGACGCTGCGGTCGATGTCCTCCTCGCTGCCGGCGAACGTTGTGGGGATGCCGCGCGCATCAGGCTCCGGGTCGATGCGCGCCATCCAGGGGTGCATCTCGATGTCGGCGAGCTGGGCGAGCCAGAGCAGCGTCGCGAGGTTGTTGACCAGCACGTACTCGCCATCGGCGTCGTTGTGGGCGGAGTGGAGCATAACGCGCTCGACGCCCACATCCCTCGGAAACGCCTGCGGCCAGTGCTTCTGGTAGAAGTTCTTGCCGTCGATGCCGTTGGGGTAGCGGTTGAGCGTGAGCGGGCGGTCGCGCAGGTGCGGCAGGATGTACGGGGCGACGCGCGCGTAATAGCGGACCAGCTCGCGCTTGGTGCGGGCGGGGTGCTCGTTCGTGGCGGGCCAGAAGACCTTGTCGAGATTGGTGAGCCTGATCTTCGCGCCTGCGACGTCGAGCGTGAATGCGTCCTTCCGGTTGCGTTCGAGCTGATCGAGCACAGAGCCGACCGCGGACGCCATCGAGCCATCGCTCGCGGCCGGCGCCGGGTCGCCGGCGAGGACATCGACGGCCCGGCGCACCGCCGTCTCGCGGACGACGGTGCGCGGGTCGACGTCATCGCGAAGGCCCTGGAACACCGGCGCGCGCAGGTTGCCGTCGCGCGTCCAGGCGCTGAACCGCACGCGGGCGACGAGCTCGGGCTTCACCCAGAAGCAGCGCGTGGCCCTGGCGCCGGCCCAGCGCCCCCCGATATCCGCTGGTGGCTCGGCGAAGGGCGCATCATCCGTGCGCAGCGCGCGGAGGCGCCGTGCCACCTGCTCGAGCATGCGGTCGGTGAAGCCGGAGCCGACGCTGGCGGCGAAGCGCAGCGCGTCGCCGTCGTAGTAGCCGACGAGGATGCCGCCGAACGTGCGCTTGCGTGCGCCCTCGCCCTCGCTGTAGCCGCCGACGACGAACTCCTGCTCCTGGGCGGCCTTCGCCTTCAGCCAGGAGCGGCTACGGACGCCGGGCTCGTAGACGCTGGCGGCGCGCTTGGCGACGACACCTTCGAAGCCGAGCCCCACCGCCGTCTCGTACATCCGCTCGCCGTCCTCCTCGACGTGCTCGACGTAGCGGAGGCGCGCGTCACCGTCGAGGCGCTGACGGAGGACCGCCTTGCGGTCGCTGCAGGGGACGCCGGCGAGGCCGTAGCCATCGAGGTACAGGACGTCGAAGACGTAGTAGGTCACCGGTGTCTCGGCGGTGGCGCGCGCGACTTCAGCCGGGCGCGAGAGGTTGATGCGGCCCTGCAGGGCCTGGAAGTCCGGGGCACCGCGCTCGTCGAGGGCGCAGATCTCGCCATCGAGCACGGCCGCCTGCGCGCGCAGGCCGCCGAGCGCATCGACGGCCTCCGGATACTGCACGGTGATGGCGTTGCCGCGCCGGCTGCGTAGCTCGACCGTGCCGTCGCGGACGAAGGCGAGCGCGCGCACGCCATCGAGCTTGGGCTCGAAGATCCAGCCGGCGCGCGAGAACGCCCCGGCCACGAGCGTCGGGAGCATCGGGCGCAGGGCCCTCGCGTCGGGGAAGGGCGTCTCCACAGCGCCGGGGTGCGGCTTCGCGCCTGCGGCGGCGCCGGCGCGCGGCATGCGGCCCTCGCGCAGATCGCGGACGGTGAGGCCGCTGACCACCGAGCGATCCTCTTCGAGGACATCGCGCGTCGACGCGTATGCGTCGCGATGCTTGATCAGGAGCCACGCCCTGCCGTCGGCGTTGCGCCTGCCGCCCATCCGGACGAGCGTCCAGGAACCGCGGAGCTTCTTCCCGCGCAGCGTGAACGAGAGCTTGCCGGCGGTGATGCCCTCACGCATGCGCTGGCTGCCTTCGGCCCGGTCGCCCCACGAGTACACGCCGCCCTCGTCCGGGGTGTAGGTGCCGTTATCCCAGACGATGACCTCGCCGGCGCCATAGTTGCCCTGCGGGATGACCCCCTCGAAGCCGCCGTAGTCGAAGGGGTGGTCCTCAACCTGCGCGGCCATGCGCTTCGCCTTCGGGTCGAGCGAGGGGCCCTTCGGCACGGCCCAGGAGGCGAGTACGCCATCGACCTCGAGGCGGAAGTCCCAGTGCATGCGGGTGGCACGGTGCTGCTGGACGACGAACGTGAGGTCGCCCGCTTCACCCGGCCCACCGGCCGCCGCCGGGCCGCCCGCCCGGGGCTCCGGCGTGCGCTCGAAGTCGCGCTTCTGCCGGTAGGCGAGGAGCGCATCGAGGTCGGGCGCGGGCTTCGGCGGGCGCTTCGGGCGAGCGACAGCGGGCTGTTGAGGCATGGCACCGGCATTGTGGCGGCTGACGCCGCACGGCGACAATCGCCGCATGGCGCGCGTCGCCCGCGCGGCGAGGCGGGCGGGTGCCCGCCGCTGAGTCCCGCTATGCTTCCGGACGGAGACGATGATGGCCGATTTCCCGCTCATGCCGCCCGGCACTCCCCAGCAGTGGCAGTTCGGCGATCTCTCGCTCAGGGCGCAGCGCCAGATGGCCGACGCGGCCATCTACACGTACGAAAACCTGTGCGAATGCACCGAGGCGCAACTGCGCGGCATCGGCGGGCTCGACGACGCCTGCATGGCGGAGGTGCATCAGCGGCTGGCAGAGCGTCGGCTGTTTCTTGCGGAGGTCTCCGCGGATCCCTCGCCGCCGCCCGGGCGGGGACGCGTCGGGCGCGCGTCGCGGCCCCCCGGGCCGAAACCGCGGCGGGCCAGGCCGCCCGTAGAGCAGGGCGGTGTACACGCGCTCATACGTCTCGATGTCCGGTTCCTGCTCGCGCTCGGGCGAGTCGACGACGACGCGCAGGCGCGTCTCGCGAGGCAGTACCACGTCGACGAGGCCTACGTTGGCCGGCTGGTGCGGGAGGAGATGGCGAAGCGCCGCGCGTCGCGGTCATCTACGCCGCGTAGCGCTCGCGGAAGTCGAACTCGAAGCTGACGTGGCCGCTCTCGCGCTCGATCTCCGCGATCACACCGTCATTCCAGAGGCGTAGGAAGGCGTCGACGGTGGACGGGCAGAGGCCTCTTCCGCGCATCTGGATCAGCTCGGCGAGGGCGCGCTCCGGTGGCCACGCGACCTTGTACGGGCGGTCGCTCGTGAGCGCGTCGTAGACATCGGCGACGGAAACGATGCGGGCAGGGAGCGGGATCTCTTCGCCGCGGAGGCCGTGCGGGTAGCCGCTGCCGTCCCAGCGCTCGTGGTGGTACATCGCGACCTGGCGGGCGACGTCGTAGAACGGGCTGTTCCCGAGGAACTCGGCGCCGTACTCGGGGTGGCGCTTCATCACCTTCCACTCGTCGTCGCTCAGCTCTCCCGCCTTGATCAGGATGGAGTCGGGGATGCGGAGCTTGCCCAGGTCGTGGACGACGGCGCCGTAGCTGAGCGCTTCGAGCTGCTCGTCGCTGAGCCCCATCTGCCGGCCGAGCGCCGCGGTAAAGGCCTTGATGCG
>JAGWOC010000110.1 GCA_028872875.1 Chloroflexota bacterium | reverse complement strand
TGCTGGTGTAGAGGGCGAGCCGGAGGTGCGCGTTCGCCGGCGTCGCCCCCACGTAGACCGAGAGCGCCGTCAGCGTGCCCGCCGTCGTCAGCGGGAACGGCGAGCCGTTGATGTAGGCAAAGTCCGAGCTGTCGTTCGTGCCGGCGCTCGACGTGCGGCCGAAGAGGACGACCGCCTGCGGCGTGCTGGTCGCCGTCGGCAGCGGCGTCGGTGTGCTCGTCGCCGGCGGCACGGGGCTGCTCGTGGGCGTCGGTGTGTTGGTGGCAGTCGGTACCGGCGTGCTGGTCGCCGTCGGCACGGGGCTGCTGGTGGGCGTCGGCGTGTTCGTCGCAGTCGGCACGGGCATGCTCGTGGAGGTGGCGGTGGCCGTCGGCAGCGGCGTGCTGGTCCATGTTGCGGTAGCGGTCGGTGCCGGGCTGCTGGTCGCCGTCGGAAGCGGCGTGCTGATCGATGTTGCGGTCGCGGTCGGTGCCGGGCCGCTGGTCGCCGTCGGCGCCGGGGTGCTGGTCGATGTTGCGGTCGCGGTGGGCAGCGGGCTGCCGGTCGCCGTCGGCGCCGGGCTGCTGGTCGCCGTCGGCACCGGCGTGCTGGTAGACGCGGCGGTCGCCGTCGGCGTCGGCGTCGGAGCGGGCGCGCCGCAGTCCGTGTTCGGCGTGCCCAGGTGCAGCACGGGTTCGGTGAAGCCGTTGTCGGTGCCGACGGTGCCGCACGCAGGGTCGCTCTGCGGGCGCGTGTCGGCGGCGAGGAAGGAGGCCTTCACCGACGGCCAGCTCGCAAGGGTCAGCGGCGCCTTCCCCGCCAGGTAGAGCGCCAGCGCGCCCGTGACGTGCGGCGTCGCCATGCTCGTGCCGCTGATCGTGTTGTAACCGCCTGCCAGCCAGGTCGAGAGGATGCAGACGCCGGGGGCGGCGACCGACACAGCGGAGCCGAAGTTCGTGAACGTCGCGAAGCTGTCGTCCGGCCCCCAGTCCGCGCAGGTCGCCGGCGCCGTCCCGGCCAGCGGGCCCTTGCCGTTGTAGTCGGCGATGGCCGAGACCGTCATCACCTCGGGGTACGCTGCGGGCACCTGCGTCGAGGCGTCCACGGCGTCGTTGCCGGCGGCGACGGCGTAGGCGATCCCCGCGTTGACCGAGTCGCAGACGGCCTTGTGCAGCGGGTCGACGACGACCCCCGCCGTCACGCCGCAGTTGGCGGTGTCCGAACCGTTGCCGCCCAGGCTCATGTTGGCGACACGGATGCCGAGCGCTGGTCCGTTCGCCGTCACCCAGTTGATGCCGGCGATCACGTCCGAGAACGAGCCGCTGCCGCTGGCGTCGAGCACCTGCACGGCGTGGAGCGTCGCGTCCGGCGCCACGCCGCGGACGCCGATGCCGTTGCCGGCGATCGCGCCGACGGTGCCGGCGACGTGCGTGCCGTGGCCGTTGGCGTCGGTGGGGCTGCCGCCGAAGGCCGAGAAGCCGACGGGCGACACGTTGAGGTCGGGATGCGTCGGGTCGATGCCGGTATCGATGATCGCGACGTGCACCGCCGGGTTGTTGAGCGCGCCCGCGTCGTCGATGCGGGAGACGCCCGTCGGCACCACCTCCGAGGCCGCCGCCCGCGCCGCCAGGGCACGCGCCGCTGGCGAAGCGGCGGCGATGCCGCCGACCGCGTGCACGCGCCGGTCGGGCACGACGTTGTTCACCTCGGGGTCGGCCTTGAGCGCGCGCACCTGGGCGTCGGTCAGGGCGGCGCTGAATCCGTGCAGCACCGCGTCGAAGCGCTCGTGGGCCCGCACGCGGTGGTCATCCTCGACCCTGGCGGCAGAGGCGCCGCTGTTCAGCACGACGATGTACTGGCCGGGGATGACGCCGGCGCGGGCGACCGCCGGCGGGCCCGCCGGCGCGCGCGTCGAGAGGCCCGCCACCGCTGCCACGGCGACCGCGACGACAGCCACGACCGCGAACCGGACCACCACGCACCTCTGCGAGAAGACTTGTGGCGTAGTGTACTCCGGCGCCGCCTATCCCGGCATCGGGCCGCGGCACGGTCCTTGACACGGGGTGGCGCCCGGAAACCGCGCTCCCGCATCAGCCGCCTGCCGGGCGGCCCCGCGGCGGTCAGACACGGATTGCGGGCTCGCCGGAGGCGCGCCGCTCAGGCCGAGGTTCGCGGAACGCCTGGCTACTGGTGACCGGCAGGCGACGTCCGCCGGGCGTGGGGACGGTCGGACTGGTGCCCCCACTGGCGGGATTGACCCGCCTGGCTCCGCTGCGCGGCGCGGGCATCGACGACCTGCTCGGGGTCGCGGCAGCGGTCGCAGGCGATCCCGGCCGTCTGGTCCAGGCTGCAGCGCATCTTCTTTGCCCTGAGGTGATCCCATCCGAGGAATGGGACGCGCTCCCAGCTCTTTCCCCGGATGCAGATGCCCGTGCAGGCCACCCGTCCATCTTGATGCACGAAGAACGGCCCGGCGCACCGATGCTCGGGCGACGTGCGGCCTGCCGCCGCCCGTCCGGCGACGCGTGTCGACGCCGCATCAATCGCTACCAGCATCGCCTGCTCCGCGTAGTTCCACGCCGCCATCTCGCCTCCAATCAGCCGTCCCTGGTCCTTGCGGCCGCGCCTACCGGTGCGGCCGCTCGCAGATGCGATGCTCGCGGCAACCGTCGACGCTGCACTCGCGCACGGAGTCGCGTTGCAGCTCGCCGCACACCGAGCAGGCGTTGACCGACACGATGCGGCTCTTGCCCACGTCCCAACGCATCGTGTCGTGGGCCGACTGCAGCGCCGGCCTGGCGGTCACCACCTGCCAGCGATGCTGGTGTTTGATCCCCAACACGGCATCGTTCATCGGCTGCATGTGCTGCTCCTTCGGCCGGGCGCCGGCATCGTGCCGGGGCACGGCGTCAGCGCCGTGCCCGCTTCGGCTTCCTGTGGCTCCGGGCGCGCTGGTCGTTCTCGGCCGCCACCCAGACGTCGATCGTACGCCCGCCCACGCTCGCGCCGCGAAGCTGTTCGAGGACGGCTTCCGGCTCTTCCACCCGGAGCTTGACCCAGGCGAGTCCCTTCGGGCGGCCTCGGCGATCCGTCACCAGCCGGAGCGACGCGATCTCGCCGACGGGCGCGAAGAGTGCGCGCAGGTCGGATTCGGTCACGGCAAACGCGAGGTTGCCCACGTAGATCGTCGTCGTATCAGCGATACAGTCCCCCCAGGTTCGGCGCCGGCAGCTCCACGTTGACCGAGCCCGCACGGAGCAGCCGCAACTCCTCCCATTTCGCGCGGGACTGCGCTTCCAGCGCCCGGATCTGCGTCCCGTTGCTCGCTCCCGTCCCCCGCAGCGCACGGATGCGGTCGGACAGGCCGCCGATCTCCGTCAGGAGCCGGCGTTCGCGCTCGTCTTGCGGTGCCTTGGTGTACATGACGAGGAGATCCTCTTCTCCCGTTCTCCCGGCTCCATGCCGAGGCTGTGCGTCGAAGAGGTGGAAGATCCAGCCGGCTGTTGCTGCGCGAGAGTCGAGGAGGAGGCTTCGTCTCTTGGGCCGCCGCCCTGCCTGCACGTACGGGGCTGTACGCGTTCGGTGCGTCGGCTTCCTCAGGATACCGGATCGGGCACCGCGCCGCCATGCCGCGAGACATATCGCATGTGACCGGGCGCCCGGGGCGTTGTCTGCCCCCGCCGCAGCCGATATACTCAGCAGAGAGTGGAGAAATAGCGGCCGCAGCCACGGCCTGAGGAGGCGCAGATGGTCCAGGAAGCGCAGGATGTCGTATCGATCACCGACAAGGCGGCCGAGAAGGCCCTCGCGCTGCTGAAGGATCGCGGCGTCGAGCACGGCGCGCTGCGCGTCTTCGTGGTCGGTGGCGGCTGCTCGGGATACCAGTACGGCATGGCGATCGCGCAGGAGCGCGAGGGCGACGACATCGTCATCGAGCGGAGCGGTGTGACCGTGCTCGTCGACCCGGAGAGCGCGCCGCTGATGCGCGGCGCCGAGATCGACTACGTCGATGACCTGATGAAGTCGGGCTTCACGATCTTCAACCCGAACGCGGTGAAGAGCTGCGCCTGCGGCTCGAGCTTCCAGACCGCGGAGGGCGGCGGCCAGGCCAAGAGCTGCTGCTAACCGCCGCGCCCGCACATTGACCGCACAGGGCTCCACCCCGCCGGGTGGGGCCTTCGTGATCGTGGGCATGCCGGATCTCCGGAGGGAGCGCCGCTCACGGCCGCTCGGACCGGACGATGGCGCCGCCGCCGAGCACTTCGTCGCCGTCGTAGAAGACCGCGGCCTGCCCGGGCGTAATGGCGCGTTGCGGCATGTCGAACACCACGCGCGCGCGGCCACCGTCGAGCGCCGTCACCGTCGCGGGCGCGGCGGGCGTGCGGTAGCGGATCTTGACGTGAGCGCGCAGCTCGGCGGCTGGCGCGGCACCGGCGGTCCAGCGCACGTCTTCGGCGAGCAGGGCCTGAGCCATCAGCTCGTCCTCGGGGCCGATGGTGATGACGTTGAGCGTGGCGTCGATGCCGGTGACGAAGCGCTTCTCGCCGAACGCGCGCCCAAGGCCCTTGCGCTGGCCGATGGTGAAGCCGGCGATGCCATCGTGCTCGCCGACGACGTGGCCGGCGGCGTCGCGCATCACGCCGGCGGCCTGCGGCAGGCGTCCACGCAGGAAGGTGCGATAGTCGCCATCGGGCACGAAGCAGATATCGGCGCTGTCCGGCTTTTCGGCGAGATCGAGGCGCATCTCGCGCGCCAGCTCGCGGACGCGCGGCTTGCTGGAGCCGCCGAGGGGGAAGAGCGTCTTCGCCAGCTCGGTCTGCCCCATCGTGTACAGCACGTACGACTGGTCCTTCGCGTCGTCCACCGCCCGGCGCAGCACGTAGCGCCCCGCGCGGCGCTCGATGCGCGCGTAGTGGCCGGTGGCGAGGTAGCGGGCATCGAGCGCGAGGGCGCGGTCCAGCAGCGCGCGGAACTTCAGGTGCTCGTTGCAGGCCAGGCAGGGGTTGGGGGTGCGGCCCCGGCCGTACTCCGCGACAAAGGCATCCACGACCCGCGCGCGGAACTCGCGTTCGAGGTTGAGCACGTAGTGCGGGATGCCGAGGACGTCGGCGGCGCGCCGGGCGTCGTCGGTGTCTTCGACGGAGCAGCAGCGCTTCTTGCCGGCGGGCGCGTCCGGATCTTCGCGGGTGCTGAGGCGCATC
>JAGWOC010000109.1 GCA_028872875.1 Chloroflexota bacterium | reverse complement strand
ACGCGCGCCTGCTGGTTGAAGCGCTCGCTGAAGCGCTCGGCCTGCGCGTCTCCAGCGCGTTCACTGGCCCCGCGCACGCCGCCGCCGCCACGACCCGCGCAGGCAGCGGGACGCGGCGCTAGCGCCCGTCTCAGCGCACCCGTTCCGTTGTTCGTCTACGTCGTCTACGTCACACACCACATCGCCCCCGCTCGCTGCGGGCGCGCTCGCCGCTCCTCGCGTGCGCGTCGCCTGGCGGAGTCACCTCGTGTGAGGGGGCGCAGGAGCAGAAACACCATGCCATTCCTTCCACCGACCCTCTACCAGCATAACGTCCCGCTGGGACCGCTGGAGCGCTTTCTCGCCGCCACCGCTGGCACCGCCAACGACTTTGAGCAAGCGTTGACCGTCGTTCCGAACCCGCAACTGTTCGCCAATGGCGTCTTCCTCAACGCCGTGCGCGGCGGCTTCAAGCCGGGGCGTATGCAGAGCCTCGCCTTCCTCTTTGTCAATGACTCCGCGAGCGTCGTGGGGATTGCGACGCATACCGCCGACCTGCGCATCAACGTCTACCGTAAGGGCGTCTACCAAGGCCCTGTCGCCTACTACTCGCTTAGCGTCGCAACGACGCTCGGCACCGCGATTGTCGCGGGCAACCAGAACACCTACGTCGCGGTCACGCCTGCCTCGATGGCGGGCATCGTGCAGGGCGGCTGGCTGGTGATTGACGCGGGGACGGCGACGCAGGAATACGTGATGGTGGCGAGCGTGACGGCGACGACGTTCACCGCGCTCTTTACGCAACTGCACACGACCGCCGCGACGGTCAAGACGACGCTCGGTCAGCGTGTCGCGACGCCCTTCCTGCTCGCCGACGCGCTGAGCGCGGCAGGGACGACGACCGGCAACGCGGTCGGCGCGCCGGGCGTGGCGACGGTCCTGCTCGCCAGCCCCTACGGCGTCCACGTCGGCGACGCGCTGCTCGTCGACACCGCCGCCAACCAAGAGCAAGTGAGTGTCACGGCGCTGGCGAGCGTGGATACGACCAGCGGCACAGCGGTCGCCGCTCCCGGCTCGGTCGTCATTACGCCCGCCAGCATGGCGAGCATCGCGGTCGGTACGCCGCTGACTATCGACGGCGACGCGGCGCACGGCACGGCGGAGGTCGTGAACGTGACCGCCGTCACCGCGACGACCTTCACCGCGACCTTCGCCAACGCGCATACGACGGGCTTCCTGGTGCGGAGCGAGAACTTCACCGCGACCTTCGCCAAGACCCACGCCTCCGCCGTCGCGGTGGTCGCGGCGACGGGCAAGGGCGCACTCGCCAACGGCTTCCCGTTTGAGTTGCAGGAGAGCGACGTGCTGACGCTGGCCCGCGTCTCCAGCGACCTCACCGGCATCGCGACCCCCGCAGGCGCGCTCCAGGTCGAGTGGCGTCCGTCTGAGCGCGCGATGTAACGCGCGCTCCTGCGCGCCTGTCGTCGTAGCACCCGTCACGACGACAGGCGCGCAGGGCTTCGCTGGTGTCCTAGCCAGTGTCCTAGCCGGGAGAGGAGGGACGCGCCGCTATGGCTGTTCGGCACAGTCCCGTAGACGCCTACGGGTCGTATAAAGTTCTACATCTTGCCGCCGCGACGACGAAAGTCATGGCGGGCGGCGCGCTGGTGGACACGACGAGCGCGACAGCGGTGGCCGCGCCCGGCTCCGCGACGGTGGTAGTGGGCAGCGTCGCCAATCTGCGCGTCGGCATGCGGTTGGCCATCACCGACGGCGTCGGCGTGGCGGAGCTGGTCGTCGTCACTGCCTTCGACCCCGTCGGCGTGACCTTCACCGCCGTCTTCGCCAATACGCACAGCGGGACCTATAGCGTGCGCTCGCTGGTGGGGACGTGGCTAGGGCCAGTCATCTTCAACGCGCTAGGGACGGCGATGACGCTGACACTCTATGACGGGCATCCGTCGCTGGGCGGGCAGACACTCGCGGTCATCACGCCCGCGAGCGCGCCGTTCCCGTTCGCCGTGGCGTGTGACCAGGGCTTGTTCTACACCTACACCGGGACGACGGCGGGCGATGTGTCCGTCCACTACGTCGCGATGCCACTCTAAGATGCCACTCTAAGTGGACGCGGCGCAGAGCGCGGTCGAGCGACGCAGGCGGGAGGCTGGCGGTCTCAGCCGTGGTTGTCCACCCACGGCACTGAGGTTGGTTCGATTCCAGCGTCTGCGTCCCACGCGCCGTGCCGCGCCGTGCTACAACGGACACAAAAAAAGTCCGCCGCGTTGAACAGGTGTTCAACGCGGCGGCGGAGCGCGCGAGCGCTAGTACGCGAGCGCTAGTAGCTGCTCCAGTGCGCCTCACCCATGACCGTCCAGATACGCGCCTTCAGGTCTACGCCCAGCGCCTCAGCGACGGCTTCCGCGCTATTGCGTCCTTGCGCGTTGCCATTAGCGATGACGAAGAAGTACGTGTACTCGCCCTTGGCGACGCGCACGTCCCGCCCGTCGGCAAGCGTGGCGCACGCGAACTGATACGCGCCTTCGTCGCCGAAGACGCTGAGGAGGTCGATGGCTTGTCCGAACGTGCGGTGAGTGACGGGGCGAATAGTGGTAGTGGGCTGCTGCTGCTGCTGCTTGGTCATGACGTGCGCCTCTTTCCGTGTGCGGCGTGTGTGTGTCTGTACCTATCTGGTACAATACTAGTATACATGCTGGACGCGCGGAACGCAAGGGGTTTCGCGGCGAATTGCGCGACGTTGGTGGAACTTCGTGCAAACATGGGAGCGACACGGGAGCGACACGGGAGCGACACGGGAGCGCGTCGGTATGAGTCGGTCGCGGCGGCATACACCGCTCGTCGGACTAGCGGCGAGTGAGCAGTGGTATAAGCGCAAAGGCAACCGGCGGCTGCGCGTCGCCGTCCGGCGCACGCTGCGCGCGGGCGCGGACGATGTCTGGCTCCCGCTCGACGGCTTCTGTGACCACTGGAACGGGCCGAAAGATGGGCGCATCGACATCGCGCCAGATTCCCCGCTGATGCGCAAGTAAGCGCGCAAGTAGGCGCGCAGGAGGAGACGGAGGAGGAGACGCAGTATGCCGCGCTACCTGACGCCCGAACGCTACCGCTACTCCTACGCGGGCCTCGTCGAACCCGCCTCGACGCTGCTCAACGATGTCGCGCTCGCCTTCCTGATTGAGCAGGCGGAAAGCGCGATAGACGCCTACCTCGGCTTCCCGCTGCAACTCGGCGGGCTGGAGCCGCACGTCGTCTATGGCTGGCAGCAGCCACTCGACGGTGTGGCGGCGGGGACGTGGCGCAGGCGCGTGCGTATCCCGCTGTTCCCCGCCCCCGCGCGTAACCTCGTGCGCTTCAATATCCACATCACCAACGTCGGCGGCAGTAGCGCCCAAGCCTCGACCGCCATCCTCAGTCCCACCGACATCGTGATTAACAACCTCACCGGCTACTTTGAAGCGGTGCCGCTGCAAGCTATCCTCTACTCCCCGCTCGCCGCCGTGTGGGGGCTGGGGCTGGACCCGCCGATTGCTGAGGTAGACTATGAGAGCGGCTATTACCTGCCCTATCTTGGCGAAGCGCTTTACGACCAGGGCGACCACCAGACCTACCGCGCGCTGCGCGGCATGTGGGCGACCACCTACACCCTCACCGGCTCCGCGCAACCCTCCACGCCGCCGCCCACGCCCGCCGTCATCTACAAGAACGGCGTCGTCGTCGCGAGTGGCATCACGGTCAACCCGCAGGAAGGGACCGTGTTCTTCGCGGTCGCGAACGCCGCGAGTGACCTGGTAAGCGCCGATTACACGACGCAGATTCCCGCCCAGGTGCAGACGGCGACGATTGAACAGGTGTCCTACCTCATCAACCAACGCACCCTCAACCTGCTCGGCATGGGCGGCTTGGAGCAATTGAAGACCCAGGAGTCGTTCGGCAGGCGCTCGCGCACCGACGACGTGATGGAAGACCAACTCTGCGCGAAGGCGCGTATGAAGCTGGCGGGCTTCCGCCGCATCCCACTCGCAGGCGCGTAGCAGGCGCGTCGCAGGCGCGTCACTGCGTAAGAAGGAGCAGAGAGAGCCGTATGGCAGCCACCGTGAAAGCCTTCTGCGCCACCGGCGCTGGCCCGACCAACGCGACGTGTGATAGCGCGGACAGCGCCAGCATCACCTACGGGCGCGACGACAACCAGACCTCCGTCGCCACGCTGCCTATCCCGACCGCGCTGGGGACGCACTTCTCTTACATGAAGTACCTGTTCCTCGACGTGACCGTGGCGGGCGCGACGACGATGAGTAACCGCCGCGTCGCGTGGGCCACCGCGCCTGCGACCGGGCTAGTCGGCTACTTCTTCGACCAGGCGACCTACACGCAGAACAACGGCACGCAAGGGACAGCGGCGGCGAACTACCCGGCGGACGACGCGAGCAAGAACGGCGGCTTGCCCGGCCTCGCGCCCGCGACGACCATCAATAACGCGGGCGGCTACGCGGCGGCGACCACGACGATGACGGTAGCGAGCGGCACGTCGTTCACTACCGGCATGAAAGTCATCGTCGGCCTTGGCACCGCCAACCAGGAAGTGCTGACCGTCTCATCCTCGACCGCGACCTCCATCACCTTCACCGCTGGGAGCGCCAATAGCCACGCCAACGGCGACACGATTGCGCAAGCCTACACCGCACTCACGACCAGCAATCAACTGTGGGACAACACCGGTGTCTCGACCGCCGCGACCGGCAAGAATGGCGCGTATTGCCAGACCGTACTGAGCGTGGACAACACGTTCACCGGCGGCGGTGGTGCGGCCACGCTGCCCAACCTGAACTTGGTCTATGATGAAGCCTAGTCAACCGCAAGAAGACGCCGCCGCCGCTGCGCCACTTGTCGCCGTCGCAGCCCCACTCGTCGCCGACCCGTGGCTCTGGCGCGCGGTCTATGCCGACGACTCCTTGCTCGATGAGGAAGGCGACCCCGACGCGCCCGACGGGCGGCGCGGCTGGGCGCAGGTCGCGCTCGTCGCCACGGCGCGCCAGACGACGCTGCGCGCGGTGCTGCTCCTGCCGACGCGCCCGGACCTCGCCACACACGTCATCGGAGCGCAGTCCACCGATACGCACGGTACGCTCGACGACGCGGACGCGCTCACGCGCTCGCCCACGCGCTCGCCCACTGTGCGCGTCTTCCGTCGCCGCCGCATCACCA
>JAGWOC010000042.1 GCA_028872875.1 Chloroflexota bacterium | reverse complement strand
CCGGGGCAGAGGCATCGCCATCGAGTGGAGGATCATGCGGTCCGTGTGCGCTCCGATCGAAGCATCCGCCCCGTGGGCGGACGTTGCGGCAGTGTACCAGCGGCGGCCGCCGTCAGCAACGCCGGAGCGTGCGCCTGGCGGGATGTGTGCCGCGCTACGCGGGCGCGGCGACCTTCCGCGGCCTGCCGCGCCGCCTGGGTGCGGCGCCGAGCAGTTCGGGGTTCTTGCGGGGCCGTCCGGGACGCCGGCGCGGTGCCGCGGCGGCGGCGGCGCCTTCGGTCTTCGGGCGGTTCTTGCTGCCGGGCGGGCGCCCGCGGCGGCGCCCCGGCGGGCGTCCGGGGGCACGGCGTCCGTTCGTCGCTGGTGTTGCGGATTCGATGTACTGGCTGACGGCGCTCTGTATGCCCTCCACGCGCTTCACTTCATCGGACAGCGATGCGAGTTCCTTGCTCAACCGCTCGATCCGCGCCGAAAGCGATGCGTCCTTCGTGCGCCGTGTGCGGCGCCGTGCTTTACTGCGGTCGTAAATGCCTTTTGGCATGTGTCACCTCCCTTTCCATGACAACGATAACCGGCGGCGGGCCGACAAACAACCTCGCGCGCGAGATCAAGAACATATCCGAAACGTGTTCGTACCGGAGGGCGACCCGTTGTCCGAAGCCAGAGTGCCAGCGAGACGCGACGAGCCAAACGAGAACACGATGGTATGTGAGACAGAATACCGGATTCCTGCGCGACCTGACGCATCAATCCGCACGCCAGAGGTACCGGGAGTGAGCGATCATGCCCTGGGGACATGCCTGTCGGCGCCGTATGCCGCCCGGGATGTCACGCCAACAGGTCGATGATCTCCCGCGCGCCTTGCACGTCGGCGGCGATGCGTTCTTTCGTGGGGCGCACCGACGCGGCCTGCATCTCCGCGCAGCGCGCGAGCAGGTGCGCCGTCTGCCGTCCCGCCGCGCGCGCGTAGCCGGCGCGACCGATCGCGCGCTCGACGTCGGCGCCCGCCATCGACGCCGTGCGGAGGCCGAATCGCGCGTCGAGGTAGGCCTGCAGGATCGTCGCAAGCCGCGCGTAGACGGCGGCGGGGTCGTCGTCGAGTGAGAGCGCCGCGAGCGCCGCGCGCGCATCATCGGCGGCGTGCACCGCGCCATCGCTGGGCGCGGCCACGCGCGGGCGGGTGGCGATGGCGCGGCGCACGAGGTCGAACGACCAGGCGGTGCCGAGCACGAACGCCGCCACGAACAGCGCGGGCACGATCGCCGGGGGCGCGCTGAGGATGATGATCAATCTGGCGCTGCCCCGCCGCGCGCCTGCGATGCCTGACCGCGTTCCAGCAGCAGTTCCGTGAGCTGCGTGAGCGCGTTGTACGCCAGCACGGCCTCGTCGCGCGGGTGCAGGTCGTCGAGCTTCTTCAGCGTTTCGTCGCGTGCCTGCACGGGGTCGACGACGTCCCCAAATTCCTCGCCAAAGTCGATCTTCATCTCCAGCTCGTACAGCCTGCCGTCCTCGGCGACGACGATGCAGCCGATGTCGGGCCGCGCGACGCCTTCGAGGCTCACCTCGACGGCGTTTGTGAAGAATGCGCCGGGAAACGGCGGGAACGGGCGCAGCTCCCGCGCCGCCTCTTCGAGCAGGAGCCGCAGTTGCTGCGCGGCGCGCTCGATGACCATGTCCGCCTGCGCCTTGCGCGCCAGCGCGTCGTCCGTCGCCATACCCGCATGGTAGCGACGGTAACGGGAAGCCGGAAGCCGGCGCGTTGCCGGTGGATGGTCGCCTGCTACCCGCCCCGCTCGCCCGGTGTTACCGTTGCGACATGGAACTGCGCCCGCTCGGCAACACCGGTCTCCGCGTCTCGGACCTCTGCCTCGGCTCCATGCAGTTCGGCTGGACGACCGACGAGCATTCGGCGTTTCGGGTGCTCGACGCCTACGTTGCGGCCGGCGGCAACTTCATCGACACCGCCGACATCTACAGCCGCTGGTCGCCCGGCAACCCCGGCGGCGTCGCCGAGGAGATCATCGGCCGCTGGATGCGGCAGCGGCGCAACCGCGCGCGGCTCGTGATCGCGACGAAGGTCCGGGGCGAGATGTGGAAGGGCGACGACGGCGAGGGGCTCGGCCGCGCCCACATCGAGCGCGCCGTCGAGGACAGCCTGCGCCGCCTGCAGGTCGATACAATCGACCTGTATCAGTGCCACTGGCCCGATGAGAAGACGCCGATCGAGGAGACGCTGACCGTGTTCGGCGAGCTGATCCGGGCCGGCAAGGTGCGCCACATCGGCGCGTCGAACTACGGCGCCGCGCAGTTCGACGACGCGCTGCGCGCCAGCGCCGGGCACGCGTTACCCCGCTTCGAGACCCTGCAACCGCACTACAACCTTGTGCATCGCAGCGAGTATGAAGCGGCGCTCGCGGACGTGTGCGGCCGGGAGGGGATCGGCGTGATCCCGTACAGCCCGCTGGCCGGCGGCTTCCTGACCGGCAAGTATCGCCGTGCCGCGCCGCTCCCGGAAAGCCAGCGCGCGGGCCGGGCGAAGGAGCACATGACCGACGCCGGGTTCGGCGTGGTCGACGCGCTGACGCGTATCGCCGAAGGCCGCGGCACGACCGTCGCTGCCGTCGCGCTTGCCTGGGAGCTCGCGAAGCCCGCGGTCACGGCGCCGATCATCGGCGCCAATACGCCGCAGCAGCTCGGCGACCTGCTCCCGGCGGCCGACCTGCGGCTGACGGCGGCGGAGGTCGCCGCGCTCGACGTCGCCAGCGCGTCGTTCTGACGGCGAGGAGGCCTCGGACGCACAGAAGCCAGCGTCGGCTGGTGGCGGGGTGGACGCTGGCTCCTGCTCAGGTTGGAGGGGACATGGCTCCCCGCCGGGATCATCGGCCTGTGAAGGCCGGATCTGTGCGGGTCTTGACGCGTTCGCTGCTCTACGCTTGCGTCCAGCGGCGAGGCGAGCGGCAAGACAGCAAGTTGGAGAGCCGCGAGGCGGGAGGTGCGCGTGCGCATGATCGACGTGACGGTGCCGGTGCGGACGGGCATGGTCGTCTACGAGGGCGACCCGCCGGTGCGGCGCGAGCTGGCGCAGTCGATGGCGGCGGGCGGCATCTGCAACGTGAGCCGCCTCGCGTGCGGGGTCCACACCGGCACGCACATCGACGCGCCCGTGCACTTCATCGAAGGGGCGGCGGGCATCGAGGCGACGCCGCTCGACGCGCTCATCGGCGATGCATGCGTGGTCGACGCGACGTCGGCCGACGGCGACATCGACGCTGCGACGCTACGCCGGCTCATCGTCCCCGACGGCGTCGCGCGGGTGCTGTTCAAAACGCCGAACTCGCGGCTCTGGGGCCGGCCATCGTTCGCGCCGGACTTCGTCGGTCTGACGGCAGACGCCGCGCAGGTGCTGGTCGCGCGCGGCGTCCGCCTTGTGGGCATCGACTATCTGTCGATTGCGCCGAAGCGGGATCCGGCGCCGACACACGTCGCCCTGCTGTCGGCGGGCGTCGTCATCCTGGAAGGGCTGGACCTGCGCGCGGTGACGCCGGGCGCGTACCGCCTCATCTGCCTGCCGCTGCTGCTCGAAGGGTCGGACGGCGCGCCGGCGCGCGCGCTGCTGGTTGACGACGGTGGAGAGGGCGACGGCCGTTGAACAGCGGGTCGCTCCCGGGCCAGGCCCCCTGCGCCTTCACACGAGCACCAGCCAGATCCCGGCGATCGTCACCGCCGTACCGAGCAGCACGCGCCTGGTCAGCTTCTCGCTGAGGAAGACCACGCCCATCGGCAGCGCGAAGACGGGTGCGGACGTCGTGACGAACGCGGTGCGCGCGGCGCCGGTGTGCTCGACGGCGTAGATGAACAGGATGCTCCCGAGCCCCGTGCCGAGCAGCCCCGCCAGTCCGACGATGGCGATGCTGCGCGTCGTGAGCTGGCGCAGGGGCCGCTCGGCGCGGCTCGTCAGCGCCAGCGTCCCGAGCACCGCGACGGAGGCCGCCGGGATGCGCAGGCTGGCCGCGCTGATTGCGTCGAGGTTGCCCTGCTGGCCGCGCAGCCACACCGTGGCGGTGGCCCAGGCGAGCGCGGCGGCGAGCGCGAAGACCAGCCCGCGCGCCAACTCGACACGCACGGCGTCCTCACGGTCAGCGCGCCGCTGTTCGAGGACGATCCAGGTGATCCCGGCGACGATCAGCGTGCCACCGATTGGCAGCGCCCACGTCACCTGCTCGCCGAGGAGGAGGATGGCCAGGATGAACGTCAGGAACGGGTAGGCGCTGTTCGTGATCGGAAACGTGCGCGTGACGCCAAGGAAGCCCAGCGCGTTGATGTAGAGCGTGTCGCCGACGGCTTGGCCCAGCACGCCCGATGCCACCATCGACGCACCGGTGATGAACGTCATCTGGCTGAGTTGCACGAGACCGCCCGTGGCGACGACCAGCCCGATCAGCACCAGACTCGCCGTCAGGCTGCGGATGCCCGACATGAGCAGCGGCCGGACGCGGGCGCTCTGCGATGCGAGCAGGACGCTC
The DNA here is from genome assembly GCA_028872875.1 of Chloroflexota bacterium. Lineage (GTDB taxonomy): Bacteria > Chloroflexota > Dehalococcoidia > DSTF01 > JACRBR01 > JADMII01. The sequence goes on along the minus strand of JAGWOC010000042.1, from coordinate 23,938 downwards.
GTGAGCGCCCACATGGCCGATGAACCGAGGGCCGCGGCGGCGCCCATCGTCGTGTCCTCGCTTTGCCTATCGGGAGGGGTCCGCCGGAAGCGTAGCGGAACGGCGGCTGGCCGTCAGTCGCCGGCACGTTGCTATCCGGCTCGCAGCGCCGCCTTCACCTCGCGCACCAGCGCCCGCCGGTCGGCCGCGCTGGTCGCCGGGAGCCGCACCCACCCTGGCGCGAGGCGCACGTCGCCGAAGAACCCGGCCGCGTCCTCGTGGAAATGGAGGAACGCCGCCGAGCGCCGGTAGAAGACGCCGCGCCGGCGCTCGGTCAGCCCATCGAGCGCGCGCAGATCGCGCAGCAGCGGTTCGAGGCCGTCCAGAGCGATGGAGGTGGCGTGTTTCATCGCCCCGCCCACCGCTAGCCGCGCCAGGCAGGGTACGAGCCGAAGACCTTGAAGAAGTCCGCCTGCTCCCGAACGGCTGCCAGGGCCTGCGCGACGGCGGGGTCGTCGCGGTGCCCCGCGAGGTCGATGAGGAAGATGTAGACGCCGAGCTCCTCGCGCGATGGGCGCGACTCGATCTTGGTGAGGTTGATCGCGCGGTCGGAGAACTCATGGAGGACGCTGACGAGCGAGCCGGGCCGGTCGTGGGCGACGGCGACGGCGATCGACGTCTTGTCGCATCCCGTCGGCGGCGCGCCCTCGCGCGCGAGCACCACGAACCGCGTCTTGTTCACCCGCGAGTCCTCGATGTGGCGCTCGACGATCTCCGCGCCGTAGATCTCCGCCGCGCGTGGCGGGGCGATGGCGGCCGCGTGCGGTGTGCGCATCATCTCCTCGACAGCGGCCGCGTTCGAGAGCGCGGCGACCGTGGTGACGCCGGGATAGTGCTGCTCGAGGTACTCCCGGCACTGGCCGAGCGACTGCGGATGCGAGTAGATAACGTGAACGCCGGTGGGCGAGGCGCCTGGCTTGATCATCAGGCAGTGCTCGATGTCGAGCACCAGCTCGCCGCAGACGGCGATGCCGTCATCGCGGATCAGCAGGTCCAGCGTGTCCGTGACGCTGCCCTGCAGGCTGTTCTCGATCGGCACCACGCCGCGCTCCGCCTCCCCGGCCTCGACCGCGCGGACGACGGCGGGAATCGTCGCCCGCGGCAGGTAGTCGCTACCGGGGCAGGCGCGTAGCGCGGCGACTTCGCTGTTGGTGCCGGGCGGTCCCAGGTAGGCGACACGCTCGCCGGCGGACATCAGAACGCGCGTGCCGGCGGCGGCGCCATCAGCGCCTCGCGCAGGGCTTCTTCGCTGTCATGCATCGTCACGGCGACGACTTCGTCGCCGGCGCGGACGATCGTGTCGCCGCCGGCCATCCTCGGCGTGCCGTCCTCGCCGATCACGAGGGCGACCATCGACTGCTGGGGGAGGAGGATCTCGCGCAGCGGCCGGCCGACCACGCGCGAGTCGTCGGGGATGCGCACCTCGACGATCTCCAGGCCGCTGCCCTTCAGGCGCATCAGTGGGATGAGCTGGTGCGTCGGCAGCTCCTGCTCGATGTGGGCGAGGATCGCCGTCGTGGCGCTGACGGTGATATCCACATCGAGCTTGCGGAAGATCCCTTCATTCTGCGGGTTGTTGATGCGTGCGACGGTGCGGCCGACGTTGAAGCGCTGCTTGGCGACCTGACAGGACACGAGGTTGTCCTCGTCGTCGCCTGTGACGGCGAGGAGCATGTCGGCGCGTGCGGTGCCCGCCTTGTCCAGCACGGTCGCCTCGCAGCCGTCGCCCTCCATGACGATGTCGCCGAGCTCGTCCTGGATCTCGCGCACCTTCCCGGGATCCTGTTCGATGACGAGGACCTCGTGGTTTGCCTCCACGAGCTCCTTGGCGAGGTAGAAGCCGACCTTGCCGCCGCCGATGACGATGATGTACATCGGCTACGCTCCATCCTGTTTCAGAAAGTCGAGCGCCATGAGGTTCGCCGCCTCGTCGCTTGGCGCCTCGATGACGCGCTTGAGGCGCCGCGCCTGCACCCGGGTGGGGTTGATCGTCCGCAGGCCCATGTTGCGGTACATCTCTTCGCGCAGGGGGTCGAAGACGCGGCTGGCGACGACCTTGACGCCGTAGATGTGCTTGGCGATCTGTGCCGCCATCACGTTGCGGTTGTCGCCGCGGGTGGCGCTGACAAAGACGTCGACCTTCTCCAGGTGGATCTTCCTGAGCACGTCCGGGTCGATGCCGTTGCCGACGACGCGGATGCCGGTGAAGTCGTCGGCGAGGAACCGGAACGCGGCCGGGTCCGTGTCGAGGATCGTGACGTCGCAACCGTCGCGGCTGAAGTCGGAGGCGAGGGCCGCGCCAACGCGGCCGCAGCCCATGATTACGATGCGCATGACGTGTACACCTGTATCGACTACTCCCGCACCGGGTGCCGCCAGAGCCAGACGCTGCAGGGCGCGGTCTTGAGGACGTACTGGGTCAGGCGCCCCATCTGGTACTCGCCGAGCGGGGCCTTGTGTTCGGCGCCCATGAGGATCAGGTCGACGTTGCGCTCCATCGCCTCATCAACGATGGCGTGGCCAGCCTCCCGCGCCTGGAGCAGCTCGCCCTCGAGCTTGAAGTCCGCCTCGGCGGCGACGCGCTCCGCGCGCGTGAGCACGTCCTCGCCGGAACTTGCCTCCTCGGCGAGGTCGGCGTCGAGCGGCAGCGAGCGCTTGACCTCGATCACGTGTACCGCGTACACCTTGCCCTTGTTCCGCCTCGCGATCGAGCAGGCGAGCGCCACGGCGCCCATGCTGGCGGGCGAGCCATCGACGGGCACAAGGATCGCGCGCACGCCCGCCAGGGGGTCTGGTGCAGCCAACTTCGTCCGATACTCCCCGCCGGCCGCGCGGCCGGCAGCTTTCGCAGGGCGTCTCGCCATTATAGGAACGGCCCTATCTACTAGCAACCGCGTTCACAATCGGGCCGCGCTCCGCGACCCGCGGCAGGCGCCCAGCGGCAGATGTGCTACGCTACGCGAAACGTCGCCGGATGTACGACGGGGGTGATGCCCTATCAAGCGGCAGGCGCTCCGCGCGTGGGAACTGCTCTATCTCCTCACGTTCCGGGAGTTGAAACTCCGGTACCAGGACACCTTCTTCGGGTTCCTCTGGTCGCTGATCCGCCCCCTGCTGCAGGGTGCGGTGCTCTTCGTCGTGCTCCGCAAGTTCATCCGCATTGACGTGCCGGACTATCACCTGGTGCTGCTGGCGGGCCTCTTCCCGTGGACGTGGTTCCAGACGTCGCTGGTGATCGCGGTGGCCTCGTTCGCGTCCAACGGGGCGCTCATCAAGAAGGTCTACTTTCCGCGTTTCGTGCTGCCGCTCGCCACCGTGATGAACAACGGGGTGCAGTACGCGCTCTCGATCCCCGTGCTGGTGCTGCTGCTCCTCATTGGCGGCTACACGCCGAACTGGACGTGGCTCGTTGGCATCCCCTACCTGCTGGTCGTCGAGGCGCTGCTGATCATGGGCATCGTCCTCTTCATCGCCTCGCTCGACGTCTACTTCCGCGACCTCGAGCACCTGACGGACGTGTTCGTCGGGCTGATCTGGTTCTACCTGACGCCGGTGATCTACCCGCTGTCGCTCGTGCCGCAGAAGTATCATGCATGGGTGCTGTTGAACCCGATGGCGTCGCTCATCGAAGGCTGGCGCGCGCTCTTCCTGCGCAATCAGTTGCCCGGCGCCGATATGTGGCCGGCGCTGCTGTTCGCGGGGGCGATCGCCGCCGTCGGCGCGTTCTCCTTCCGGACGATGCAAGGCGGTTTCGCTGATGCCCTCTAGGACCCGCCGGCTCAGGGGCCGCAGCATGGAACCGGTCGACCGCGGCGCCGCGCCGGAGGAGGTCGCGATCGCCTTCGACAACGTATCGAAGCACTACTCGCTCTCGCTGCAGAAGCATGCGACCGACTTCAAGACGATGCTGCTGCACCTGCCGCGCTTCATCTCCAACGCGAGGCGGCCGTTCGTGGCGCTCGACAGCGTCAGCCTCCAGGTGCGGCGAGGGGAGAGCCTGGGCATCATCGGCCCGAACGGCTCCGGCAAGAGCACGACGCTGCGCGTCATGTCGCGGATCACGCCGCCGACCTCGGGCACGGTCACGGTGCGCGGGCGCGTGTCGGCGCTGCTCGAGCTGGGTTCCGGGTTCCACCCGCAGATCACTGGCCGCGAGAACGCCGTCCTGAACGCGGTGCTGCTGGGCCTGACGCTGAGGGAGGCGCGCGCCGTCCTGCCGGAGATCATCGCGTTCTCGGAGCTCGGCGACTTCATCGACCAGCCGATGCGCACGTACTCCTCGGGCATGTTCTTCCGGCTGGGATTCTCGGTCGCGGTGCACGTGGAGCCGGAGATCCTGCTCATCGACGAAGTGCTCGCCGTCGGCGACGCGGAGTTCCAGAAGAAGTGCATGGACCACATCCACGGGCTGCGACGGCAGGGCGTGACCCTCGTGCTGGTGACGCACGACATGCTCAGCCTGCCGATGTTCTGCGACCGCGGCATCCTCATCGAGCGTGGCAAGATCACCGACGAGGGGACGCCGCAGCAGGTCGTGCACAACTACCTGTCGCGCGTCGAGCGCCTGCTCTCGCTGCGGGACGAGGAGCGCGAGCAGTTGAAGCTGGCGCAGGCGCTGCCATGATGGTGCGACTGGACTTCGGCGGGCGCGCGAACGCCTCGGCACGGGCGCTGCGGGTCCGCGTGCGCCGCGAGCCGGGTGTGGCGCTGCTCGCGGAGTGCGGGCCGCACCTGCCGTTCCGGGATAGCAGCATCGACGAGTTGTTCGTTGACCGGGCCATCGCGCGGCGAAGCGACATCGCGGACGCGCTCGAAGAGCTGTGGCGGGTGAGCAGACCGGGCGCGCTCATTCACCTGCGGCTGCCGCACGCGTCCTCGACGCTGGCCGTGACGCGCGACCCGCGCGCGCAGCCGATGTTCACGCTCGATACCTTCAATTTCTACGACCCGCGCTTCAAGCCCGCGGACGCCGCGACGCCGGCGGCGTTCTCCGTCGAGCGCGCTCACCTGCACCTGGCCGGGCAGCGCGGCGGCGATACGGGGCTGGCGCTGGCGCGCGGGCCGCTCGCGCAGTTCATCGAGAAGCTGGCGAACGGGAGCCGTGGCGCACAGTATCGCTTCGAGCGCTGGTTCGCCGGCCTGTTCGGCGGCTTCGAGGAGTTCAGTGTGGTGCTCGCGGCCGTCAAGCCGGCCGAGCAGCGGACGCCGCCGGCCCCGCACCGCGAGCCTCTCGGCGCGGCAGACCCGACGACGCTGCGCGCGACGAGCGACATCGCGCACGAGGCCGTGAGCGGCGAGCCGGAGGCCGATGAGCTTGCGCCCGACACGGTCCCCCTGGACGGGCCGACGCCATCGGCGCTGCCCTCGCGGCGGTTCACCGCTGGCCCGGCCGGCGGCACGGATGCCTGATGGCGACGACGACCCCGCACCGGACGCCCGATCTCGACTACTCGATCGACGACTTCATCGCTGGTGAGAGGCGCGACTCCGTGTACCTGTTCCGGGCCCTCGAGGACGCGATGGTGGCGCTGGCCACCGCGCATCCCGGCGGCCACACGGCCCGTCCGGGACGCGTGCTCGACGTGGCGTGCGGCACCGGCAAGCAGGCGATGCGCATCGCCGCGCGCGGATGTGTCTCTATCGGCGTCGAGGCGTCGATGGAGATGATCGGCGTCGGGCGCTGGGTGCACCCGGAGAGCGACGCGCGCATCGTGCGCGGCATCGCCGAATCGCTGCCGTTCGCCGACGCATCGTTCGACCGTGTCATCTGCCAGGGTTCGCTCGACCACTTCGCCGACCCGCACGCCTTCATGCGCGAGGCGGCGCGCGTCGTGGCGCGCGATGGCCGTGTGGTCATCGCGCTGGCGAACTTCGAGAGCGCGTCATGCCGGCTGGGCCGCGCGGTCGACGGTGCGAAGCGCGTGCTGCGCCGGCCGCGCCCGCCCTGGCGCCTCTACTGGGAGACCCCCGAGGACCACAACGTGCGCGGCGACCTGCCGTTCGTGCGGACGCTTGGCGGCGACGCGCTCGTGCTGGAGCGCTGCACCGGTCTGTCGCTCTTCTGGCTGTTCGAGCCGTATGGAAGGCTGCTGGATGCCCTGCCGGAGCGCGCGGCAGCGACGCTCTGGCGCCGGCTGGACCGGCTGGCGCGCGCGCGGCCGCGCCACGCTGATATGATCATCTCGATATGGCGCAGGACAGACCCGGACACGCCGCCGAAGACGACGGCCTGACGCAGGACTTTGACGCGCACGTCCTCTTCACGTTCGCGCCGATCCCCGACGCGCCGCGCCTCGCGAACCTGCAGGCGCGGGCTGCGCGCTGGCTCACGATCGCCTTCGCCGAAAGCTGGCTCGCGGTGTGGCTCTTCCGGGCGAAGAAGCGGCTCCGCCGCGCCCACGTGCCGCTGCTTCCGGGCACACTCGACGCCATCAGCCGGGCGCTCTTTGGCGTCCAGATCGGCAACCAGGTGGAAGCGGGCCCGGGGCTGATGATCACGCACGGGCAGGTGGTGATCGATGGCCGCACGCGGATAGGACGGCACTGCCAGATCAACCCCTGGGTGACGATCGGGCTCTCGAACAGCAAGAAGCTGGGCTTCAGCGTCGAAGGCCCGACGATCGGCGATGAGGTGCGCATCGGGACGGGCGCGAAACTCATCGGCCCGATCGCGGTCGGCGACGGCGCGCGCATCGGCGCCAACGCGGTCGTGATCCACGACGTGCCAGCAGGCGCGACCGTGGTCGGGGTGCCCGCGCGCGTCGTCGGCGCGCCGCCGGCACCCGGCAATGGCGCCCGGCCCGCGGTCGAGGCGATGCGCGCGGCGATCGCCGACTACCGCGGCGGCCGCAGCAGCCTGCGCGCCGCCGTCGACACTCTCGTTCGCTCGTTCGAGGCGCACCCGGATTCGCTCGGCACCGCGCATCAGCGTGTACGCGAAGACCTCGTCTTCCTCGATGCCATCGCGGCGACGGGCGGGGAGGAGTCGCGGCAGGTCGAGCGTGCCATCGCCGCCATCGACGCCGCCCTGGCGCCGGGATAGGTCAGGCGCAGAGGGCGTCCCACGCGGCCTTGCCGAGCCGGCCGAGCGTGCGGTTCCCTTCGGCGCCGCGCCCCGTCCCGGGGCCCGTGCCGCCCTCGCAGAACGCGGCCATCGCGAACATCCCGCGCGGCCCCTTGAAGACGGCGGCGCCCGTCCGGACGCCGTTCAGGAACGAGCCGCCCTTCTCCGCCACCCAGGCGGCCTTCGGGTCGTCCCCCAGCATGTTCATCTCGTTCCAGGGCAGCTCCGACGAGAGCTCGTGCCGGTAGTCCGAGCGCCGCATGATACGCAGCATGTCCTCGGATGCTTCCGGCGATACGCAGGCGTGGCCGGCGATGAGCGTCATCAACCGCATCATCTCGCCGGCCGTCGAGACGGACATCCTGCGCGCGTCGAGGCCTGCGGAGCGGTCGCCGAGCCGCAGGAAGAGCGTCGTATGCTCGAAGCCCAGGGCGCGCATCGTGGCGTTCACGTCCTCGCGCCCGACGAGGTCGATGCACATGTTCGTCGCGCTGTTGTCGGAGATGGTCATCATGAGCACGGCGGCGTCGCGGACCGACATCTCCACGCCCGGCGAGAGCTTGGAGAGCACGCCCGATCCCAGGCAGCGGTGCTCCGGGCCGTAGGTGATGCGGTCGTCGAGCGCGCATCTGCCATCGGCGGCGGCGCGATACAGCGCGACGAGCACCGGCACCTTGATCAGCGAGGCTGTCGGCATCACGGTGTCTTCGCGGTGCCCGATCCGGTCGCGCGAGGCCAGGTCGGTGAGCGCCCACGTGCAGGTACCGCTGTAGCCGCCGCTGATCGCCAGTAACTCCCGCTCCAGCCGCGGGACCGCGCCGCTCACTTCAAGACTCCCGCTTCCAGCTCCGCCTCGGTGTACTCGACCTGCTCGTCCGTAAGATCCGGGTCGTACGGCGGGTCGGGGTAGTTGATCAACCACGCCTCTTCGTCGCCGATGTTCTGTAAACCCGTGGCCACGTTCGGCGGGATGAACAGCCGCTCCGGCCTTGCCGCGTCGAGCACGTACTCGCGCCGCCTGCCACCGACGTAGAGGATGATCTTCATCCGTCCGCGCACGCAGACGTAGCGCGCGGCGCGCACGCGGTGCAGGTGGTAGCCCTTGAAGGCGCCCGGCGCCGCGGCCGTCAGGTAGGCCGTCGTCTTCTCGCCGTCCTTGTAGAGCTCGACGAGCCAGCCGTTCTCGGCGCCGGCGTGATCGTAGGTCGTGACCTTCTTCGCCGGTTCCGTCACGATCGGGTCCAATGCCTGTCTCCGCCCCCGTGTGATCGCCGTCCGCCCGCGCGTCCTACGCGTGCAACGACGTCAGCGCGGCCGCATGGCGCCGGCTCACGAGGTTCGCGGTCGCACCGGGGAAGGGGCCGCGGACCGGCTTGAGGATGATGTTCGTCTCCGCCTTGACGATGCCGGGGATCGCCGCCAGGGTCTGCGTCATGAAGTCGGTCAACTCGTCGTTGCCCGGGAAGAAGGCGAGGGCGATGATGTCCGCGTTACCGGTGGTATAGCCGACGTAGACCACCGATTCCTCTGCCGCGAGCGACTCGGCGATCTCGGTGATGCGCGCGAGCTCCCCGGAGATGCTGATCACGACGGCCGTGTTCAGCCCGAGCCTCGCGGGGTTGGTGACGCCAACGATGCGCAGCACGTCGTCACGGATGAGGCGCTCGATGCGGTTGCGCACGGTGCCTTCCGAGACGCCGACGGCCTCGGCGATCTCCCGGTTCGTGGCGCGGCCGTTGCCTTCGAGGATGCTGATAATGTGCTGATCGATGGCGTCGGGCTTCTGAAACGGCAAGGTTCTCGCCCCTTCGCTGATGCTTCGGGATGCCGCAGATAAACACGCAGGCGAGGCAGTGTCAAGCGCGCCGCCGCCGCGCCGCCGTCGGGGCGAGCTTGACACCCCGGCCGATATTCGCCTCAATGAAGGGCTCCTCCTTCGGCGCCTGCCGCGAAGGCGCGGCGGGGCTGAAGAAGAATGGACGACCCCGAGGGCATGTGGAGGAAGCTGGCGCAGACGCGCGTCTCGCGCCGCCGCGTACTCCGTGCGGCGGGGGTGACCGCGGCTGCGGCTGCGGGCGCCGCTCTGGCCGGCTGCGGCCGTGCGGCGCAGACTCCTGGCGCGACCCCGACGCGTGTGCCCCGGACCGGGGGCACGCTGCGCATCGGCACGGCGGTGCCGCTGACGTACGGCCTCGACCCGCAGCTCGAGCGCGGCGCCGGGCTCGCCATCTTCCCGCGCGTCTACGGCTACCTGCACCACATCGATATGCAGCAGGGCGATGCGGTGGCCCTCGACCACGCGGCGAAGATCGAGCAGCCCGACGCCACGACGCTCGTGTTCCACCTGCGCCCGGACGTGCGGTTCCAGGACGTCGCGCCGGTCCACGGCCGCGCGGTGACGGCGCAGGACGTCGTTGCGTCGGTGCTCCGCTACCGCGACAACCCGCTGGTTGTCGAGAAGCTCTGGCACGCGACAGTGCTCGACCGCATCGAAGCGCTCGACGCCGGCACGGTGCGAGTCGTCACGCGCCGGCCGTACGTGTACTCGCTGCAGGACCTCGGCGATATCAACGCTGGCGCGATCCTGCCGCGCGAGCTCGTAGACGGTCACGCCGACCTGCAGACGAGCGGCGCCGGCAGCGGGCCGTTCACGATCGACCGCGCAGACGCGGTGGCGCAGACGTGGCGGATCGCCCGAAACGCCGCGTACTATCGCCACCCGCTGCCCTACCTTGACGCCATGCAGTGGCAGGTGTTCGCCGACGATGCGTCGAAGCTCGCCGCGTTCGCGCGTACCGAACTCGACCAGATCGACGATCGCGACAAACCGGAGGCGCAGGCGGCGCAGGCGGCCAACCGGGGTGTTGTCGTCGACGCCGAGCCGAGCCTCGCCTGGCTCTCGCTCGGGCTGCGCCTCGATGCGCCACCGCTCGCCGATGCGCGGGTGCGCGAGGCGATCGATCTCGCGCTCGACCGCGACGCGCTGATCCGGAGCATTGCGCCGTCCGCGGGGGCCGTGCTCGGGCCGGTGAACCCGCACCTGGCCGCCGGCTACTGGTCGCTGCCGGAAGCCGACGTGCGCGCGGCGTTCGCCGCCGGCACGCCGACCGACCAGCGGCGCACGGACGCGCGCCTGCTGCTGGCCGCGGCGGCCGCGGGCAGCGCATCCATCGCCCTTCAGACGGTGAACACGCCGCGCATGATCGACCTGGCAGCGGCGATCCGCGAGCAGTTGCTCCGCGTCGGGCTCGACCTCCGGATCGAGGAACTCGACGCGCTGACGTGGTTTGTGAACTTCCGGAAGGGCGCGTTTCAGGCGACGCTGATCAGCCACCCGCCGTACGAGTCGCCCGACCTGCCCACCCGCCTCTACCATTCTGGCGGCATCGATGGCAGCGGCAACATGTTCGCGCTGCGCGACCCGGCCATCGATGCGCTCGTCGAGCGTTCGTGGGCTGAGGCTGACCGCGCGACGCGGCGCCAGACCCTGCTCGCTGCGCAGCGCCTCATGCTACCGTCACGGGCGATGCTGCAGCTCTTCACGAGCGCCGGTTACACGTCGACGCGTGACTACGTGCGGGATCGCCGGCCGGACCTCATCGGCAGCCTGGCACAGTACAACTACACGCAGTGGCTCGACGCGTAGTGCCGCCGGCGCCGCCGCGAACGCGCGCCAACGAGCTTCCTCGAAATTGACGATCGGAGCCGGCGCACATAGAATGAAGCGCCGCTGACGGCTCGGCCGAGGCGTCGGGCGGCAGCAGCGCCGGCGGCGCGGCCCCGTGGTGTAGCGGTCTAACATGCCACCCTGTCACGGTGGAGATCGAGGGTTCGAATCCCTTCGGGGTCGCCAGTACATCCGTGCTAATTCCGATCGGCAAGCGGTTAAGCGAATTCCGAGAGCACGGGAGGGTTGATCCGTTTCCACTCCCGGGAGCGGCGCGCTTCCGCGCGCCGGAGGCTCGACGTCCGTTTCGAAGTTGATCAACGTCCCCGCGCACCAACGGTCGCTGGGCCACACGAGCAATCGTGGCGCCCGCGCCGAGCGTGGCAACGGCCGCGCGGACGACGGAAGCGGAGCCCGCGACGAGACCACTCGTGAAGAACCACGGCACCAGCGGAATCAGGGCGCCGAGCGCGAAGGCGATGAGCGATGCGCCCGCGGCGGGGATCGGCGAACCGAGGGTCGCCGGGCTCTTCGCGCGCGTGGGTTTCCAAGGCAAACTCCGGGTCGCGCATGAGCTGCGATGCCACGCGCTGGGCCGTCTCCAGGTCAACACCACGTGCCTGTACATCGCGGTGAGTTCCAGCAGCTCCTCCTTCGGCCGATCGACCAGACCTCTTCGTTCAACGTCGAGATCCTGCGTGATCAGCTCGGGCTGGGCGCTCATCGACACGAACTCGCCGGGCGCCATTGAGAAGGCGCCTGCGACCAGTCCCGCCAACCCGGCGAGCCTCACGATACCCGGCGCCGGATGGGCGCCCGCCACCCCGAGGATGAGTGAGACGTTCGTGAGGAGCCCGTCGCTCAGGCCGAAGATGCCCGCGCGGAACCGTGCCCCCCTGCAGGTTGCGGTAGTGCGGTTTCGGTCCCGGGGCTGCTTCGGGCTATTTCACTTTTCGTCCGACTCCGCCATCCCGAGGGCGCCGTCCAGTTGTCGAGTACGATAACACTCGGTGCCCGCCACACGCGCGGGCATTCGCGGCCGTTCGCCAGCGGAGCGAAACGGTGAGGTGGCGACTCTGGAACTAGCGCAGGCGGCTCGCAGCGATGTCGCGACGGTTCTCTCGGCACTCGGCACGTCGCGAGACGGTTTGACGAGCAGCGAAGCTCTCGACCGCCTCCGCACGCACGGACCGAACGCCGTGCGCAGCCACAGCGCACGCGCAATCGAGGTGCTCTTCAGACAACTCAGGAGCCCTCTCCTTGTCTTGCTGGTCGCAGCGGCGCTTACGTCGGCGTTTGTCGGTGAACGCACCGACGCGGCGATCATCATCGCCATCATGGCACTCAGCGTCGGACTCGGGTTTGCCAACGAGTATCGAGCCGAACGTGCCGTCGAGGCATTGCACTCGCGCATCCGTCACACGGCCGTCACGCTGCGCGACGGGCGCGCCGCTGCCGTCGACGTGATCGACCTGGTGCCAGGCGACGTCGTGAGGCTGGACGTGGGTGACGTCGTGTCCGCCGACCTCCGGCTGCTGGAGGTAAACGCACTCGAATGCGATGAGGCGGTGCTGACCGGTGAGGCCACACCGGCCGAGAAACGCACAACGCCCGTGTCGCCCGGTGACTCCGGTCTCGGGCTGCCGTCCTGCGCATTCATGGGTGCGGTCGTCCGCAACGGAACTGGCTGGGGCGTGGTCGTCCAGACCGGCGTGGGCACAGCGTTTGGGCGCATCGCCGTGCGGCTTGGCGAGCGCCAGGCGGAGACCGCCTTCCAGCTCGGTCTGCGCGACTTCTCTGGTCTCCTGGTGAAGGTCACCGCGGTGCTCACGATTTCGATCTTCGTGATCAACACGGCGCTGCAGCGGCCGATCCTTGAGTCCGCCCTGTTCGCGCTGGCCATCGCCGTCGGTCTGACGCCGCAACTCCTGCCGGCGATCGTCACGATCAGCCTCTCCACCGGGGCACACCGGCTTGCACGCAAGGCAGTCATCGTCAAGCGGCTCGTCACCATTGAAGACCTCGGCAACATCGAGGTCCTGTTCACAGACAAGACAGGGACGCTGACGGAAGGGCACATCACCTTCAACGGCGCCCTGGACGTTACTGGCAAGCACTCGGCTGAGGTGCTGCAGCTCGGGATGCTGTGCAACTCCGCGGTGATCCAGTCGGGCGTACCCGTTGGGGGCAATCCGCTGGATCGGGCGCTGTGGGAGGCGGACGAGGCGCGGGGCCTCGATCTCGCCGGCTTCACCAGGCTTGGCGAAGCGCCCTTTGACTACGAGCGTAGACTGATGTCCGTCCTGGTGCAGGTCAAGGGCGGGCGACGCATCTTGATCACGAAGGGCGCACCGGAGTCCGTGCTCGCGCGGTGTGAAGCGATCCCGCCAGACCTCTCCGCCACACTCGACGATCAATTCAAGTCCGGCAAACGCATCATCGCAATTGCGACGCGCGATGGAAGCAGTCTTTCCGCAGTGACGCCCGGCGAAGAAGCGCATCTCAGCATCGCCGGACTGCTCACGTTTGAGGATCGGCCCAAAGCGGACGCCGGCGCCTCGCTTGCCAGGCTGAAACGGCTCGGCGTTGATGTGAAGATTGTCACCGGAGACAACGACCAGGTCGCCAATCGGCTCTGTCAGGACCTCGGCATTCACGTTGCCGGCACGCTCACCGGCGCCGCGATCGAGACGATGAGCGATGTTGAACTCGTGCAGGCGCTGCCAGCGACGACGATCTTCGCGCGCGTGACGCCGGAGCAAAAGTCGCGGATCATCCGTGCGCAACGGACGCTGGGGGTCGATGTGGGTTTCCTTGGTGATGGCGTAAACGACGCCGTCGCCCTGCATGACGCCGATGTCGGGATCTCGGTCGAGTCCGCCACCGATGTGGCCAAGGATGCGGCAGACATCGTCTTGCTGGCAAAGGACCTCGACATCCTCGCCGACGGCGTGGCGGAGGGGCGTCGCATCTTCTCCAACACGATCAAGTACGTGCTGATGGGCACGTCATCGAACTTCGGCAACATGTTCAGCGCCGCCGGCGCGTCCCTGGTGCTCTCCTTCCTCCCGATGCTCCCGCCGCAGATCCTCCTGAACAACCTGCTCTACGACGTGAGCGAGATGACGATCCCGACGGACAACGTCGACGAGGAGCTGCTCCAGCGTCCGGCGCACTGGGACACCGCCTTCATCCGGAGGTTCATGATCTTCTTCGGGCCGATCAGCTCGCTGTACGACTTCCTCACCTTCGGCGTGATGCTCTGGGTGTTCCACGCCGACGCGAAGCTGTTCCACTCGGCGTGGTTTGTCGAATCGCTCGCGACGCAGACGCTTGTCATCTTCGTCATTCGCACCCGGCGCGTGCCCTTCTTTCGCAGCCGCCCGAGTCTGCCGCTGTCGATCACCAGCATCGCCTGCGTGTTGATCGGCATCGCATTGCCGTTCTCACCGCTTGCCGGAGTGCTGGGGTTCACATCGCTGCCGATCGGGTTCCTGGCCATTCTGGCCGTGATGATCATCACGTATCTCGCGCTCGTCGAAGCGGGAAAGGCGAGGTTCTTTCGCCCCGAGAAGGGCACGCAACCGTTGGCACGACCGCGCACGCACCTGCAACGCCGGATCGTTCGCCTGGTGACGCGGTGGATTCGGTTCGGCGCTGCAGGGCCTTAGTCGGCGACACGCCAGCACCACTCATGGGCCGTTCTCCTGCCGCGTCCACCCGCCGCCGCGGCGACCACGGCCGGGCGCCGCCCCGCGCGATCGTGCACCGTACCGCGAAGGGCCCGGGAACGGGCGGGTTGCGCCTGACGCCGGCCCTGGGGTCGCGCCGGACGTCGCTCCCGGACAGGCCCGATCGTGCCCCAACCCCTGGTCCTTGTCAACCGGCTAGCGACAGCGTCGGGCGGCGTGCGGCGGCAGGGCGCGGCGATTGACCGCGTGCCGCCGGTTGTTAGACTGCCCCCATGGCGGACGAGAGCGGCAAGCAGGGCAAGGCCATCGAGCGCGACGCGCCGTTCGAGACGTCGTCCGGGCGGCCGGTGAAGGGCGTCTACGGCCCCGCCGATCGCGCCGGCTCCGACTATCTGCGCGACCTTGGCTTCCCCGGTGCGTATCCCTACACGCGCGGCGTCCAACCGACGATGTACCGCGGCCGCTTCTGGACGATGCGCCAGTACGCCGGCTTCTCCGACGCCGAAGAGTCGAATCGCCGCTACAAGTACCTGCTCGCGCAAGGCCAGACCGGCCTCAGCGTCGCCTTCGACCTGCCGACGCAGATCGGCTTCGACCCGGACGACCCGATGGCGGAGGGCGAGGTCGGCAAGGTCGGCGTCTCGATCTGCTCGCTCGAGGACATGGAGACGCTCTTCCGCGACATCCCCCTGGAGACGGTGACGACGTCCATGACGATCAACGCGACGGCGGCCGTGCTGCTGGCGCTCTACGTCTCCGTCGCGAAGAAGCAGGGCGCGGACCTCGCGAAGGTCGGCGGCACGACGCAGAACGACATCCTCAAGGAGTACATCGCCCGCGGCACGTACATCTTCCCGCCGCGCCCGTCGCTGCGGCTGATCACGGACGTCTTCGCCTGGTGCAACGAGAACCTGCCGCAGTGGAACACGATCAGTATCAGCGGCTACCACATGCGCGAGGCGGGCTGCACCGCCGCCCAGGAGGTGGGCTTCACCATCGCCGACGCCATCGCCTACACCCAGGCCGCGCTCGACCGCGGCCTCGCGATCGATGACTTCGCGCCCAGGCTCGCGTTCTTCTTCGCCTGCCACGGCAACTTCCTTGAGGAGATCGCGAAGTTCCGCGCCGCGCGCAGGCTCTGGGCGCGCACCGTCAAGGAGCGCTTCGGTGCGAAGGACCCGCGGTCGATGATGCTGCGCTTCCACACGCAGACCGGTGGTGCGACGCTCACGGCCCAGCAGCCGATCAACAACCTGGTGCGCACCGCGCTGCAGGGCCTCTCGGCCGTGCTGGGCGGCACTCAGTCGCTGCACACCAACAGCTACGACGAGGCGCTCTCGCTGCCCTCGCAGCACGCCGCCGAGCTGGCGCTGCGCACGCAGCAGATCATCGCCTACGAGACCGGCGTCGGCGACACTATCGACCCTGTCGCCGGCTCCTGGTACATCGAGCACCTGACCGACGAGGTCGAGCGTGACGCCGCGGACTACGTGAAGCGCATCGACGACATCGGGGGTGCTCTGGCGGCGGTCGAACGTGGCTTCCAGGCGAATGAAATTAGCGAAAACGCCTTCCGCATCCAGCGCGACATCGAGGCGCACCGCAGAGTGGTCGTCGGCGTCAACGAGTACGTGGACGCTGAGCCGCCGCCGCAGGGCCTGCACCAGCACGACCCGACCGTCGGCGAACGGCGCAAGCGCGAGCTCGCGCGCCTGCGCGCCGGGCGCGATGCGGGCGCCGTCGATGCGTCGCTGCGGCGCCTTGAGGACGGGGCGCGCGGCGACGACAACATGATCCCGCTGATCATCGAGGCGGTCGAGTGTTACGCCACGCTCGGGGAGATCTGCGCGCGCCTGCGCGGCGTCTGGGGCGAGCAGCGCGAGCGGCTGTCGGTGTAGGGAGACGATGGGCAAGAAGCTCCGCCAGGGCGACCCGTGGATGCCGGGCTACCGCTACGGTGCGCTGCTGCCGCCGCTCTCGCTGAACCTCGTCGTCAGCGACACCGCCCGCTCCGTGACGTTCTACCGCGACGTATTCGACGCGGACGTGCGCTACGTCGACATCGACTTCGCGGCCCTGCGCGTCGGGCCGGCGGAGGTGATGCTGCACGCCGACCACACGCACGACGAGCACCCGTGGTACCCGCAGCTCGTTGCCGGCGCACCGCGCGGCATCGGCGCGCAGATCCGCGTGCTCGGCATCGACCCGGACGAGACGGAGCGGCGGGCGCGTGCCGCCGGCGCGGTCGTCGCGCGCGGCGCGGAGGACAAGGGCCACGGCTGGCGGGAGACCCTCATCCGCGACCCTGATGGCTATGAGTGGGCCGTCGGCGTGCTGATCCCGCCGGCGACGGGCCCGCTCGGTCCGGTGTAGACGGCGCGCAGCGTCGCAGCGGCTCCGGGTACCATGCGCCCGTGGGTACATTCAACGTCACGATCCACGCCGGCGACCCCGCGCGCACGCGCTTCGAGCCCGTGGAAGCGCTCGTGGACACTGGCGCAAGCTACACGATGCTGCCCGCAGCACTGCTGCGCCGGCTCGACGTGCCCGGGATGGGGCGGCGGCCGTTCGTTCTGGCGAGCGGCGGGCTGAGAACGAAAGAGGTCGGCCAGACGTGGATCCGCATTGACGGGCGCGAAGTGATGACGGTCGTTGTCTTCGGTGACGACGGCGGGCCGGCACTGCTCGGCGCGGTGACGCTGGAGGAGTTCGGGCTCGACGTCGACCCGCTCGGCCAGAAGCTCATCGAGGTGCCGGGCCTGCTCACGTAACGCTGCCGGCGGTGCCGTCTCGGCGTTTCCCGAGAAGGCCGTGTCCGGTATACCTCTGTCGATGAAGCTCGGCGGCAACTTCTTCGAGGATCTGGGGCCAGGGCAGATCCTGCGCAACCCCGTGCCACGCACCCTCAGCGAGGGTGACCGTAGCCTCTACATCGCGCTCACCGGCGACCGCAACCCCAGGAACTGCTCCGACGAGTTCGCCCGCAGCCTCGGCTTCGAGCGGGCGCCGCTGCACGACCTGCTCGTCTTCCACATCGTCTTCGGGCGCACGGTCGGAGAGATCTCGCTGAACTCGCCCGGGAACCTCGGCTACGCCGACCTGCGGTTCCTGCGGCCGGTCTTTCCGGGCGACACACTGCGCGCCGAGACGGAGACGCTCGGCTGGCGCGAGACGTCGAAGGGCGACACCGGCGTCGTCTGGGTGCGGACGACCGGCTTCAACCAGCGCGACGAGCACGTGCTCCAGTTCTACCGCTGGGTGCTGGTGAACAAGCGCGGCCCCGGCACGCCGACCGGCGCCGATGACGCGCCGGAGATGCCCGCCGAGGCCGGCCGCGCGCATCTTGCTCACCTGCCGTACCCACGCATCGCCCGCTTCGACGCCTCTGCCACCGGCGGCAGCGCGTTCTGGGAGGACTACCAGCCCGGCCAGCGCCTCGCGCATCCGCAGGGGATGACGATCGAAGAGGCGGAGCACCAGATGGCGACGCGCCTCTACCAGAACACGGCGCGGGTGCACTTCAACCAGCACCAGCAGCAGGCGTCGCGCTACGGCCGGCGCATCGTCTACGGCGGGCACGTCATCTCCGTCGCGCACGCGCTGTCGTTCGATGGGCTCGAGAACGTCGTCGGGATGGCGGCGTGGAACGGCGGATCGCACACGAACCCGACCTTCGCCGGCGACACACTGTTCGCATGGACCGACGTGCTCGAGCGCATCGACATCGGGCGCGACGACCTGGGGGCGTTGCGGCTGCGGCTGGTGGCTGTCAAGAACGCCGACCCCTCGCGGGAAGACGTGCCGCTGAAGGTCACGGGCGAGGACGGCCGCGAGCGATACGCACCGAGCGTCGTGCTCGACCTCGACTACATCGCGCTGATCCCGAAGCGCGCGGTCGCGGTGTAGGAGGCCGCCGCCGCTGCGCCAGGGCGTGTACATACGTTGACGAGGCCGTAGAATGTGGCGCCGGTCGCGCCGCAGAGACGCGCGGCGGAGCGCGAACAGCGTCTGCGTCCGTCTGCGTCATCTGCGGATACGGCGAATAGGACATGCGATGACCTCCAATGCTTCCACCGCACGCACCCTGGCGTCCGCGAGCGCGCTCGCCGGGCGCGCCGGCGAGTTGGCCAGCGCCGCCATCGCGCGCGCGGCCGAGCTGACGCGCGGCGGCGCGGGCATCGACGAGCACCAGGTGCTGTGCGAGCGCCTGGCGGTGATCGCCACCGAAGCACGCGCGGCGGTGGCGCTCGTCGAGTACGCCGAGCGGCTCGCGTCGTCGGGACGCGCCGACGCGCTGAGCGAGGACGAGGCGCTGGCGTACGCGGCTGAGGTGGTGCACAAGATCGTTGGTATCGCGCAGGCGCACCCGGACGACTTCGCCGGGGCGCCGGAGATCGACGACGCGACGCGCGCGCTCGTGCGCGAGGGGCTCGACGACGCGCGGCTGTGCGCCATCGGCGAGCGCGTGATCGCGGCTCGCGGCGTCAACAACGTCGAGCTGGACGACGACGACGCGACGTCGACCCGCACCTTCACGCGCCAGTTCGCGAAGTCGGAGGTGCTGAAGGAAGAGGACGGCATCGCGCTCGCCGACCGGATCCATCGCGACGATCTGCTCGTGCCGGACTCACTGATCCGGCAGTTTGCCGAGCTCGGGTTCTTCGGCAGCTCGATCCCCGACAGCTACGGCGGTACGGAGATGGGCTACCTGACGATGGTCGCGCTGACCGAGGAGCTGTCCGCGGCGTCGCTCATCGCGGGCAGCCTGCTCACGCGCTCCGAGATCCTGACGCGTGCGCTGCTCGAAGGCGGCACCGACCGCCAGAAGCAGGCGTGGCTGCCGCGGCTCGCCGCCGGCGAGATCATGGTCGGCGTCTCGGTCACGGAGCCCGACGTCGGCTCGGACGTCGCAGCCGTGCAGTGCCGCGCGACGCCGGGCGAGCGCGGCGGGCGCAAGGGCTGGCTGATCAACGGCGCGAAGGCGTGGTGCACCTTCGCCGGGCGTGCCAACGTGCTCGCGCTCCTCGCGCGCACGGACCCCGACGCGTCGAAGGGCTACGCCGGACTATCGCTCTTCATCGTGCCGAAGGAGCCGTTCCCAGGACACAAGTTCGAGTACCGCCAGCCGGAGGGCGGCCTGCTCACCGGCGAGGCGATCCACACGCCCGGCTACCGCGGCATGCACTCGTACATCCTCAACTTCGAGGACTACTTCGTGCCGGCGGAGGACCTGGTCGGCGAGGAGCAGGGGCAGGGCCGCGGCTTTTACCTGACGCTCGGCGGCTTCGCCATCGGCCGCCTGCAGACAGGCGGCCGCGCCCTCGGCGTCGCGCAAGCGGCGCTCGAGAAGGCATGCGCCTACGTCACGCAGCGCGCGCAGTTCGGCCGTCCAATCGCCGAGTACCAGCTCACGCAGCACAAGGTCGGCGTCATGGCGACGCGCATCGCGGCGGCACGCCAGCTCACCTACAGCGTCGCCCGCGCGACGCGGCCGGGGGCGCGCGCGCCGCTCGGGCCGGCGATGGCGAAGCTGTTCGCTTCGGACATCGCCGTCTACGTGACGCAGGAGGCGCAGCTCCTCCACGGCGGCTGGGGTTATGCGGAGGAGGACCGCATCACCCGCTACGTCGCGGACGCGCAGGTGCTGCCGATCTTCGAGGGAGTGAAGGCGACGCTGGAGCTGAAGGTCATCGCGCGCGCGCTGGTGGCGCCTGGATCTGGAGGGTAACGGGCCCGGCCGCCGGTCCCGCGCCTGTTGTCTGTCGCTGGCATCTGCCGCACGTGCCCGGCGACGTCTGAGGTGTGCGGCCGGACGGGGGAGAAACACACGCTCATGTATGTCTTGCAGAAGAAGAACCTGCTGGTCATCCCGCGCACGGAGCTGACGTATCCGGCGCATACGCTGAAGATGCACGAGAAGGCGGCCGGGGCCCCCGTCGACCACGTGATGCCGGACTTCGAGGACGCCTGCCCGTACGAGTTCAAGGGCGACGCCAGCCGCAAGGTGATGGTCGAGGCGCTGAACAGCATCGACTTCGGCAACAAGGTGATCGCTATCCGCCCGAACAACATCCGCTCGAAGTTCTTCCTGGGCGACATGCAGGCGATCATGCTCGGCGCGCCGGACCGCTTCCACGGCATCATCCTGCCGAAGACGAACGAGCCGGAGGACATCGTGCACCTCTCGCGCCTGCTCGACGCGCTCGAAGAGGAGGGCGGCTGGACGACGCACGTGCAGATCGAGGCGCTGATCGAGATGCCGCTCGCCGTCGTCAACGCGTACCGGATCGCGACGGCGTCGCCGCGCATGGCCGGCCTGATCTTCGGGATCGCCGACTTCAGCGCGAGCATGGGCGTGCGTGAGATGATCGACCACCAGAACCGCAACTTCCACTATGCCAAGCAGGCGACCGCCGTCGCCGCGAAGGCGGCGGGCCTGCACGCCATCGACAACGCCTACCTGCGGCTGGTCCGGCCGGACACGCCGCCGGCGGACGCCGAGGCGATCAGGGCGGGCCTGCGCGAGAAGTGCGCCGGCTCGCGCGACCTGGGGATGGACGGCACATGGGTGATCCACCCGCAGCAGGCCGAGATCGCGAACGGCGTCTTCACGCCCGACGACGAGCAGATCGCCGCGACGAAGCGCTCGCTGGAGGTGTACCACCGCCTCGGCGGCGGCTCGATCGCCGACCCGGAGACGGGCGAGTTCTACGACGAGGCGACGACCAAGGCGATGCTGATGGACCTCGCGAAGGCGGTGCAGGCGGGCAAGCTCGACGCGTCGTGGCTCGCCGAGATGGCGGCGAAGTCGAAGGCGGTGTCCGGGTACGACATCCTCGAGGTGATGGGGCGGGTCGCGTAGGTTGCCCGTGCGCCGATACAATGCGAGGTCATGAGCGCGAACCGGCGTCCCGCGGCTCTCGTCGGCGCGGCAGCGGTGCTTGCCGCGGCAGGCATCGTCGCGCTGACGGCCTCCATGCTCTCGAGCCTGCGCCATGCATTCGCCCGGCGGCAAGGGCACGAACGCCATGACGATGAACGAGACCGCGCTCAACACGCGCTTGAAGAAATGACCGAGACGCTCGATCCGGACGTCTGGGGGGAATGGCTCCGGCCACTACCGCAAGACTTTGACTTTGAGGCATTCAGGCGCCGCATGCCCGTGTTCGATCCTCCGTTGTCGCAGACGATCATTGACGAGCGAGAGTCAAGTCGGTAGCGCAGTTGGCAGTCTATTACGTTGACTCAAGCGCGCTCGTGAAGCCGTATGTTGCTGAAGCCGGTGCCGAGTGGGTGACCGCCCTCCTCAGATCCCAGCAGATACTGGTCTCTACGCTCTCGATAGCAGAAGCCGCGTCCGCGTTCGGCCGTCGCGGTCGTGAAACGAACGCAGGCGACGGACTCGGACGCGAACTGTTCGAGACATTCCTTCGCCAGGTGCTTCGTTTCCGAGTGCTTGACCTGACCGGCGCGATCGTCGAAACGGCTTCGCGGTTCTTGCTCACCAGCGGGCCCGTACATCTGCGCACGCTCGATGCGCTCCATCTTGCCACAGCTCAGCAGTCGTTCATACTGGCTGCCAGCGCGGGTATGGGCGAAGGGACGCTTGTGTCGGCGGATCGTCGCCTGCTCGCCGCCGCGGCCGCCGCCGGATTGCGGACGGAGAACCCAGAGGACCACGCATGAGATTCTACGAGTTCGAAGCGAAGGCACTGCTCGCCAGGAACGGCGTCCCGGTATCGAAGGGCGGCACCGCGGCCACGGCCGACGACGCCGCGCGCATCGCCCGCGAGGTCGGCGGCGAGCTGGTGCTGAAGTCGCAGGTGCTGAGCGGCGGGCGGATGAAGGCCGGCGGCGTCAAGTTCGCCGCTTCCGCCGATGAGGCGCGCGCGGCGGCCGAGCAAATCCTTGGGCTCGAGATCAGCGGCCAGTTGCCGCGCTGCGTGCTCGTCGAGTCGAAACAGCCCGTGAAAAAGGAGTACTACGCCGGCGTCATCTACGACGCGCTGGCCAAGCTTCCCGTCGCCATCTTCAGCGACATGGGCGGCATCGACATCGAGCAGGTCGCCGAGGAGCATCCCCGGCACGTTGCGCGCGTCCACTTCTCGACGTTCGCGCCCTTCCCCGAGTTCCGGATGAAGGAGCTGGTCGCATCGCTTGGCATCACCGGCAACGAGCTGACGGCGCTGACCCGCATCATGTCACAGCTCGCGCAGACGTTCATGCGGCATGGCCTGACGCTCGCCGAGATCAACCCGCTGGCGCAGCTCGAAGACGGAAGGTTCATCGCGCTCGATGCGCATCTGGATATGGAGGAGGAGGCGCGGGACGGCCAGGCGGCACTGCTCGCCGAGCTCGGCATCGGGCGCGAGGAGACGCGCCTGGCACGGCCGCCGACGCCGTTCGAGATCCGCGGCGCCGAGGTCGATGCCTCGGACCACCGCGGCGTCGCCGGCCGCGTCGTCGAGTTCGATGGCACGCTGGGTTGCGTGATCGGCGCCGGCGGTGGCAGCCTGACCATCTTCGACGCGATCCGCAAGTACGGCGGCGACCCCGCGAACTACTGCGAGATCGGCGGCAACCCGAGCGTGAAGAAAGCGGCTGAGCTCACGAAGCTGATCCTCAGCAAGCCCGGCGTCGACAAGATCTGCGTGATCATGAACGTCGTCAGCAACACGCGCGTCGATATCGTCGCGCGCGGCGTCATCAAGGGCGTCATCGAGTCCGGCTACGACCCGGCGGAGAAGATCGCCATCTTCCGCATTCCCGGCTCGTGGGAGGATGAAGGGTTCAAGATCCTGGAGAGGTACGGCGTCGAGTACTGCGACCGCACCGTGCCCATGTCGGAGGCTGCCCGGCGCGCTGTCGAGAAGACGCGAAAGACGAAGGGTGATCCGGAGGTGGTGGCGTAATGTCGATCCTGATCGACGCGGACACGACGTTCATCATCCAGGGCATCACCGGCCGCGAGGCCGTGAGCATGACGCGCGAGTGCCTCGACTACGGCTCGAAGCTCGTCGGCGGCGTCACACCGGGCCGCGGCGGCCGCGAGGTGCACGGCGTGCCGGTGTACGACACGGTGAAGGAGATCACGTCGAAGCAGCGCGTCGACGGCTCCGTGCTCACCGTGCCGCCCGCGTTCGTGCGCGACGCCGCGTTCGAGGCGATCGCGAACGGCATCAAGCTGCTCGTCATCGTCACGGAGCGCATCCCGCGCGGCGAGGTGGCGCAGGTCTGCGAGTTCGCGCGCATGCACGGCGCACGCCTCATCGGCCCCAACTGCCTGGGGCTGATCTCGCCCGGCAAGTCGAAGATGGGCGGCATCGGCGGGGCGGCCGTCAAGCGCGCGTATACCGCGGGGCCGATCGGCGTCATGTCGCGCTCCGGCGGCATGACGACCGAGATCTCGAACACGCTGACCGCCGCCGGCCTCGGCCAGAGCACCGCCGTCAGCATCGGCGGCGACGCGATCATCGG
>JAGWOC010000041.1 GCA_028872875.1 Chloroflexota bacterium | reverse complement strand
CGAAGCCGGGCCGCCGCGCGCGCCGGGGGCGGCCCGGCGCGGTCAGCGCGCGGGCGGAGCGGGCGCGCACTGGCGCTGGCGGCGCCAGCACGGGGCTGGCGTGCCCGGACTGCGGCGCGGTCCTGTTCTTCGCGGAGGGGTGCCTGGTGTGCCGCTCCTGCGGCTACACGAAATGCGGGTAGTACATCGCGCCGCGGGATCCCCGTACTGGCGGACGGAAGGCAGCGTCGGCGCGGACCACGCCCCCGTCCTCCATCGTCCGGCTTTCGGCCGCCGGCAGACGCGTCCGTACGCCGCTTCCGCCTTCCCGTAGCGGCAGGCGAGGACGACGCGCTACGTGCCGCCGCAGGCGCAGGAGCCGCCGCACGCGCAACCGCCGGCGCCGTCCGCGTCGCGCCCGGACGGCGCGTCGCTGCCGCGTGGGGCAGCCGCGAAGACGGACAGCGTGCGTGTGGCGCCGGCATGGCCCCGCGGGCACGCGGCGGGCTCTCCGCTGCGCGCCATGGGGCGCAGGAGCTCGAACGTCGCGCCGCAGGTGCGGCAGAAGTACTCGTAAACGGGCATGCGCTCTCCTCCGTCCGCGTCCAGTGTACACATCGGTGCGACGCCGGTCCCGCCCGACGACCGCTACGACAGCACGGCCGCTCCCCCGCTGGCCACGCGCGGGCGCAGGCGGCGCGCGCGCACGGCGTCGACGAAGGCGGCAGCGCGCACATCGCGTTCGAGCGTCCAGCGCACGTACTCGCCCAGGGCGCGCTCGAGCTCGTCGGCGAGCGCCGGATCGATGCTGACGCGCGCAACATCGTCGAAGCGCCCGTGCAGGAGCAGGCGCAGCAGCTTCACGCCGTTCGGAGATAGCGGCCGCACGGCAAGCTCTTCGACGCGGCACGCGGCGCAGACGACGCCGCCGCCGGCGGGACTCCAGTAGTTCGTGACGGGATCGAGGCGGCGGCGGCACGTGACGCAGGCTTCGAGCTCGGGACGATACCCGAGCGCGTCCAGCAGCGACATCTCGTAGAAGCGGACGGGCGTATCGACATCGGCGCGCACGGCGAGCCGCCGCAGCGTGTCGACCAGCAGGCGGTAGAGCGCGAACTGCTCCTCTCGCGGTTCGGTGAATTTCTCGAGCAGTTCGGCGCAGTAGAGCGCGCGGCTGAGGCGGTCGAGGTCGTCACGGACCTGCTGGAACGATTCGACGGTCTCGACCTGGGTCACGACGTCGAGGGACTTCCCCTTCGCCAGCAGGAAGGTTGCCTGCGTGAGTGGCTCGACGTGTCCGGCGAGCCGGCTGCGCGTCTTCCGCACACCCTTGGCCACGACCTCAAGCTTGCCGTGCTGCGCGGTGTACAGGGTGAGGATCTTGTCGACGTCGCCGAGCCGGCGCTGGCGCAGCACCAGGGCGACCGTCTTGTAGACGCGCGGGATCTTCGGCATGCGAGGATCGTAGCACGCGGCACGCGCAGCGTGCGCGAGGCAGCCGCGCCGTCGTCGCGAGCGCACCGCAGGCGGGCGCGGGCCCCTGGGGCGCACTGACGCTACACTGCAAGGCACACGTCAGCCGCCAGAGAGCAGAAAGAGGACGCGCTGTGCCTGTCACCCTGACCGAAGCCCAAAAACGACTCTTCACCGACGGCAAGAACTTCATCTTCCTGGCGACGCTGATGAAGGACGGCTCGCCGCAGGTCACGCCCGTGTGGGTCGACCTCGACGGCGACCAGATCCTTGTCAACTCGGAGCAGAAGCGCGTGAAGACGCGGAACATGCGCCGCGACCCCCGCGTGGCGTTGAGCGTGCAGGAGCCCGGGAACCCGTACCGCTACCTCGAGGTGCGCGGGCGGGTGACCGAGATCACGGCGGACGGTGCGGCGGCGCACATCGACAAGCTGGCCAAGAAGTACCTGGGCCAGGACAGATATCCGTTCAACCAGCCGGGCGACGTGCGCGTGATCATCAGGATCACGCCGGAGGCCGTCAGCGGCATGTGAGCGCCGGCGCCCGCGCGCGTTGTGGCGCAGAAGGCGGCGGTGCGACAATGTCCCCGGGGTCGCCTATGCACACCGTCGTCGCGGCGCGGCGCGTGCGCCTGCTGCTCATCATCGCACTCGTCGCCGGAGGGCTCGCTGCCTCGTGCGCGGCGCAGAATGTGCGCGGCTCCGTGCTGATCCTGACTGCCAACTCCGACGTCAACCCCGTGATGCAGCGCTACATCGACCGCGGCATCGGCGATGCGGAGCAGGGTGGCGCGAAGGCAGTCGTCATCCGGCTCGACACGCCGGGCGGGCAATCGGACTCGATGGACGCGATCGTTCAGCGCATCCAGTCGTCGAAGGTGCCGGTGATCGTGTACGTCGCGCCGAGCGGGGCGCGGGCGGCGTCGGCCGGGACGTTCATCACGCTGGCGGCGCACGTCGCGGCGATGGCGCCGGCGACGAACATCGGCGCGGCGCACCCGGTGAGCGCGACGGGCGGCGACATCGGCGGCACCCTCGGCACGAAGGTCGAGAACGATGCGGCGGCGAAGATCCGCGCGCTCGCGGAGGCGCACGGGCGCAACGCGGACTGGGCCGAAGCGGCCGTGCGCCAGAGCGTCTCGGCGACCGTGCATCAGGCCGTGCAGCAGCACATCGTCGACTACGAGGCGACGAATATCAGTGACCTGCTGACGAAGGCCGACGGGCGCACCGTGACGGTGAACAACCATCCGCTGACGCTGAGCGGGCTCGCGTCGGCGCCGCGCGTCACCGAGAACATGACGCTCATCGAGCGGCTGCTGCTCGTGCTGAGCGACCCCAACTTCGCCTTCCTGCTGCTCACGCTCGGCGGGCTGGGGCTGCTGATCGAGCTGATCCATCCGGGCTTCTTCTTTCCCGGCGTCTTCGGCGCGATCGCGCTGATCCTCGCGTTCTTCGCGCTGGGCACGCTGCCGGTCAACTGGGCGGGGGTCGCGCTCATCGGCCTGGCGTTCGCGTTCTTCGCGGCCGAGGTGTACGTCGGCGGCTTCGGGGCGCTGGGGCTGGGCGGCGCGATCTCCCTGGTCGCGGGCGGGCTCATCCTCGTCTCGGGCAGCAACCCGGAGCTGCAGGTGTCGCGCTGGCTCGTCGTGGCAATGGGCGCGGTCGTCGCGGCGTTCTTCCTGATGGTGGTACGGACGCTGCTGCGCGCGCGGCGCATGCCGCCGGCCGTTGGCGCACAGGCGATGATCGGGCGGCGGGCGATCGCGCGATCCGACCTGGCGCCGCAAGGATTCGTGTTCCTGCAGGGCGAGCGCTGGAAGGCGGTCGCCGAAGACGGCCCGGTCCGGAGCGGGGAAACGGTCATCGTCACCGCGGTGCGCGGGCTCACGCTGACGGTGCGGCGCCGCCCCTCCGATCCGGCGCCGCCGTCGACGATGCCGACAGCGCCCTGACGCGCGCGTAGAGCGCCTGCGACGCCGGCGGGACGGGCGCCTCGTGGTGGCGCAGCTCGCGCCGCACGCCGGCGGCGTCGAGCGGCCGGCCCACGAAGGCGGCGAGGCGCGCCAGCACATCCCCGGCGCCGGCGTGGAGCGCGCCATACTCGACGCACGTCGCGGCGAGCCGGTGGTCGCCAATGACTTCGAGCAGCCGTTCGTACTGCGCGCGCCACAGGTGCTCGACCGCGCGCGTCGCCTCGTCGCCGGTGAGGCCGTAGTAGCGCAGCGTCGACGCGACGACCTCGCCCGGGCTGCGCAGGCAGACGATGACGCGTGGCGGCTCGGGCAGCAGCGGCAGCCACGCCTCGAGCGTCCACGAGAAGCGTGGGTCCTTCCACACTGGCGTCGCCGCGGCGACGAGGGCGCGCATGTCCTCGAGGTGCGGACCGGCGGCCTCGATCACCTGCGCGCGCGTGGCGGTGCTGAGCCATGCGTGCAATCCGGCGTCGCGCAGGATCCGCTCGTTGACGGCGACGACGGCGCGCTCCTCGAAGTAGCCATCGGCGTTCGCGGCATCCGGCGGGATCAGGTCGTGGCCGGCGCTGAGGCCGGCGGTGTGCAGCAGCTTCGCGACGGCGCTGGTGCCGGAACGGCCGCTACCGGCGATCAGGAACATGGGGGACGGACGAACGAACAAAGGACCCTGAGCATGGAACAAAGGACAGAGAACAGAGGACCCGCTACCCGAAGCACAGAATATGGAACGGAGGGCTGGGAAGGAACGGTCATGGCTGCCAGCGGTTGGTGCGCACGTACTCGTCCCACGCCAGGCGGGCGGCCTCCGGCGCGTGCTTCGCGGGCTTCGCGCGGTAGCCGAAGCCGATGGCGATCGGCACGCGCGCGTCCGGGGGCAGGCGAAGGACCTCGACCGCGCACTCCTGGCGATGGAGGCTCACGGGGCACGACGCCACCTCCTCGGCCCAGGCGGTGATCATCATGTTCTGCGCGGCGCGCCCGGCGTCGAACTCGCCGCGCGTGCCGCCGACGACGGCGACGGCAACGACGAAGGGGGCCTGCGGGAGCCAGGCCGCGAAGTCGCCGCACGCCGCGAACTCCTCCCGCACACGCGGATCCTCGAGGACGACGAATCGGCAGGGCTGCGAGTTCTTGGAACTGCCGGCCATGCGCCCCGCCTGGAGGATGCGGCGGCGCGTCTCGACAGGGACCGGCCGGTCGAGGAAGGTGCGCGTGTCCCGCTTGGTGATGATCGTGCGGTATGTGTCCATGCAGCGGCCTCCGTGGTTGCCCGCAGTATCCACGAGCGCGTGCGCTGGGGACAGGCCCGCCGGTGCTTCCGCTGACGCGCTCGTTCGGCGATCATGCGCGCATGGCACGATACGGCTTCACATTCCCCTTCGACGGCCTGCCGCTGCACGCGCACCGGGATGCGCTCCGCGAGGCGGAGCGGCTGGGTTACACGGACGCATGGTCGTACGAGATCGACGGCGTCGACTGCTTCTCGCCGCTGGCGCTGGCGGCGGCGTGGACGGACGGGCTGCGGCTCGGGACGGCGATCGCCAACGTCTACACGCGGGCGCCGCTGACGCTGGCGATGTCGGCGATGGCGGTGGCGGAGGCCGCGCCGGGGCGCGCGATGCTCGGCATCGGCGCCGGCTCGTCGGTGATCGTGGAGCGATGGAACGGCGTCGCCTTCGAGAAGCCGTACGGGCGGGTGCGCGACATGGCGTCGTTGCTGCGGCGCGCGTTCGCGGGTGAGAAGGTGAGCGCGACGCTCGACACGCTGGCGGTCGACGGCATGCGGCTCTCGCGCCACGGGCTCGCCCCGCCGCCAAAGCTGTACATCGCCGCCCTGCGCGGGAGGATGCTGATGCTCGCGGGGGCGGAGTCCGACGGCGCGATCATCAACTGGCTCGGCGCGAAGGACGTCCCGAAGGCGGTGCAGGCCGCGCGGCGGGGCGCAGAGCGCGCGGGCAAGGATCCGGCGCAGGTCGAGGTCGTCTGCCGCATCTTCGTCTGCATGTCGGAGGACGACGCGCTCGTCGACTTCCTCGGCCGGCGCGCCGTGGCGGCATACCTGACCGTGCCGGTGTACGCGCAGTTCCACGAGTGGTTGGGCCGCGGCGACCAGCTCCGGCCGATGTGGGAGGCGTGGGCCGCCGGCGACCGCAAGGCGGCGACGGCGGCGATCCCGCGCGAGACGGTCGACGAGCTGCTGGTGCACGGCAGCGCGGACGCGTGCCAGCGCAAGATCCAGGCGTATGTCGATGCGGGCGTGACGGTGCCGGTGCTCAACTTCCTGCCGGCGGCGGCCGCGCCGGACGAACGTGCGCGCAGGTCGCTCGAGATGCTGCGGCGACTGGCGCCGGGCAGCGTCTAATTCAGCACCGGCGGAGCTTCGGCAAGCGACAGGTGTACGGGCAGCGCCTTCGGTCCGCCGGGACGGAGGAGGGCGGCGGGCTCGGTGTCGGCAGCGATACGCACGGCGGTGATGCGCGGCAACAGGGTGCGCAGGGCGATCTCCGCCTCCATGCGCGCGAGCGGCGCGCCGAGGCAGAAGTGGATGCCCATACCGAACGAGACGTGGCGGTTCGGATTGCGGTCAATGATGAACTCGTCCGGGCGCTCGAACTGGCGCTCATCGCGGTTCGCGGAGGCGAGCAGCACGATCACGCGGTCATCCTTCGGTATGGTGACGCCCGCGACCTCGACGTCGCGCGTGGCGCGTCGGAAGGTCGCCGCGAAGGGGGCGTAGTAGCGCAGCACCTCCTCGATCGCGACCGGGATCAGGTCCGGGCGGGCGCGCAGTTCGCTGACGACGTGCGGGAACTCGGAGAACACGCGGACAGAGTTGACGATGAGGCCGGTCGTCGTCTCGTTGCCGGCGACGAGGAGCAGCCGGCAGATCACGAGCAGGTCATCCTCGCTGAGGCGTCCCTCTTCTGTCTCCGCGTGGACGAGGCCGCTGAGCAGGTTGTCCTCGGGCTGGTGGCGAAGCCGGTCGAGGCGCGCCCTGAAGTAGGCATCGAACTCGGCGTTGATCTCGTCCATGCCGCCGTCGTCGCCGACGAACAGCGCGGTGCCGATGTTCTCGATGATCGCGTCGGACCAGCGCTTGAACGTCGCCAGGTCGCCATCGCCGACGCCGAGCATGTTGGCGATTACCATCACCGGCAACGGGTAGGCGAGGCCGGCGACAAGATCCGCTTCGTCCGACATGCACAGCGAATCGACAAGGCGTTCGCAGTACGCCTGTACGGCGGGGCGCTGGAGTTCGATCATGCGCGGCGTAAAGGCCTTCGAGATGAGTCCGCGGAGGCGCGTGTGGACGGGCGGGTCGTTGAAGATCATGCTCGGCCGCGCGGGCTCGCCGGCCAGCACGTCGGCGCTGACCTCGGACGAGAAGGTCTCGTGGTCGCGCAGGATGCGGAGGACGTCGTCGTAGCGCGAAACGGCCCAGAGGCCCAGCGGCCCCATCTTGACGGCGGGGGCGCCGGCGCGCATCGCCGCGAACACCGGGTACGGGTTCTCGGCGATGGCGGGATTGTCGAAGAGGGAGAACTCTTGCGGCTGGGCCTCGGCCTGGGTCATGTCGGTCACCCCCTGCGCTGGTGCTTTGCGGCGCACGAATATTTCGCTTGTGGCGAAGTATCTCCCGCCGGCGGGGTGCTGTCAAGCCCACACATGTTTGTGCAGCATGCCCCCGACGAGTGGCTGGCAGTCAACAGACAGCAGGCGCGTGAGCCCGGACAGCCGCTACAATCGGTGCGGAGCCCCTGGAGACCCCCGATGGCCGAAGCTGACGCCAAGCCCGCGCTCGACATGATGAACTACGGCATGTACGTCATCGGCTCGCACGGACCGATGGGGCTCAACGTGATGGCGGCGCACTGGTTGATGCAGGTCTCGTTCAGGCCGCGCATGGTCGCGCTGTCGCTCGAGAATGACGCACGCACGCTGGCAAACATCCGCGAGACGCGCGTGTTCAGCGTCAACGTGATGGGCGAGGACAGCAGGGAGCTGATCGCCTCGTTCCTGCAGCCGCAGATCCCCGCGAAGGTGCAGGGGCGCGCGCACGCGCACAGGGCGCCGCTGAACAAGCTCGCCGGTGTCCCCCACAAGACGCTCGCCACGGGCTGCCCGGTGCTGCGCGCGGCGCTCGCCTGGTTCGAGTGCGCGGTCGAGGGCGGCCTCCCGACCGGCGACCACACGCTGATCGTCGCACGGGTGACGGACGGCGGCCAGATCAGCCACGGCAAGCCGCTGCGGGATGACGACCTCGGCTGGACGTACTCGGGCTGAGTGGATCCTACATGGCGCCTGCGGCGGGCTACGCGCGCTCGCCGCTGAGCGCATCGATACACGATCGCACGACGGCCCCGTCGTCGCGTGGGTCGACGGTGCGCAGGTCAAGGAGGACGCGGGCAGCCTCGACGCGCGCGATGACGTCGCGCGCGCGCAGGCGGGCGGCGAGGCCGCTCGCGCCCACGCCCCGCGGCGGCGCGAGGACGACGAGCGCCGTCGGCAGGCTCTCCTCCGGGAGCGAGCCGCCGCCGACCATCGACCGGCCGTCGATGACGCTGGCACGCTCACCGATGGCCGCCGCGAGCCCCTGCGCGCGCGCGGCAACCGCTTCGCGCGGCATGGCGATCATCCGCCAGACGGGGACGCGCTCCTCCGCCACGCCTGCCAGGTAGAGCCGCAGCGTCGCGGCGAGGCCGGCGATGCTCGCCTTGTCGAGCCGCACGGCACGGGCGAGCGGGTGGCGCTTCATGCGTTCGACGAGGGGGCGGCGTCCTACGATGAGTCCGGCCTGCGGGCCGCCGAGCAGCTTGTCGCCGGAGAAGAGCACGACGCCGGCGCCCGCGGCGAGCGAGCGCCGCGGCGTGGGCTCCGGCGCCAGACCGTAGCGCGTGGTATCGAGCAGACAGCCGCTGCCGATGTCGTCGATGAGCACGACGCCGCGTTCGCGGGCGAGCGCGCCAACGTCCTCGATGGACGGCGACTCGGTGAAGCCGACGATGCGGAAGTTGCTGGCGTGCACGCGCACCAGCGCCGCGGTGCGCTCGCCGACCGCGGCGGCGAAGTCGGCGATACGCGTGCGGTTGGTCGTGCCGACCTCGACGAGGCGGGCGCGCGAGAGGCGCATGACGTCGGGGATGCGGAAGCCGCCGCCGATCTCCACAAGCTCACCGCGCGAGAGCACAACGTCCCGGCCGGCAGCGAGCGCGGAGAGGGCAAGGAGCACGCCCGAGGCGTTGTTGTTCACCGCCATCGCCGCTTCTGCGCCGGTGAGCCTGCAGAGCAGCGGCTCGAGGATGCCGTGGCGCGAGCCACGCCTTCCCGACGCCATGTCGAACTCCAGGTTGCCGTAGCCGCGGGAGACGGCGGCCATCGCTTCGACGGCCTCGTCGGCGAGCGGGGCCCGACCCAGGTTCGTGTGGAGGATCACGCCGGTCGCGTTGACGAGCGGTCGCAGCGGTGGCTCAAGCGCAGCGTCGATGCGCGTGCGCACGCCCGCGACGATTGCGTCATACGCCGGTGGCGGGCTGCCGGCGCGGACCAGGGCCCGGGCGGCGTCGATCGTCTCCCGCGTTATGTCGAGCGCCAGCGCTGCCGGCGCGCCGCGGAGGCGCTCGTCGCCGAGCACGCGGTCCACGGACGGGAGGGCGCGGAATGAATCTTCTGCCATGTCGCGGGATTGTAACGCGCGGGCCTTCAAACGCGGCCGCAACCGGCGTATAATCACCTCGTCCCGCTCACCTGCAAGGAGGCGATGTGATGGACCGCCTTGCCATCCTCTCTCGCGACCTGTCATCCGTGCTCGACCAGTTGCAGGAGGAGGCTGCGCGCCGCCAGTTGGCGCAGCTCCAGGCGCCACTCGCCTGGCTCGATGAAGCGAACGGCTGGCTGCGCTACGAGCTGA
Source organism: Chloroflexota bacterium (assembly GCA_028872875.1). Taxonomy (GTDB): domain Bacteria; phylum Chloroflexota; class Dehalococcoidia; order DSTF01; family JACRBR01; genus JADMII01. Next base: position 19,156 of record JAGWOC010000041.1, on the reverse strand, counting down.
CGCGCACGGCCTGCCCGGAGCTGCGTGAAGCCGTGCCGTTCACCTACGTGCCGACCGTGCCAGCGCACCTGCGGAAGTAGCCAGAGGCGGCGAAGTCCGCAGCCTGTACCCGGGTCGCATCGGACGCCCGACACCGCACGAGCGCCGTGCTGCGTGCGTCCATTTGGGCATACCTGCTGACGGGTGTCAGCCGTGGTCGCGCATCCGCCGTCCTCCCGCCGTGAGAGTCGCCCGGGGTCATCGTCTCAACGGACCCGGAGCGACGGAAGTTCCCTGTTGCGGCGGCCCGTCAGGACTTCGCTCTCTTCGAAGGTTTCGACTAGCCAGAAGTGTTGAGGGCGACCGCCTGGCGGACGAGCGCCTTGAAGGCGGACTCGTCAACTTCTTCTCCTTCGTGGATGTCGATCGCGCGCCGTGCGTTTCCTTCGAGACTCGAGTTGAAGAGACGGGCCTGATCCGTTAGAGACGCGCCCTTGGGGAAGGTAAGCTTCACGACACTCTTGTAGGATTCGCCCGTGCAGATGATGCCGTCGTGCGACCAAACCGGAGTGCCCATCCACTTCCACTCCTCGACGACGCCCGGGTCAGCTTCCCTGATGAGCTTGCGCACTCTGTCGAGGGTTTCCCCGCGCCAGTCCCCGAGTTCGGCGATTCGTTTCGAGATGAGCTCCGATGCCGACTGGCCCTGGCGAGCGCCCGACTTGTTCATTCAGGCGGCCTGGCTCTGGGAGTGATCGATCGACAGGCTCGCGGGAAGGCGTCGCCGTTCTCCGCGCGTGCCGAGCAGGTACACGGCCGAGATGGTACCGATCACCAGCGCCTCCGCCGCGCAGAGCAGGCCGAGGACGACGGTCATGTCGCGCCAGAACGGTTCCGGAAACATCTGCACGAGGTGGTCGGTCGCCGGATTGAGCTCCCAGAAGTTGTTGGTGAAGACGATGGTATGGAAGCGGTCGAACGCGGCCTGAAAGCCGAACGCGGCGAAGACGGCAACGCCGCCGACGAAGACCGTGCCCACCGCGAGCCCGATCAGGCACTGAAGCGCCAGGTGGCGAGCGTTGCTATCGCGTGCCCAGATGAAGAACGCCGCCACGTACGCGAGGAGATAGACGACGCTGACCTCCTGGGTGCGGTTGACCAGCACGAACAGGCGTTTGACGTCCTGCATGTGGCGCGTCTCCCGCGCGTTGAAGACGGAGGTCTTGAGACCGTCCTGCGTGACGGTGTGGTAGAACGTCGTCTCGCTGTCGTTGAAGTACCGCCGGAGCGCGGCCGCCGTGCTGTTGAGGTCGGCGCGCGAGAGCCCGGTAGAACGCTCGGCATTGTAGCGGTCGAAGGCATAGCTGTAGACGAGCGGAGCGTTCGCGAGGATACGGATGTTGGTGGTGAGGAGCGCGATGGGAAGGGCGATGACGAACGCGACCGTGGCCAGCGTGCGGGCGAAGCCCATGTGGGTTTCCCTCTGCCGCCCCGCCGCCGCGACAGCCGTATTCTCTTCGCCCTCGGCACGCTTGTCAAGCGCGGGCGCGGCATCAGCCGGTTGGCCCGCCGCAGGCTCGTCTCCCTCGCTCATGGCAGGTAGCTTAGCACGGTGGCGTGCGGTGCGAGATCCGGTGGCGACGAGGCAGGGGCGCGCGTCCGCGGCGGCACGGCCGCGGGCGCCGCTCTCGCGCGGCGCGCACCGCCGCCGCATACTTGCGGCATGACCGCCGACCCCCACGCGCGCCTGACGATCATCGGCCTCGGGCCGGGCGATGCCGCGCTGCTCACGGTCGAGGCGCAGGCCGTGCTCGCCGGGGCGCGCGAGGTCTGGCTGCGGACGGCACGCCACCCGGCCGTCGTCGCGCTGCCCGCCGGGCCGCGCTACGAGTCGTTTGACGCCGTCTACGAGGAGCTACCTTCCTTCGAGGCCGTCTACGGCGCGATCGTCTCCCGCGTGCTCGCGCTCGCGGAGCGGCCGGAGGGCGCCGTCTACGCCGTGCCCGGGCACCCGCTGTTCGGCGAGGCGACGGTGCGCGCGCTGCTCGAACGTGCGCCGGCGGCAGGCATCGGCGTGCGCGTGGTGGCCGGCGTGAGCTTCGTGGATGCCGCGACGGCCGTGCTGGGGCTCGACCCCCTCGCGGACGGCTTGCTCGTGCTCGACGCGCTGTCGCTGGGCGGACATCGCCGTCTGCTGGCGCCGGAGCGGCCGACGCTGATCGCGCAGGTGTACGACCGGCGCGCGGCGACGCAGGCGAAGCTGGCGCTGCTGGCGTCGTACCCACCCGAGCATGCGGTGCGCATCGTGCGCGCGGGCGGCACCGCGGGCGCGCACGTCATCGACACGACGCTGGCGGAGCTCGACCGCGCCGACCGCTTCGACCACCTGGCGACGCTCTACGTGCCGCCGCTGCCGGTGGCGGAGGACGTGCGTTCGTTCGAGGGCGTGCGCGCGATCGTCGGCCGGCTCAGGTCGCCGGAGGGTGGCTGTCCGTGGGACCTGGAGCAGACGCACGAGACGCTCAAGCGCTTCCTCATCGAGGAGGCGTACGAGGCGCTCGAGGCGCTCGACGAGGGGACGCCCCGGCGCATCGCCGAGGAGCTGGGCGACCTGCTGATGCAGGTCGTGCTGCACGCGCAGGTCGCCGAGGACACGGGCGAGTTCGCGATTGAGGACGTCTTCCGGTCGATCGGCGAGAAGCTGGTGCGGCGGCACCCGCACGTCTTCGGCGAGACGGTCGTCGCCGGCGCGGGCGAGGTTGTGCGGAACTGGGAGACGCTGAAGAAGGCGGAGCGCGGCGACCAGCCGCTGCTCGACGCCGTGCCGAAGACGCTTCCGGCACTGGCGCAGGCGCAGGCCGTGCAGTCGCGCGCCGAGCGCAACGGGCTGGTGGACAACGAACCGCCGCGGGTCGCTGAGGCCATTGCGAGCTTCGACGCGGCCGGCACGCTGGACGCGCTGGGCGGCCTGCTGTTCGCGGTCGTGGCGCTGGCGCGGACGCGTGATCTCGACGCCGAGGAGGCGCTGCGCCTCGCGGTGCGGCGGTTTCGGGCGCGCGTGGCTGATGTGGAGGGGAGGGGCGCCGCGACCTGACGCGTGCCCTGCCGGCGGTCCCGGGATCCGCGAGGCCGCGCCGCGTGCGATGCTACCGTTCGCCGTCGCCGTCGCGCACGCCGGCGGCGGCCTGCGCGCGCTCCTGCACGAGCGGCAGCCACGCGCGCTCCTCGCTGGCGGCGAAGGCCCACCAGACCTGCTCGCCCTTCGTCGTCTCGACGAAGAGTGCCTCGGCGGCGGCGCCGGGGGCGCCCATCGCCACGCGCGGCGCCGGGTAGACGCCGCTGCTCCTCACTTCGTCGAATGGGACGATCAGCCAGCGCGCCTCGCCGCGGTCGGCGTAGAACAGCAGCCGGCGGTTGGTCAGGTAGAGCGAGCCCTTGATGGCGGCCTTCCCCTGCAGCAGCGTCGCGCGCAGGCTGCGGTCGCACGCCTCGCCCGCCGGCAGGTCGATGGGCAGCGGCGGCGCCGGCCTCGGCTTGCGGCGGAACAGCCGCATCAACGGCCTCCGCTCATCGCAGATACCTCATCGCCGGGCGGAGCTGCTCGCGGTGCGCGCGCTCGTGCCGATCGATGGCGAGCACGTAGTCGAGCACGGTGTGCTCGTTCGGCGCCGGCTCCCACCAGAAGCTGATGGGGAGCCGGAGGTGCGCCGGCTTCAGCTCCGCGAGCAGGAGCATCGTCTGGTGGCGCATCGACAGGTACTCCTCGACGAGGATCGCGTGCGTCGAGAAGCGGCGCTCGGCGACGCGCTCGGCGTTGCCGGCGTCGATATCCGGCCAGGGGCCTGCGAAGCCATGGTCGATGATGTGGCGCAGGTGCGCCTGCAAGACCCAATCGCCCGTGGCGATGTGCGCCAGCAGTTGGCGATAGCTCCAGCCAGGGACGCCGGACGGGCGCTCCCAGCACACGGGATCCACGCTGTGGATCACGTACAGCGTCCCGGCCGGCGAGAGCGCGTCGACCGCAGGCCGCAGCTCGGGTGCGAAGCGCAGGCGCGGCGGGTGCCAGCGCGTGCGCAGGGTGCGCCGGATGTCGGCGGCGTGCAGGCGGTCGTGGTAGCCGCGCCAGATGCGTTCGCGGACGGAGTTGTGCGCGGCGCCGAACGCGGGTAGCGCGAGCGCGAGGTGGCGCGGCTCGAGCAGCTCGTAGAGGCTGATGAGGAGCCGGCGGCGGCGGGCCATCTCGTCGAGCAGCGCCTCCGGTGGCGGCGGGCGGCCGCTGGCAGCGCGCCTCGGGGCGCTGACGGCCACGGGCTCGGGCTCGGCGCCGTCTCCCCGGAGCAGGCTGCGCGCGGCGATCGCCCACGCCCGGTCGGCGCTGGCGAGGTGCACGAGCAGCTCATGCAGCGTCCGCGCGCCGTACGGGACGAGGCGGTCCCAGTCGCCGGGCCGGATCTCGGCGATGGCGGCGCGCAGCTCGTCGCGGGCAGCCTCCATATCAGCGGCAGCGCGGCAGACGTAGCCGTCCATCTTCGGCTCGTGGAGGTCGAATCCCTGGGTCACACCTCAGTCTAGCGGGCACGCGGTGGGCGAGAGGCGTCCCGCCGTCCAGTCACCGCGGCACCTCGGGCCCCGGACCGGCCGGAGGCCCCTCGGGTGCTTGCTACGGCACCGTCACCCGCCGGCGTGGGCATGGCGCGGTACGTGCCCGGAGCATCCGGGCGATTCTGGGCGTTGTCAAGTTTCCTCAACCGTGGTATGAAGTACGGACAGGCCTCCCTGAAGGAAGCACGCCGTCCAGCGCCGGGATCGAAGCAGTGTCGATCGTGCGGTGGGGCAGGTGTCCTGTGCCCCCCCGAGCCGGAGACGGCAGGAGTCCTATGCGCATTCTGCAGATCGCCCCCCTCTGGGAGACGGTGCCACCGCCGGCGTATGGCGGGACGGAGGCCGTCGTCAGCCTGCTGGCCGACGAGCTGGTCCGGCAGGGCCACGACGTCACGCTCGCCGCCTCGGGCGATTCACAGACGCGCGCGAAGCTGCTCTCGGTGTATCACCGGAGTCTGCGGCGCGCCGACGACCTGGCCGACCGCAACCCGTACGACTGGGTACACATGGCGACGGCGCTCGAACACGCGCGCGACTTCGACATCGTCCACAACCACACTGGCGAGCTGGCAATGGCGATGGCCAACCTCGTGACGACGCCGATGCTGACGACGACGCACTGCATGACGACGCACGACACCGAGTTCATCTGGCGCCGCTACCGACAGGCGTACAACACGATCAGCCGCTGGCAGATGGCGCACTTCGCCCGCGTGGCGCCGCAGGCCCGCGCCATGGGCCACGTGTACAACGCGATCGACGTCGAGACGTTCCCGTTCGAGACGGAGAAGGGTGACGACCTGCTCTTCTTGAGTCGCGTGGCACCCGAGAAGGGGCCGCAGCATGCCGTCGAGGTCGCGAAGCGTACGGGGCGGCGGCTGATCATTGCGGGTAAGGTGGACAACTATGACCGGCGATTCTTCGAGGAGGTGATGCGCGACCTCATCGATGGTGAGCAGATCGTCTTCTTTGGCGAGGCCGACGCCCGCCAGAAGCGCGAGTTGTACGCGCGCGCGATGTGCCTGCTGATGCCGATCACGTGGGACGAGCCGTTCGGCCTGGTGATGCCAGAGGCGATGGCCTGCGGGACGCCGGTGATCGCGCTCAACCGGGGCAGCGCGCCGGAGATCATCGCGCACGGGCGCACCGGCTTCGTCGTCGACACGGTGGCGGAGATGGCGGACGCCGTCGCCGACGTCCGGCGCATCGATCCGCACGCGTGCCGCGCGCTTGTACGGGAGCGCTTCGCGCCAGCGACGATGGCCGCGAACTACGTGCGGGTCTACGAGCGGCTGGCGGCGGACGCGCGGCGCACGCGCGCTGTCACCGTGCATGTGCCGGTACCAGCAGTGCTCACCGAGCACGCGGTGGCGGCGGGCGATGAGCGCGCGATCGCGAGGGCGGCGTCATGAAGCACGCGGACGCGACGGCGACCGTCCGGCGGCCGCAGGCGCCTCCCGCGCAGGCGCTTCGGGTGCTCCGCGACCTGCGGATCGAGGACCCGCAGGTCGAGCTCGTGGGCGATCGGCTCTATCTGCGCGGGCTCGCCGCGTGCTATCGGACCAAGCAGCTCGCGGCGCGGCGCATCGCGGCCGGGCTACCCGGGGTGTCCGTGGTCAACGAGTTGCGCGTCGCGCACGGCGTCGCGAGCGACGCCGACGTGACGCGCGCGATCGAAGCGGCGATCCGGCAGGCCGCTCCCGGTGCTGCCGGGCGGATCAGCGCGCATGTCGATGCGGGCGATGCCTACGTCGGCGGCGTAGCCGAGGACGAGGAGGAGCGCGCGGCGATCGAAGCGGCGGCGTGGCAGGCGCCCGGGGTGATGCAGGTCCACAGCCGGATCGCGGTGCCGCGCCGGCCTGAAGACGACAGCGACATGGCGGAGGCACTGAGCGCGTACATCAGCCGTTCGCTCACGCTCCCGTACGGGCGTATCCGCGTCACCTACCGCGAGGGTGTGGCGTCGCTGGACGGTTCGGTCGCCAGCGAACGGCAGCGCGAAGCAATCGAGGACTTGATTCGCTGGCACGAATGCGTGACGGACGTCGTCAACCGCGTGCGGGTCGCGCCGCTCCGGCTCGTGTGACCCGCCACCGCCCGGACGGCGACCAGCCTGCGACGAGCGCGTCATCAGAGCCGGCCGCTGAGGACACGTGGTCCGCCCTTCCCGAGGGCGAACCGATGGGCATCGAGGACATCCGCGATGCCCTGATCATCCGTGAGCGCGGGTCCGCACTGATCACCGATGGCGCAGGCAACATCGTCCCGGGCAACACCCAGGGGTACGGCCTCTACCACGCGGACACGCGCCATCTCTCCGTGTATCGCCTGACGCTGAACGGGACGGCACCGGTGATGCTGCTCTCGACCGCCGAGCTCGGCTACGCGATGGAGCAGGTGATGACGAACCCGGCGATCGTGACGCCGGAGGGTCGCCGGATCGGCCAGAGCAGCACAGAGATCCGCCGGCAACGGGCCGTATCCGACATTGTCGAAGAGCACCTGCGCATCACGAACTTCAACCCATTCCCCATCACGCTCGAGCTGCTGTACGAGTTCGATGCCGACTTCGCCGACATTTTCGATGTGCGCGGCTACGACCGAAGCGGGCCGGGCACCGTGCACCGTCCGGCGCTCCGCGAACACGCGATCCTCTATGCGTACAGCGGCGTCGATGGACGGGAACGGACGACGCGCATCGACTTCGATCGGACACCCGACCGCATCGACGCGCACAGCGCACTGTTCCGCGTGCGGCTCGAGCGCCGCGAGACGGTGACGCTGACGACACGGATCTCCGTCAACAACGAGGGCAAGCGTGCGCCGCGCGTCGACAGGCTGGACGCCGTGGCACAGCAGTATCGGCGCTGGATCGATGGCTGCACGGAGGTCTTTACGGACAACGAGTTCTTCAACCGGGTGCTGGCGCGCTCCCTGCGCGATATCCGCATGCTCTCGAGCGAGAACGAGGAGGGCCAGTGGTTCCTCGCCGCGGGGACGCCCTGGTTCGATGCGCTGTTCGGGCGCGACAGTTGCATCGTGTCGATGCAGATGCTGGCATACCGGCCGGAGCTGGCGCGCAACACGCTGCGTCTGCTCGCGAAGTGGCAGGGGACAGAGGTCGACCACGCGCGGGACGAAGAGCCGGGAAAGATCCTGCACGAGCTGCGGTTCGACGAGCTGTCGCAGGGGGGCGAGCTGCCCTACAACCCGTACTACGGCAGCATCGATTCGACGCCGCTCTTCCTGATGCTGCTGGCACGCTACTACGAGTGGACAGCCGACCTGCGCCTCGTGCGGGAGCTGCTGCCGGCGGTGCGCGCCGCGGTCGAATGGATGGAGGTGTTTGGCGACACGACGGGCAGCGGCTACCTGGACTACGAGAAACGTTCCGCGAAGGGGCTGGTGAACCAGGGGTGGAAGGACTCGTGGGACGCGGTCGTGCACGCCAACGGAGCGCTGGCACACCCGCCGATCGCCCTGGCGGAGGTACAGGGGTACGCGTACTTCGCGCGGGTGCACCTGGCGCCGGTGCTGGAGAAGGTGGGCGAGACCAAGCTGGCGGCGCGCATGCGGCGTGAGGCACGGCGCCTACGGCAGCGCTTCAACGCCGAGTTCTGGCTCGCAAACCGCCACTACTACGCGATGGCGCTCGATGGGGATCGGGCGCCGGTCGAGTCCACGACCACGAACCCGGCGCACTGCCTCTGGACGGAGATCATCGACCCGGCGCACGCCGCCGAGACCGTGGGACGGCTCATGGAGAACGATATGTTCAGCGGCTGGGGCCTCCGAACGCTCAGCGGCGGCAGCCCGCGCTTCAACCCGATCGGCTACCACCTGGGCTCGGTGTGGCCACACGACAACAGCATCGCGGCGATGGGATTCAAGACGTATGGCTTCGAGGACGAGCTGAACGAGGTGGCGACGGCGCTCTTCGACGCCGCGGCGTCGTTCCCGTACTTCCGGCTGCCTGAGCTGTTTGGCGGAGAGATGCGGACGGCGCACCATGCGCCGGTGCCGTACCCGGTGGCGTGCCGGCCGCAGGCGTGGGCGGCCGGCGCGTTCCCGCTGATCACGCAGGCGATCCTCGGCCTGAAGCCGGAGGCACCGGAGAAGCGGCTGCGCATCGTGAACCCGAAGCTCCCGTACTGGCTGAACTCCGTGCAGGTCCGCAACCTGCGGGTCGGCGGCGGCAGCGTGACGCTGCAGTACCGCCGCGACGGCAACGACACGCGCGTCGAGATCCAGGACGAGTCCGGAGGCGTCGACGTCGTGATCAGCAGCCGCTGGCCGGCCGTGTAGGCCGCTGGCCGGCCAGCGAGCGTGCGGTTAGCCGACGATCAGCTTCCCCGTCATCGTCGTCGGGTGGACGTCGCACTGGTAGTAGTACGTGCCCTTCTGCAACTCGAGCGTCAGGGAGTGCTTCGCGGGGCCGGTCGCGACCTCGGTCTTGCCGAGGCTCTGGCCGCTGTTGTCCGTGCCCTTGAACACCTGCAGGTTGTGGGGGATGCCCGTGTCCTGATTGTCGATCGTGATCGTGACTGCGCCGGGGGCGGCCTTCAGCTCGGCCTTGTCGAAGAGCATGTTGCTTGCAACGAGCGTCAGGCTCGTCGGGCCCGCAGGCGCGTTCGAGGCAGGCGCCGTCGCCGCTCCGGCCCCAGGCGATGTTTGCGCGGCCGGTGCCGGCGTGCTGCCGCCGCATGCGGCGCCGGCCAGCAGCGCGGCGCCGGCCAGGGCGCCCAGCGCGACCACACGCATCCGATTGTGCAGGAACATCCCGTTTCTCCTCCGTGTGTCCCAGGCGCGCTGGCCAGGGGCGAATCCTCGTTCTTGCAGATCACCCCAATCTTCCCGAAGTCGCCGGCCGCCGGCAGGTGCCATTTGGACTATTGGCAGTGCCTAAACAACCCTCTCAAGCGGTGCCGCCTGACCCTTCCGGGCAACACGATTGCCCGCGAGGATGAGCCGTATGAGGGTTCGGCAATGTGCGGCCCTCGCCGGAGGAGATCGCATGAGGAGGCACCAATGACGTTTCCCCGCATCCCGGCCATGGGGCTTCTCGCGTTGTCGGCGGTGCTGCTCGCCGCGGCCGCAAGCGCAGGTTGCAGCAGCAACAAGAAGGGCACCAGCCCGGCGGCCGGGGGCAGCACCGTCGACGCGATCGCCAAGGAGCGGGGGCTGACGCCGGAGGACGTGAAGCACGCGGTGCAGCAGTTCGTGCCGCCCGGCAAGCGCGACGAGTTCGTGATGTTCTCGTCGGGAGGGCAGTCCGGGCAGGTCTTCGTCTACGGCGTGCCTTCGATGCGGCTGCTGAAGAGCATCGCCGTCTTCACGCCGGAACCGTGGCAGGGCTACGGCTACGGGGCGGACGCCGGCGCCGCCGTGCTCAAAGGCGGCAACCCGGCGATCCCGGCCAACACGAACCTGACGTGGGGCGACACGCACCACCCGGCCCTGAGCGAAACCAATGGCGACTACGATGGCCGCTGGCTGTACATCAACGACCGGGCGAACGGCCGCATGGCCATGGTCGACCTGCGCGACTTCACGACGAAGCAGATCGTCGCCGTGCCGAACATCCAGACCTCGCACGGCGGCATGTTCGTGACGCCGAACTCCGAGTACGTGCACATCTCGTCAACATTCCCGGAGCCGTGGCCGCCGGGCTCCTACGCGGACGTGAAGGAGTACCAGGCAACGTACCGGTCCGCTTCAGCATGGCTCAAGATCGACCAGGCGACGGGCAGGATCGACCTCTCCAAGAGCTTCGAGATCGAGCTGCCGCCGTACAACCAGGACCTCGCCGATGCGGGCAAGCTGGTGAGCGACGGCTGGGGATTCATCGGCTCGTTCAACAGCGAGATGGCGACCGGCGGCGACAGCGAAGGCGGCGTGTCACTCGAAGCCGGCGCCTCAAAGAACAACTTCGACTACCTGCACCTGATCAACTGGAAGAAGGCGGCGGAAGTCGTCAAGGCCGGGAAGGCGCCCATGCAGAACGGCGTCCCGCTGATCTCGATGAAGACGGCGGTCGATGAAGGGCTGCTCTACCTGATCCCGGAGCCGAAGAGCCCGCACGGGGCCGACGTCGACCCATCCGGCCGCTACATCGTGGTGGGCGGCAAGCTCGACCCGCACGTGACCATCTTCGATTTCAACAAGATCCAGACGGCCATCCAGAACAAGGACTTCGAGAAGAACGACCCGTTCGGCATCCCCGTGCTCAGGTTCGACTCGGTGGTGGCGGGGCAGGTCGAGGTAGGCGCGGGCCCGCTGCACACCCAGTTCGACGGACAGGGTCACGGCTACACGAGCCTCTTCCTGGCGAGCGCGGTGGCGAAGTTCACGCTGGGCGCCGACGTCGTGAAGAACGGCGAGAAGCCGTTCACGCTCGTGCAGACGATCCCGGTGCACTACAACATCGGCCACCTGGCGGTGACCGAGGGCGACACCGCGCACCCGGACGCGAAGTACCTGGTGGCGCTGGACAAGTGGTCGATCGACCGCTTCCAGCCGGTCGGGCCGCTGCACCCGCAGAACCTGCAACTGATCGACCTCGGCGGCGGCAAGGGGCCGATGGACCTCGTCGCCGACATGCCCGCGGGGAACGGGGAGCCGCACTACGCGGAGATCATGAAGGCCAGCAAGCTCAAGCCGCTCGTCGTGTACCCCCCGGGCACGAACCCGGGGACGATGCAGCCGGACCCCAACGCGATCAAGTTCGGGCAAGAGCGCGTCGTGCGGACCGGCAACAACGTCGAGATCTGGATGACGGCGCAGCGGAGCCACTTCACACCGGACATCCTGCGTGTGAAGCAGGGCGACCACGTCAAGATCCACATCACCAACATCGAGCAGACCGAGGACGCGACGCACGGCTTCGCGATCGCCGACTACAACATCCAGGCGAGCCTGGAGCCGGGCTCGACGACCAATTTCGAGTTCGTCGCCGACAAGTCCGGGTCGTACAACTTCTACTGCACGGAGTTCTGCTCCGCGCTGCACCTGGAGATGGCCGGCTGGCTCCTCGTCGAGCCCTCGGGTTCGGCCACGATCGGACAGTAGTATGGCCGCCCTCCCCTGCCACACCGCACGGCGCGGCAGGGGAGGGCACGGTCTGGACAACGAACGCATCGCCCTATGAAGACAGTGTTTCGAAGGCCGGAATGGATGTGGCTTGCGCCCGCGGTCATCGCGTGCGTGCTGCTGGCCGGGGCGGTCTTCGTGCCGCTGTGGAAGATGCAGCTCGTGGCGCCCCAGTATCCGAAGGGCCTCGTGATGTACGCCTACGGCTACAAGTTCGAGGGTGCCGGCCGCTCGACATACAACGACGTGACCGAGATCAATGAGCTCAACCACTACATCGGCATGAAGAAGATCGGCACGGTCACGGAGATGAAGCTGTTCCTCCCGGGTGTGGCCGCGCTGATCGCCGGCACCGTCGCCATCTCGTTCGTCGCGTGGCGGCGGCGCTGGCTGCGGGCACTGGTCGCACTCGGGTTCTGGGCGATGCCGCTGTTCTTCGTCGCCGACCTGCAGTACTGGCTGTACAACTACGGCCACACGATGGACCCGACGGCCGCGCTGAACGTCCATCCCTTCACACCGCGGGTGTTCGGCGCCACGAAGGTGATGAATTTCCACTCGGAGACGGCGTTTCAGACGGGGTTCTACCTGATGGTAGCGGCGGCGCTCGTGATCACCGTGGTGCCGCTGGCCGCCGGTTGGCGCCAGCGGCGGCGCGCGGGGCACGTGGCGGCGACACGCGATGGGGCGGCAGTGGACGCGGGACGGACGCTCGTGCTGAAGGCGCTCGTGCTCGCACCGGTGATCGTTGCGGCCGCGGCGCTGACGGCGGTGCGGGCATCGGCACAGACGGCGGGCCCCGGCGCGCAGACGCTCCAGCAGCGTATCGACGCGGCGGCGCCGGACGACATCGTTATCGTCGAGGGCGGCGTCTTTCACGAATCGATCGTGATCAACAAGCCTATCTCACTGATCGGACGCGGCTGGCCGGTCATCGACGGCGGCGGTGAGGGCGACGTCGTGACCGTCGCTGCCGATGACGTCGTCCTGTCCGGGTTCGTGGTGCGCAACAGCAGCAAGGATCTCTCGCGCGAGCCGGCCGACATCAAGGTGAAGCGCGCGAACCGGGTGAAGATCAAGGGGAACCGGCTGCAGGACGCGCACTTCGGCATGCACGTTACGGGCAGCAAGGAGAGCGTGTTCGAGGGCAACGTCATCGACACGGGTGGGCGCATCGCCATCGAGCGGCGGGGGCACGGGATCTACCTGTGGGAGGTCTCGCGTTCGACCGTGCACGGGAACACGGTCCGCAACGCGGCGGACGGCATCCACCTGGAGTTCTCGGACGACAACGGCGTCGGCGCCAACGATGTGCGCCAGAGCCGTTACGCCCTGCACCTCATGTACGCGCACGGCAACAGGATCATCGGCAACACGTTCCGCGACAACCTCGCGGGCGCGGTGCTGATGTTCTCGCACGACCTGCTCGTGAAGGACAACGAGCTGTCCAGCAACCGCAAGGGGGCAACCGGTGCGGGGATGTTGATCAAGGACGATGACAACCTGTTCGTCGAGGGCAACCGCGTGCTCCGCAACACGTACGGGATGACGGTCGAAGGATCGCCTCAGTCGGCCGGTGCGACGGCGATCTTTCGCCGCAACGTGGTCGCGCTGAACGACGCCGGGCTCGGGCTCATGTCCAACGCACCGATCACCTTCGTGGAGAACGCGATGATCGACAACACCGTGCAGGTGCGGGCGCTCGGCGGGGACCTGACAAGCCGCGCGCTGTCCGGCCACGGCGGCCCTTCGGCGGCTGGGATCGGAGGCGGCGTGCCGCACGGCATCGCCTGGTCGAGCGCCGGCCGCGGGAACTACTGGAGCGACTATCGCGGCTACGATGCGGACGGCGACGGCGTCGGCGATCTGCCGTATCGGCCGCGGCCGCCGTTCGCCGGCCTGCTCGCCGATCACGACGCGCTCCGGCTGTTCCAGTACACGCCCGCACAGCAGGCGATCGACATCGCCGCCGACCTGTTTCCGGTGTACCGCTATGACGCCGTGATGGAGGACAGCCGTCCATTGATGGAGCCGCCGGCCGGCCTCGGCGTCCCGCACGGGGGCGGCGTGAACGTGCGGCTGCTTGCGGCCAGTGTGGCACTCATCGGACTCACGGCGGCGGGTGTCGGCTTCGCGGCCGGGGCCGATGCGCGGCGCACGCTCGGGCACCGGCTGGCGCCACGTGGCCGTCTGCCGCGGGGGGCGGCGGCATGACGCGCGCGGAGCGTCGTGCGGTGGACGAGGGCGTCGAGCCGGTACTGCGCGTTGAGCACCTGGGCAAAGCCTTCGGGCGCGCGCGGGTGCTGCACGACTTGAGCTTCGAGGTGGCGCGCGGAGAGGTGCTGGCGCTGCTGGGCGCGAACGGCGCCGGCAAGACGACGACGCTGACCTGCATCCTCGGCATCGTGCCGTTCGAGGGCACGGTCACGGTCGGCGGGGTTTCGGTACGGCGAGAGGGCAAGCGGGCACGCCGCCAGATCGGGTATGTGCCGCAGACACCCGCGCTCAGGGACGGCGACACGTGCCACGAAGCACTGCGCTTCCTCGCCGAGCTCAAGGGCGCGGTGGCGGCGCGTGCGGATGAACTGCTCGCGCGCGTGGACCTGGTGGCGCAGCGCGACCAACGCATCGGCAGTCTCTCCGGAGGGATGCGGCAGCGCCTCGCGCTCGCGGCGGCGCTGCTGGCGGACCCGCCGGTGCTGCTGCTGGACGAGCCGACGACGAGCCTCGACGCCGCCAGCAGACGCGAGTTCTACGCGCTCGTCCGGCAGCTTCGGGGCGAGGGCAGGACCATCGTGCTCTCGACGCACGCGGTCGACCAGCTCGACGCGCTGGCGGACCGCGCCCTGATCCTGCACGAGGGGCGCGTCGCGTTCGACGGGACGGTAGCGGAGCTGGGCGCCCGCACGCAGCGCCGCCGGTACGTGGTGAGCGTCAACGGCACGGCCGCGGCGTTCCGGCAGGCCCTGCGCGACGCGGGCATCGACGCCGCGCACGTGCGCGAGGACGGCCTGCGCTGGGAGGACATCCTGACGGAAGCCGCCGCCGGGGGCCACGAGCAGCCGCCGGAGGGGGCGCGATGAAGACCGCCGGTATCGTCGCGCGCAAAGAGTTGCGGCAGGTGGTGGGCAGCTCGTGGCTGCTGCTCTACGCGGCGCTGTTCACGGCCCTGGCGCTGGCGCTCTCGTACCTGGGTGCGCGCAACCTCGGGAACCTGGGGTTCGAGAACTTCAGCCGGACGACGGCGAGCCTGCTGAACCTCTGCCTGCTGCTGGCGCCGCTCGTCGCGCTGTCGCTTGCCGCCGACAGCATCGCCGGCGAGCGGGAGCGGGGGACGCTCGCGTACCTCCTCTCGCAGCCGCTCGACCGCTGGGAGCTGCTGCTCGGCAAGTTCGCCGGGCTGCTCGCGGCGATCGGGCTAGCGACGGTCGCGGGCTTCGGCGTCGCCGGCATCGCGATCGCGCTGTTCGCCTCGACGATGGACGCGGGGACGTACGCGCTGTTCCTCGCGCTCGTGCTGGCGCTGGTCGCGGTGATGACGGGCCTCGGGCTGGTGGCGTCGGTCGTGTCCCGCACACGGGTGCAGGCGCTCGGTCTGGCGGTGCTGGTGTGGTTCGTGGCCGTGTTCGTGTTCGACCTGCTGCTCATCGGCACCGTGTCCGCGACCTCGCTGGGCGGAGGCGGGCTGTTGCTGGCGCTGCTGCTGAACCCGGTCGAGATCGTGCGCGTGCTGGCGATCATCCAGCTCGAACCGGACCTGCAGATCCTCGGTCCCTTCGGCTCGTACCTGCTGGAGCGCACCGGGGCAACCGGAGCCAGCGTGATCCTGGGTGCGGCGCTCGCCGCGTGGGTGGCGGCGCCGGTGGCGGCCGCGGCGTGGCTCTTCGAGTCGAAGGGCTGAGGCGGCGCCGCTATTCGCGCGGCACGAGCGCCAGGTGCTCTGAGGTGAGGACGATGCGCCAGTCGCGGCGCGACGGGATGCCCAGCACCTCGTACGGGTGCGCCGGCACATCGACCTCGAAGACGTACGGCTCGCCGAGGCCGGCGCCGATGGCGTTGGCGCGCATGAAGATGCGATGGGTGTTGCCCATCGCCACTTCCTCGACGATCTCGGTCTCGAGGACGGCATCACCCGGGTCGCGCGCGTCGCGTCCCTCGCGGAGCACGAGGATGTGTTCTGGGCGGATGCAGAGCCAGACGTCGCCGTGCAGCGGGACGTGGGGATCCTGGACGCGCGCGGTGCACCACGGCGTGCGCACGACGGCGACGCCCTCGGCGTAGGCGACGACCTCGCCCGGGAGGATGTTGCGCACCTCGCCCAGCTCGGCGACGCGGCGGGAGACAGGGCGCCGAAAGACCTCGGTCCGGCTCCCCTGCTGGAGCACGCGGCCCTCGTCGTAGACGACGATGCGGTCGGCAAGCGCGTGCGCCTCGTTCAGGTCGTGTGTGACGAGCAGCACCGTCAGTCCGAGCCGCGCGCGGAGCGCGCTGATCTCCCGGCGCAGCGCCCAGCGGAGCGGCGGGTCGAGGGCCGAGAAGGGCTCGTCGAGCAGGAGCAGCGACGGCTCGGGCGCCAGCGCGCGGGCGAGGGCGACACGCTGCTGCTGGCCGCCGGAAAGCTGCGACGGGCGGCGCTCGGCCAGCCCTTCGAGCCCGAGCAGGGCGAGGAGACGCTCGACGCCCTGCCGGCGCCGGGCCTTCGGCCAGTGGGCGATGCCGAACTCGATGTTGGCACGGGCGGAGAGGTGGGGGAAGAGCGCCATCTCCTGGACGACGTAGCCGACGCGGCGCTGCTGCGGCGGCAGGTCGACCCGCGCCTCCGCGTCGAAGGCGACGGTGCCGTCCGGGAGGACGATGCGGCCGGTCCGGGGCGTAAGCAGGCCGGCGACGGCCTTGAGCGTCAGGGACTTTCCGGACCCGGACGGCCCAAACAGGACGACGAGCTCATCGGCGGCCTCGAACCGTGGCTGGAGGTCAAAGGTTGCGAGCTTCTTGCGAATGTCAACTTCGAGCATCACAGTCCCGGGCCGGGGCGTCCGCTCCCAGTAGAGCCGATGACGGCCGGCCAAGGTATGGGCCGAACGGCAGCACCAAGTGGGGGCCAAGTGACTCTGCGGTGGCCCCCTCCCGCAGCGCTATTGTAGGCATGATTGCAAGTGATTCCGGGGAGGACAATATGCGCAGCATGGTTTTGGAGCCGGTCCCCAGCACGTCATCGGCAGCCGATGAGGATGCCGGCACGGCACTCGCGCTCTGCGCGGGCGCGCTTGCGGCAATCGACGCGCAGCGCCTCGAGTCCTGGGAGGAGCTCGGCCTGACGATGTCGCAGGTGCGCTTCCTGCAGGTGCTCTCGCAGCCCCACCGGCGGCTGCCGCGTGCCAGCGAGATCGCGGGCATCCTGCGGGTGCACCCGGCGACGGTTACGTACATGACGGACCGTCTCGGGGCGCTGGGGCTCGTGCGGCGCTCGGTCGACAGGCGTGACCACCGGGTGAAGCACATCGAGCTGACCGAGAAGGGGCGCTCCGTCCTGCGGGCCGATGGTGTGATCGCGGAGGGCGTGCTCACGGTCATCAACGACGCGCCCCCGGCGGCGCTCGACGCGGCCCAGCGCGCGCTGGAGCGCGTCACGCACGAGCGTCCGTAGGCCCGGCACCGGGTGCGGGGCGCGCGCCGAGCTGGTGCGCCAGGAACGCCGCCTCGACGGCAACCGTCTCTTCGAACGCGTCCCCCAGGTAGGCATCGAAGTGGCCGGCGGGCAGCGCGTAGACGCGTGCATGGGGCGCAAGACGTGCGGCTCGGTGTGATGCGGCGGGCGGCGTCACGACGTCGCGTTCGCCGATGACGAACAGCGCCGGGCAGCGCACGCACCTGGCCAGGCGCACCGGCCGGAAGAACGCGAGGCCAAAGAAGACGCGGGCGGCGACGGCGTTGCGCCATGCGGGGGCGTCGCGCACGATGGCAAGGTAGCCGGGCTCCGAGCCGGGCGTATCCATGAACGCAAGCGCGCCGCGCGGCCCGACGGCCGGGACCAGATAGGGCGTGCGGCCCACGATCGAGCGGGCGAGGTCACAGACTGCGGCCCAGGCGAGGCGCGCGTCGTGCACCACGCCCTCGCTCAGCCCGGCCGCGAGCGCATCGACGAGCGGCAGGTGGAACACCGCGGCGGCGATACCGGGCTCGCGGGCGGCCACTTCGAGCGCGAGCCCGCCGCCCAGCGACGTGCCCCAGACGGCCATGCGCGCCGGGTCGACCTCCGGGAGCGAGCGAGCGAAGCGGAGGGCGGCGCGCCAGTCCTCGCGCTGATGGCGCAGGTCGATCACCTGGCGCGGCTCGCCGCCGCTGGCGCCGAAGTGGCGGTAGTCAAAGACCAGGCAGCAGAATCCGGCCGCGGCGAAGCGCTCGGCAAAGGCATCGAGCCGAGCCTCCTTGACGGCCGCGAAGCCATGTCCAACGACGACGCAGGGCGCTCGGCGGGACGCGCCAGCCGCGGGATAGAACCAGGCGGCGATGTGCTCGCCGCCGCTCCGGAACGAGACGTCCTTGCGGACCGCGCCGGCGGACGCCACGCGCGCGGCGTCGTCAGCAGCAGCGGTCGGGGAACGCTCCCTCATGGCCTCCGCCTCCCGCGCCGCAGCGGCAGGAGGTCGCGGCCAGGCTCGGGTTGGTGATCGTGAAGCCGGAGCGCATCACGTCCTCGACGAAGTCGATCTGCGCGCCCTGCAGCAGCGGCGCGCTCTCCGGGTCGACGATGAGCGTCAGGCCGCCTCTTTCGAGCACGAGGTCGTGTTCGGACGGGGCGTCGGCGACCGCCATGCCGAACTGGTAGCCAGAGCAGCCACCGTCCTGCGCGAAGACGCGCAGGGGCCGTCCAGCGGCCGACTGCTCGCCCAGCAGCGCCAGCGCCTTCTCGACGGCGCGGTCCGTCACGTCGAGCAGTGCTGCCTGGTTCGTCGTCTCCATGTCGTTCTCCCTTCGGCTCGGGCGTCTCCCGAAATGATGCGGGCGACCGCGCCGCCGGCGTCAGGGCCAGATGGCCCGACGCGCGCGGGGCATCCGGCGCGAACCTGTGTGTCGCTGGCGCCGCCCGCGGCCGCTGCGACACCCGCCCGGTGACGGGGCGCCCCCGCCGGTCCGGCTTCGGGCCGAATGGCAGGTTGGCGGCGCGGGCGCCGAGGCCGATACTGTGTTGGCAATGGCACACGCGGGCAGACTCGCGCTCAGACATCGCGCGGCCGTGACGGTCACGCTGCTCGTTGCCCTGCTGTTCAACGTTTCGTTCGTCGCACAACTCGAGCCCGGCGACCCGGCGCGTGTGGACCTGCCGCTTGCCGCGACCTGTCACGGTGGCGGCCCCGGCTGTGCGGCGCAGCCGCTGATCCCTCCGCCGGCGGTCGGGTTGCCGCACTTCGACCCGGTGGCGCCCGCGCAGAGCGTGCTGGTGCGCATCGCGCCGCCAGCGCTCAGGGCGATCCGCGAACCTCTT
>JAGWOC010000108.1 GCA_028872875.1 Chloroflexota bacterium | reverse complement strand
CCCGCCGACGCGCTGCTCTCAGTGCCCCCGCGGCCGCAACCGGCGCCAGCGCCAGCGCCGTCGCTGCCGCCGCCGCTAGCGCCTGAGCCTGCCATCGCGCTGCCCCCCGAGCGGCGCGCCACGTGCGGCCGCGGCCACGCTCACGAGCTCGTCGGCGTCGGCAAGCTCTGCCTCGAGGGCGAATGCGGCGTCGACCGCGACAACAAGACGCCGCGGCGGATCAAGCCGCTCGTGTTGCGGCCGGGGGTCGTGCGGCGGCCGCGGATCTGATGGCGGGCTACTACCGCCCCGACGTGTGCGCGCCGCAGGGCGGCACCAAGCGTTGCCCCCAGTGCTGGCGCGTGCTCCCGCACCCGGAAGCGTTCCGCGGTCTGCGCGGCGCCATCATCCACATCTGCCACGAGTGCGCTGTGGCGAAGTCGGCCTACTACCGCGAGTGGCGCAAGCGGTCGCGGCCGATGTAGCACGCTCGGCGGTCAGGCGATGACGGGCGCAGCTGAAAGCACCGGCGTCACGGCCGCGAACGCCACCGCGCGGTCCAGCAGCCTCGAAAGCGGCCCGGCCTGATCCGCGGCCGTCGAGAAGTACGCCTGGTAGAGCGGCGTCACGTGCAGCGCCGCGCTCGTCGTGTAGCCCTTACCGGGGCGGATCACGTCGATCGTCGACAGACCCATGCGCGCGAGCACAACTGCGCCGCTGCCTGCGCCGTCGTAGATGCCGACCGTTGGCGGCGTGACGTAGCGGTCACCACCGTCGGTGATCGTGAGGCCTGTCACTGCGCCGAGCGCGATGTTGACCGTCGCACGGGCCGGGCGCCCAGCAGCCATGACAGCGACGGCCTTCGCGGGCCGCTTCGGCTTCATACCCGGCGTCGAGATGAGCCGCACCTGCGGCGCGCGCTTGTACCCCTCGCCCATGTCAGTCACCTGCACGGCCAAGAGGCGGCCGTAGGCGTCGAAGATGGGTACACCCGTCGCGTTGATCGTGACGTACTTCTCGTCGGCGAGGCTGACCGTCGTCCCCGGATCGTACCCGAGACCGCCGTCGATCACGTTGATGTAGCGGACGCACTGCGCGGGGCTGTCGTAAGCCGCGGGCGGCAGGCCGCCGAGGAACGCGCACGTGGGCGCGACGTAGCCGGCGCCGCCGCCAACAACCGTGAAGTCCGTCACGCCGAGCCACGCGCGCAGCGCGGCGTCTTGGTAGCTCGAGACGGAAGCGGGCCGCGCCGTGTCGGTCACGGACAAGAGCGGCGGTACCGCGTAGTCTTTGCCGGGCACGCCCGGCGTGACGCGAACGATCTCGCCGGCCGAGTTGAGCACGAGCATGCCGTCACCGTTGGCGGTCGGGTTGAAGCCGAACACGGTGCTGCGCACGATAGGTGAAGCAACCGGCGTCGAATCACTGATCGTACGCAGCCCAAGAAGCTCCATGAGCGCGGTCGGGAGCGGCACGGCGCTAACGAGGCCGATGAGCTTGGTCTGCGTCGCGCCGACGATCGGAACGGTGGTTGCTAGAGTGCCCTGGGTACCCATGGGGCCATGCTACGCCTAGCGGCTGCGGCTGACCAGTGCACGGCGCTCGCGGCGGTTAGGCAGACGCCTGCCGGCCTTCGCGGCTTCTTCTTTTTGCGCGGCCTCGGCCAGCAGCCGCTTGAAGTCGTCAACGGGGATCGTGAGCTGCGAGACGCCGCGCTCGTTTTGGATGATGAGCACGTCGGGGGCGTTGTCCTCGCCCCGCTGGATGCCCGCGACGAAACGCTTGCCGTCGAGCTTCATGTTTGCGGCCACGCGCACGGCAGCGGCCAAGATGAGGCGGTCTTCGTCAGAGGCTTCAACCATGCGGCAACTCTAGCACGAAGGCCTCTCGACGGCGATCGTGCTGCCGCACGGGCAGTTACGAAGCTCGATTAGAGTGCGCTCGGGGTGGCCGTCGTAGATGGCATCATCCTTCATGGTGCCAGTGAGCGGCAGCTGCCGCCATTCGGCGCGGGTGAAGGTACGGCCGCACTCGCAACGTTTGAAAGCGGCTTCTTCGCGCACGTCGCGCGTCTTCGCGAACATCTTGGACAGCCTCTGAATCGCGTCCCGGCCAACGGCCGCCCGTTCAAACTCGACTGGTGTGGACGTGTACCAATCGCCGAGCTCTACGCCGTGCGGAGCGTCCTCGGCGTTGGTGCAACGCTGCCAAAGACTCTCGGGCCGCGGCCGGATGACGAAGACGGCGCCGCGCCCAGGCGGGTGGCCGCGGTCGGCGGCATCATGATCTTCATGTACGAGCGCGTAGCCCCACGCGTCTTCAGGATCACCAGCGGCGAACACAAAATGCTCTTGGCCGTACTTACCGTGCGTTTGCTCTACGAGGCTGCCGAGGCGCGGGCTGATGAGGCCTTCGGCCTTGATGCGGCGCGCAGCACGCTCGGAGGTGCCGTGGAAAAGCACACGCGGCAACACGGCGTTAGCCTCGCAGGCCCGTCATGATCGACTCGAGCAGCGCGAAGTCCGGCACGACGCCGTTCTGCTGGAAGTCCTTGCGCATCGCGCGAATTGTGTCGTGCAGCATGGGCCACGCCTGGCTCTCGTCCTCGGCCTCGTGCAGGTGGCCAACCGCGGGTAGCCGATGCGGCCAGCCGTCGCGCGTCTCGGCGATGAGCACCATCGCGGCGCCGAGGTGCTTCTCGACACACTCGAGGCACGAGGCGCGCGTCTGACCAAGCTGCTTGCCTTCGGCTACGCCGCTGACGCCCGCGGGTAGCCCGTGCAGCGCGAGGCTGATGCCGCTCTGGCGCCACCACAGGTAAGCGATGCCAGCGGCCGCGACGCCGGTCAAAGCGAGCCCGATCTTCATCTGGCGCTTCATTTCGCCTATCCTACCACCATGACTCGCAACGAGAAGCTCCTTGCGGCCGCCGCGGCCGCTGTCGGCGTCGGCTCCATCCTCTACTACGTCTCGTCGCGGTCTAGCGCGCAAATACCAGCGTCGAAGCGGCCGGTGAAGGTGCCGATTGTGCCCGTGCAATACGTGCCGGGCGACAAGACCATCGAGCTCAGCGGCGGCTGGCGCCTACTCGACGTCTCCAACCTACAGAGCGCGCTCGGCAAGACGTGGCTCAATAGCGGCGGCCTCAAGCCAGGCGTGACCGTGACGCTCGTGCTCGATGCGGGCGGCGGGCCGGTCACGTACCTCGCGACGATCGCAGGCGGCGGCGGCGCCGGTGTCTACCCGGCCTCTTGGTCAGTCACGGCACCGCCGGGCGGCCCGCAGCTAGTCGACTTCTCCGCGGAGCACGTCCTCGTCTAATTAGGCAGGCCTCTTCGACGCGACACTGGAGGAGCCTAGTCGAAGAGGGTGCCCTGCATCCGGCAGAGCGTCGTCGCGTAGCATCAGCGCTACGACGTCTTTTTGGCGGCGGCCTTAGCGACAGCCTCGAGGGCACAGCGGCGGCAGATAGCGCGGCCGGTGAACTGCATCTTGCCGCCGGCCCTTGAGACGAGTTGCGCGCCGCACGGGCACTTGCCGTCTTCGTCGACGTCGTCGAAGCGCGTCCGATCACGCCCGACGGAAACAGCAAAGTGTGTCCGGTTACAGCTGGTACAGATGACGTCCTTGCGCCACTCGACGATGCCGTGCGTGGCGCAAGTAATCTTCACTTGTCGCCGTTGATGCGCTTCTGGCGCTCCTTGAACATGCACACGTCGCAGATCTTGCCCTTGCGGTTGCGGGGCGCGGGCTTGCCGCAGCCGTTGGTGCAGAGGGGCGGCGACGGGGTCGGCCGGTTCCGAGACGAGTGGTGTTGCTTGGTCATGTCGAGCTCGCTTTCTTGAGGGCTGCGGGCGGGAACGAGCCGCCCTTGAGTTGGCCGTAGGTGTCAAACCACGAGCAGTCGCAGAACACGAGCTCGCTCGTAGGCGGCAGCCGTACGGGCGGCGGCGGGGGCGGCGCCTCTTCTTCGAGCACGGCGCCACTGGCAAGCTGCTCCTCGAAGACGGCCGTGAGCTTCGGCTTGGGCGGCGGCACAGGCGGCGCTTCGATCATCTTGTGGCGCAGCGTCGTGATCGTCATGAGTGGGCCGCCAGAGCAGAGCGTCACGACGTCACCCGTCTTGAGGTCAGCCATCGGCGTCTTTCTTCTTGCGGCGGGTGTTGACGCGCGTGCGGGCCGTCTTCGCGCGCGTGCTGACCTCTTCAGCGGCCTCGTCGATGTCCTCGAGGATGCTGTCGACGGCAGCGCCGAGCGCGCGGCCACCTACGCGGGCCAATCCTTCCAGGGCCGCACGGGCAAACGGGTGAAGCGGCGGCTTAGCCATTAGGCGTCTCCGTCGAGGATCTCGCCTTCGAGATGCGTGTCGCGCGCGACGACGTACTTGTCGCCGTCGAGCTCGATGTCGAACGTCGCGTGCTTGCGGTAGAGCACGCGGCTGCCTGCGATGATGCCGTCGGGCATTGGCCAGCGGCGGCGGCCGTTGACGACGGGCCAGGGCGGATCGGCGTCGAGGCCGACGGTATCCTTGACCGGCATGCCGGGGCCGATAGAAACTACGACGCCGGTCGCGGTCATCTTCTCGATCTCGGCCTTGCTCTTGGCCGTGTCCGGGATCACCAGCTGGCCCTTGTACTCCTCGGGCGGGTCCGGCTTGATGAGGATGCGGCCGACGATGGGCACGAACGAACGTGCCTGCGGGCCGATGGAGCCGATGCGATCGGCGGCGGTCTGGTTGCTCACGCTGTTTCCCCTTTCAGTTGCTGCTGCTGGCCGCAGATAGTGCACCAGGCCCCGCCGTTGAGGTGCTCGACGGCAGAGTCACCCGCGAGATCGCGGTGGTTGCAGAAGCGGCTGCTCGGTTGGGTCTTGCTCTCGATGTTGTCGTCGTAGTCGTGCTCGCTCATCACTCGTCTTCTTGCTCTTGTCGCAGCTGCGCGCTCTTCTTTCCGGCCGCGCGCGCCTCGTCTTCGTTCCACCGGTGGGCCGATCCGGAGCTTGCCGCCGCCTTGCCCCCTCGCCGGCCGAGCTCGGCGCGGCGCTGGGGTGTGAGCAGGGCGAAGCCCGTTTTCTTCTTCTTTGCGGCCACGGGAGCCAATGTAACTCAACCGCGGCGCAACTCAAGCGGCGACTTGTCGCAACTAAAAATTCGACTTTTTAGGTGGAGACCGACGCCGACGCTGAGTAGCCGCCGCCGCCGTCACTCGGCTGCCCACCGCCGCCGCCGCTGATGCGCGCCGCGAGGTCGGCCGCCGCGGCCGCTGCGT
>JAGWOC010000107.1 GCA_028872875.1 Chloroflexota bacterium | reverse complement strand
GCGACGTGCGGCCGTGGTGCGTCGACGTATCGACCGGCGTCGAGACCGCCGGCGCCAAGGACCCGGCGAAGATCGCCGCCTTCGTCCGCGCCGTGCGCGAGGCAGGCTGATGCCGCACCATCCGCGCGGCGAAGCACCGCATCCGCAAGGGCGTTCGCCCGCCCGTAAGGACAGGTCTTTAGACCTGTCCGTCTCTCGCGTGCGGCCACCAGTCGGTACGAGGCGCACCAGCTACCCGCGGCGCAGACCATCGCCGAGGTTGAGCGGCTTCGACTACACCGGCGGTCACGCCTATCACGTTGTCTTTCTCACCGACCGCCGAGCGGCGCATTTCGCGGATCCCACGTGGGCCGAAGCAGCCGCCGCCGAACTCGCTGGCGCCGCGACGCGTACGGGATTCGGCCTGAAAGCGTACTGCGTCATGCCTGATCACATCCACGTGCTCGTCGAAGGTGACGCGGCGCTCGGCTCAGACCTGCGTCGGTTCGCGCATCGCTTCAAACAACAATTGGGGTTCAGATTCAAACAGGCCACTGAGCTCACTCTGTGGCATCGTAGCTACTATGATCACGTTGTCCGGCCCGACGAGCCGCTCGACGCGCACACCGCATACATCCTCGGCAACCCGGTGCGCGCGGGCCTGGTCGACACGGTCGATGCGTGGCCGTCCTCGGGTCCGCGAGACCTGATCGCTGCCCACGGAGAGACGGACAGGTCTGAAGACCTGTCCTTACGGCTCGTCGTGGCCCGGCTCGAGACATCGTTCGAAGGGACCCCTCACCATGACCACCACACCGCTCCCTGACGCCTTCGGGCACTTCGGCCCGTACGGCGGGCGCTACGTGCCCGAGACGCTGATGGTCGCGCTCGACGAGCTGACCGCGGCGTTCCACGAGGCGCGCGACGACGAGACCTTCCGCCTCGAGCTGGACCACCTGCTCCGCACCTACGTCGGCCGCCCGACCGCGCTCTACTTCGCCGAGCGCCTCACCGAACGGCTCGGCGGCGCGCGCATCTACATCAAACGCGAGGACCTCGCGCACACCGGCGCCCACAAGATCAACAACGCCATCGCGCAGGGACTGCTGGCCCGGCGCATGGGCAAGCGAAAGGTCTTCGCCGAGACCGGCGCCGGCCAGCACGGCGTTGCGGCCGCCACCGTCTGCGCGATGCTCGGCATGGAGTGCACCGTCTTCATGGGGGCCGAGGACGTGCGCCGCCAGTCGCTCAACGTCTTCCGCATGAGGCTGCTCGGCGCCCGGGTCGAGGTCGTCGAGAGCGGCTCGCGCACCCTGAAGGACGCGATGAACGAGGCGATCCGCGGCTGGGTCACGCACGTGCGCGATACCTACTACCTGATCGGCAGCGCCGCCGGCCCGCACCCGTACCCGGAGCTCGTGCGCGAGTTCCAGTCCGTCATCGGCCGCGAGGCGCGGGCGCAGATCCTCGAAGCGGAGGGCCGCCTGCCGGACTACCTCATCGCCTGCGTCGGCGGCGGCAGCAACGCCATCGGCCTCTTCCACCCGTTCGTCGAGGACGCCGGCGTGAAGTTCATCGGCGTCGAGGCAGCAGGCGAAGGGCTCTCGACCGAGCGCCACGCCGCGACGCTCTCGAAGGGGCGCCCCGGCGTCCTCCACGGCTCGAAGTCGTACCTGCTGCAGGACGAGTGGGGGCAGGTGAAGGAGGCGCACAGCATCTCCGCCGGCCTTGACTACCCCGGCGTCGGCCCCGAGCACAGCTTCTACAAGGACAGCGGCCGCGCCGAGTACGTCGCGATCACCGACCGCGAGGCGCTCGCCGGCTTCAAGCTCCTCAGCGAGACCGAGGGCATCATCCCCGCGCTCGAGCCCTCGCACGCCATCGCCTACGTCGCGCAGTTCGCGCCCACCCTGCCGAAGGACGCGCTGGTCATCCTCGGCCTCTCCGGCCGCGGCGACAAGGACATCAACACCGTCATCGAGGCGCTCGGCGCCGGCGGCTAGGCGCGCGCTGCTGATCCCGGCACGTCACACCAGGCCGGGACAAAAGACGGGCGCACCCGTGCGTCGGGTGCGCCCCCTTGCGATGCGATGGATGCGCGGCGCTTACTGCGCGGCCGCCGCCGCTACCGGCTTGCCGCAGTTGCTGCAGAACTTCTGCCCGTCCGCGACGCCCGCGCCGCACTCGATGCAGTGCCGCGCAACGCCGTTCGCCGCCGGCTGCGTGTCCTGGCCGGCCGGCGGCAGCGTCGATGCCTGCGTCTGCCCCGGCTGCTCCTCGTCTTCCCGCGTCGCCTTGCGGAACTCCTTGATACTGCGCCCCAGCGAGCCGCCGATGTCCGCGGCCTTGCCCGGACCGAACAGCAGCAACACGATCACCGCGATGATGAGTAGTTCAGGTACGCCCAGATCTGGCATGGCCTTCGATCTCCCGTTCAGCCTCAGACTCATCATAGCGCGCGGCGCAAGCGATCTCTCGCCTTTTCGGGCAGATTGATGATCTTTAACGCCGCTGCCACCTGACGCCCGCGCGCGCCGGCGCATCCTGCTGCTGGACGCGTTGCACCGCGCGCCCGTACGATCTCCCTGCATATGGCCCGTCCTGCTTCCCCGATCGGCATGTTCGACTCCGGCGTCGGCGGTCTGGCGGTGTTGATCGAAACCCACCGCCTCCTCCCCGGCGAGGACATCCTCTACTACGCGGACTCCGCGTACTTCCCCTACGGCTCCCGCCCGCCCGAGCAGATCCGCGAGCGCGCCGCCGCCGTCACGCGCATCCTGCTCGACCGCGGCGCGCGCCTGATCGTGGTCGCCTGCAACACAGCGACCAGCGCCGCCATCGAATACCTGCGCGAGACGTTCGACGTGCCCTTCGTCGGCATGGAGCCCGCGCTGAAGCCTGCGGCCGAGCGGACGCTCGCCGGCAAGGTCGCGCTGCTCGTCACGCCGCAGACCGCCCGCGGCCAGAAGCTCGCCGCCCTCATCGACCGCTACGGCGCCGAGGTGGCCGTGCGGACCATCCCGGCGCCCGACCTCGCCGAACGCGTCGAGGCCGGCGCCATCGACGACCCGCAGACGCGCGCGCTCGTGCGCGCGTACGTCGCGCCGGTGCGCGCGTCCGGGGCCGACGTCCTCGCGCTCGGCTGCACGCACTACGCCTTCCTGCGCTCGATGATCGAGGAGGAAGCCGGGGATGGCGTGCTCGTGATCGAGCCATCCGCGGCCGTCGCCCGCCAGGCCGTCCGCGTGCTCGATGGCCTCGGGCCGCGTGAGCGGCGCGCATCCGGCGGCCGCGTGCTGTACCTTACGAGCGGAAACGACGCGGCGTTCGCGGCGGTCCGCGCCCGGCTCGGAGCCGCCGGCGCGGCGCTGCCGCCGGGCGTTGCGGATGTCCCGCGCGCGGAGGACGGATGAGTATGGGCGAGGCCGGCGCACGGACGTTCAGGGCGAAGCTCCAGGCGGCGTGGGACCGCGGCGGCAGCCTGCTCTGCATCGGGCTGGACCCGGACCCGGCGCGCATGCCGCTCGACGACGTCGCCGCCTTCAACATCGCAATCATCGAGGCGACGAACGACCTCGTCTGCGCGTACAAGCCGAACGTCGCGTTCTACGAAGCGCTCGGCCCCGAACGCGGCTACGCCGCCCTGCGCCGTACGCTCGCCGCCGTCCCGCCGCACATCATCACGCTGGCCGACGCGAAGCGCGGCGACGTCGGCCACACCGCCCGCGCCTACGCCGCCGCCATCTTCGACGACCTGGGCTTCGACGCCGCGACCGTGAACCCGTACCTCGGCGGCGACTCGATGGAGCCGTGGACCGAGCGGGCGGAGAAGGGCGCCTTCGTCGTCTGCCGCACCTCGAACCCTGGCGCCGGCGACCTGCAGGACCTGCCGGTCCGCCAGCCCGACGGCACCACGCGGCCGCTGTACGAGGTCGTCGCCGGGCGCGCGGCGTCGTGGGACCGGCACGGGAACGTCGGCCTGATCGCCGGCGCCACGTACCCGGACGAGATGCGGCGCCTCCGCGCGCTCTGCCCCGGCATGCCCTTCCTCGTGCCCGGCATCGGCGCGCAGGAGGGCGACCTTGCGGCATGCGTGCGCGCGGGCGTCGATGCGCGCGGGCGCGGCCTGCTGATCAGCGCATCGCGCGGCGTCACCTACGCGTCCGCCGGCCGCGACTTCGCCGCCGCGGCGCGCGCGGAGGCGCTGCGCCTGCGCGACGCCATCAACCGGGAGCGCGACGCGATCGCCGCCCGGGCGGGCCGTCCGGCAAAGGCCTGATTGATGGCTGAGATCGTCGACTTCCGCATGGGCGACGTGCTCCGCCTGCGGAAGCCGCACCCGTGCGGCGGCTTCGAGTGGGAGGTCGTGCGCCTCGGCGCGGACATCGGCCTCCGCTGCAAGACCTGCGGCCGCCGCGTGCTGCTCGAGCGCCGGGTGCTGGAGAAGCGCCTGAAGGCGTTCGTCGCCCGCGGCCCGGAGCCCGACCCCGAGCAGGTGCGCATCGCCCTCGAGCGTGAAGGATGACCGACACGCGCACGGCGATGCTGCGGCTGTCCTCCCTCGTCGGCGAGCGCACGCTCTTCGAGAACGAGGGCTACCGCCGCCTGTGGATCGCGAAGCTGCTTTCGGCCACGCCGGTCAACGCCATCGTCTACACCATGCTCATCCTCGTGGTGAACGCCACGGGCAAGAGCTTTTTCAGCAGCCTCTTCGTCGCCGCCTACATCGCGCCGACCGCCCTGCTCGGCACGTTCTCCGGCGTCATCGTCGACCGCATGCCGAAGGGCATCGTGCTCGCCGGCTCGAACCTGACGCGAGCGGCGCTCTGCGTCCTGCTGGCGCTCTCCACCGGCAACGTCATTACGATCTACTTCATCGCCGTGCTCTTTGCCGTGGCCTCGCAGCTCTCCGGGCCGGCCGAGTCGTCGTCGCTGCCCGCCATCGTGCCAGCCGGCGACCTGACGGCCGCCAACTCGCTCAACAACCTCGGCGGCCTGATCTCGCAAGTCGCCGGCCTCATGGTGCTGCCGGCCGTGTTCCTGAAGACCGTGGGCGCCGAGGCACTGGCAATCGCCTGCGCCGTCCTCTTCGCGGCGTCCGCGTTCGAGTTCCTGCTCGTGCCGGGCCTCGGCGGCGCCGTGCGCCAGATCCCGCTCTCCGTCGATGATGCGCGCGAGCGCTTCGCCGAGGCCTGGAGCCGGCTCTCGTCGGACTCCGTCTCGTACATTGCGGTCGTCATGGTCGTGCTGGCGAGCACGACTTCGCTCGTCGTCGTCACGCTGCTGCCACGCTACGCGACGAGCGTGCTCGGCATCAACTCCGAAAACGCGATCTTCGTCGCCACGCCCGCCGCCGTCGGCATCTGGCTCGCGCTGCGGCTCGTGCGGCGTGCCGCCGGCCGCTACTCTCCGTGGTGGACGATGGGCCTCTCGTTCG
>JAGWOC010000040.1 GCA_028872875.1 Chloroflexota bacterium | reverse complement strand
ATGGCGACGACAACACGGGTACCTACACAGTCAATGCCGCCAACATCAGCGTCCAGTCGAACGCGTACGTGGACGGCACGACCGATGGCGTCGGCGCACCATGCACCCCGCCGCCCCCGACCAGCACACCGACGATCACGCCGACACCGACGATTACACCGACGCCCGTTCCCGTGTACAGAGCCCCCTACACGGCGCTCTATCTGGACAGCACCGTCGGCGACTACATCGGCGTCGGCCAGCAACAGTTGCTCGACGCAACGAACGCGACGGTGACGGCGAGCTATGCCAACTCCACGTTCACCATGGGGCTGTATCCCCCAAGTTGGATGGTGATGCTTGCAGCGCCACCCGGTGAACCACTAACGGTCGGCACCTACGAGAACGCACAGCGCGCCTCGTTCCGCGCTCCAGGCTCGCCCGGCATAGACGTGTTCGGCGACGGCCGTGGCTGCAACATCGTCTCCGGGAGGTTCGTCGTCGAACAGATCGACCTCAATGCGGACGGCTCGCTGAAACGGTTCGCAGCGAGCTTCGAGCAGCACTGCGAGGGTGGAGCGCCAGCACTCTTCGGCGAGGTGCGCTTCAATTCGACGGTGCCGTTCGCTTCGGCGTCGCAGACGCCGGAATACCTGTCCTTCCAGAACGCGACGGTTGGCGACGGCAGCGAAGCACAAACGGTGACACTGGCCGCGACGGGCCCGACCGCCTTGGCGTTCGGATCTCCAACGATCGCCGGACCGAACGCCGCGGATTTCTCGGTCGTCGGGGACACGTGCGCAGGAACGTCCGTTGCCTACGCCAACAACTGTTCCCTGCGCGTATCCTTCCAGCCACAAGGCACCGGCATACGCCAAGCTCTCTTGCAGATCACCGACAACACGTTCCGGGGAAGCCGCGTTGTACCACTGAGCGGCATGGGCATCCCGCCCTCGCCAACCCCGACCAACACGGCGACTGCCACCGCCACCGCGACGGCGACCCCCTTCGGCGCATTCAGCGGCGTCTACCTCGACGGTGATCCGGGAGACGTCGTGACATTCGGCAGGCAAATCCTCTCGGGCGCCGGGATTTATGGGTCAGCCAGCGGCGTTTACGTTGAGTTCTTCTCCGGGGGGCCGCCTCCCGGGCGCATCACGCTACTGCCGCCCACAGGAGAGCAACTGGCGCCGGGGGTGTACAACAACACGCGGACCTCGCCGGGTCCGGGGCAGGCCGGCCTGAGTGTCATCGGTAGCCAATACTACTGCCCCAACGGTACGGGGCAGGTTGTCGTGCGCGAAATCGGGCTCAATCCGAACGGATCCCTCGCCAAGTTGGCCGCCAGTTTTGTGTACCAGTGTCACGGGCTGGGTAGCATCCCATCGCTGTTCGGAGAACTGCGTCTCATGTCACTCGTGCCTCTGCCCGCGCTGTCCGTGTCCGCTCAACTCCTTACATTCCCGGCAAGCGGCCCCGCCACGAAGAGTGTTCAGTTTTCGAACCTCGGTTCACACGCAACGTCAGTGGACTTCCTTTCGCTCACCGGGGCAGATGCCGGCGACTTCTCGGTCGCGTCCGACACCTGCTCCGGCATCCCGGTGCCCACCGGCGGAAGCTGCGCGATCGCCGTGCGGTTCTCGTCCAATGGTTCGCTGTCGGAGTCGGCCCGCCTGAACGTGCGAGAGGGAACGGTCCGTTCACTACGAGTAATCGGCCTCCGCGGGTTCACCGCGCCATCTCCCACCGGCATCGAGCTGGTCAACCCGGGTATCTGCCTCTCGCGCTCCACGGGTCAGACCGACATGTCGGGATGCTCGGCTCCCGAAGGTCTGGATTACTCGCAATACACCGGTGATCTCGCATTGGGCGGCGCCGCAGCCGACCTCGGCGACGGCGACAACGCCCCCGACAGCGCTGATTTCGCTTCGACAGCCGCGGCAACCGGCGTGCAGATCCATCAACAGTCATCGAAGTACGCGCTCTCCAACGTTGCTGTGCTGGCATTCGTTCGGGGCAACGGGCCCGTGCAGTTCCATACGTCCGCGGGGACATTCCTGGAAAGTGGTACCGCAGATTGGCTATGCACCGGGAGCGGGGGCGCACCACCAGCCGCAGCGACGTCGACGCCCACACCAACCAGCCATGCCGCGGTGGCAACCGATACGCCAACGGCGACTGCAGTGCCTACCCTTATCGTCAACCCGGACTCGGACTGCGGTGGATCAAACACGTTGAGCGCGAACCCTTGGCTCGCTCCTGATCACGTCGTCGTGGCGTATCTCTCCTGCACACTGGCGACGTGCCCCACCCTCGGGCCGCAGCAGCTCGTGGTCACGCAGGGCAACGTCGTCCAGCCCATCACCTTCACGGTGGTCGGCGAACCCGTGCGCGTTCAGTTATCTGGGTCGCCGATGGTGAACGGCCCAGAAGTTGCTGGATCCTGTCCGTTCCACCTTGGTGCCAGCAGCGCTTCAGCCCCCGGCTTGAGCGCAGCGAACGTCTTCGCCCGCGCATTCGACGCAAACGGGACAGCCATCACGTCCGCATGGAGTCGGTTCACCACATCTGATCCCTCGCGGGCGGTGGTCGCGAGTCCCAACTGGCCGACTGTCATGCAGCCCGGCGGTACGGCCGGTGCGAGCGCCGCCATCTGCGCGATGCCTGGAGCCTCGCCTGGTCCCGTGACCGTGACCGCCACGTTACTCAGAACGCGACAAGGACTTCAGGTTGATCCGTACGCTGATCCCGGCAACCCGGATCCGAACAACCTCGCATCGGCCTCCACCACGCTCGACATCGGCGCGGCGGCAACGGCCACGCCCACCAGCACATCGACGCCTTCGCCCACGGCCACCGCGACACCATCGCCCACCACCACATCCACCGCGGTCGCCACGGCCACAAACACGCCGCTCGTCGTCAGCACAAGCACGCCCCTCGGCGTCGCAACCGCCACGCCCTCAGCCGTGGCCACGGCCACGAACACGCCGCCCGTCGTCAGCACCGCCACGCCCACCGCATCAGCGGGCACGCTCACGCCGATGCCCACACTGACGCAGACAGCCGCCGCGACCGCACCCGCGCAGGGCGTCGCGTCCGCGGCACCGTCACCGACGTTCCAAAGCAGCGTGCTCGGGACGAGCGCCCGCTCCGGCACGGCGCTCCCGAACACCGGCTCGCCTGCCGGCGGCGCGCGTGGCGCGCTCGCCGGCCTCCTCGCGGCCCTCGCCGTCGCAGCGGGCCGTGCGGCGGCGAGCGCAGGTTGGCGCATGCGGCGCCGGGGACGCCCGTAACCGCCGCCGGTCACCAGGCGCCGCCGCTGCTATCGTGGCGCGCATGGGCGCACGCAGGACGCCGTCCGCCGGGCGGATGCGACGAGTGGGCGATCCTCGACGTGTTCGCCCGCGAGAGGCTGCGGCCGCGGCGCTGGTCTAAGGTCCCGCACGACGTCTGCGCCGCGCATAGCCACGCCTATCGCAAGGTGCTGTGCTGCCTGCGCGGCTCCCTCGTGTTCCGGCTGACGGAGACGGGCGAGGAGATCGCGCCGCACCCCGGCGACCGGCTCGACATCGAGCCCGGTACGATGCACGGGCCACCACCGGCGCCGGGCGGCGTCACGTGCATCGAGGCGGCGCGCGGATGACGACCGTCCACGCGGATCAGCACAGGAGGCTTTGCCATGTGCCGGAGCATCAAGACCCTGCGCGGCACGCCCGCGACCGAGGACGAGGTGCGCGCGGCAGCGCTGCAGTTCGTGCGCAAGCTCAG
This sequence comes from Chloroflexota bacterium, assembly GCA_028872875.1. Taxonomy (GTDB): domain Bacteria; phylum Chloroflexota; class Dehalococcoidia; order DSTF01; family JACRBR01; genus JADMII01. The sequence goes on along the minus strand of JAGWOC010000040.1, from coordinate 25,892 downwards.
CGGCTATCGCCAGCCGTCGCGCCGCAACGCCGCCGCCTTCGACCGCGCCGTCGACGAGGTCGCCCGCGCCGCGCGCCGCATGCTCGACGCACTCGCGGCGCCATCAGCCGGCCACGCGCCGTAGGTAGTGCTGCTCCCCTTCTCGGCGCCAACGGCGGCATCCCACGCTCCACGCTGCTTCCTCTCTCTACAGTGTGGAGAGGGGGCCTGGGGGGTGAGGTCAGCCGCCCGCGAGCGGTACCGTCTCCCCGCGCTTGTAGCGATCGGCGAAGCGGAACTCCGGCGCGTGCGTCAGGCGCTCGAACGAGCCGAAGCGCTCGTCGCCCCCGGCCACGAGGTCGAGCGGGTCGTAGTGGTCGTCCTCGTCCGGCCCGAACGCGCGCACGACGCCGTACAGCGTGTTGCGCTCGGCCGGGATGCGCCCCATCTCGCGGATCAGCGCGCGCATCTCGCGCGGCGCCATCCGCTGCCCGTAGATCGCGCCGGCGGACGTCGAGATGCTCTCGTTGATCAGCGTCCCCATGAAGTCGTTGCAGCCGGCGTTGAGCGCCATCTGCGCCAGCTTCGGACCCTCCTTCACCCACGACGCCTGCACGTTCGGGATCCAGTTGTTGAGCATGATCCGCGAGACCGCGTACATCTTGATCACCTCGGCGCCCGTCGCGCCCGGGCGGATGCCATCGACGAGCCCCTTCGCGTACATCGGCGCTTCCGACGCGATGAAGCTCAGCGGCACGAACTCGGTGAAGCCGCCGGTCTCCTTCTGGATGTCGCGCAGCAGGCCGATGTGCGCCGCCTTCTGCCGCGACGTCTCGACGTGTCCGTACATGATCGTCGACGTTGTGCGCAGGCCTGCCCGGTGCGCCGCCGTGATCACTTCGACCCACTGGTCCTTCGTGATCCGCCCGGGCGAGATGCGGTCGCGCACCTCCTGGTCCAGGATCTCGGCCGACGTCCCCGGCAGACTGCCGACGCCCGCGTCCTTCAGCGCCCGCACGTATTCCTCGATGCTGCACCTCGCGCGGACGGCCCCGTACAGCACCTCCTCCGGCGAGAAGCCGTGGATGTGCATCTCCGGCAGCGCGCGCTTGATCGCCTGCGTCAGCTCGACGTAGTAGTAGCCGTCCATCTTCGGCGGCAGCCCCGCCTGCACGCACACCTCGCGCGCGCCCAGGTCCCAGGCCTCCTGCGCGCGCCGCACGACCTCCTCCATCGGCAGGAAGTAGCCCTCCTCCTCGCGATGGTCGCGGCTGAACGCGCAGAAGCCGCAGTGCTTGATGCAGACGTTGGTGAAGTTGATGTTGCGGTTGATGACGTAGGTGACGACATCGCCGACGCTGCGGCGCCGCAGCTCGTCGGCGGCGAGCGTCAGCGCCGTCAGCGCCGGCCCGCGCGCGTCGAACAGCGCCGTCGCCTCATCGACGCCGATGTCCTCGCCGTCCAGCGCGCGGTCGAGGATGCGCGCGATCTCCGGCTCGATGAGCGGCGCAACACGCCGCCAGCCAGCGTTGCTGTTTGCCGTTTGCTGTTTGCTGTCGCCCATCACCATCGTTCCTCCTCGGCCCGCACGAGGCCGCGCCCGTCGGCCAGGCGCGCGAACGCCGGCCGCACAGCATCCGGCACGAAGCCGGTGAAGCCACCTTCCTCGCGCACGTACTCCGGGTAGAGCCCGAAGCGCTCGCGCAGCTCGAACCCCGCGTCGGCCGTCGTCCCGCGCAGCTCCAGCAGGTTCGGCCACGGCCGCTCCGGATTGATATGATCCTTCGTCACCGGCGAGATGCCGCCCCAGTCGTTGATCCCGGCCAGCAGGTACATGCCGTGCGCATCCGGCGTCAGGTTCGGCGGCGCCTGGATGTTCATCTCCGCGCCAAGCAGCAGGCGTGCCGTCGCGATCGTCCGCAGCATCTCGAAGACGCTCGGCTCGTCCTTGTGGCGCATGGCGATGTCTTCCTTGACCCGGAAGTTCTGCACGATCACCTCCTGGATGTGCCCGTACGCGTCGTGCAGGTCGCGGATCGCCAGCAGCGAATCGACGCGCTCCTCGCGCGTCTCGCCGATGCCGATCAGGATCCCCGTCGTCCAAGCGACGCGCAGCTCGCCGGCGTGGCGCATCGTGCGGACGCGCTCTTCCGGCAGCTTGCCGGGGCAGTTCCAGTGCGCCATGCCGCGCCCGTGCAGCCGCTCCGACACCGTCTCGAGCATCAGCCCCATCGACGCGCTGACTTCGCGCAGCGACGCGATCTCCTCGCGCTCCATGATGCCCTGGTTGACGTGCGGCAGCAGTCCCGTCTCGCGCAGCACCAGCCCGCACATCTCCTGCAGGTACGACGACATCGTCCGGTGCCCGTAGCGCGCGAGGTCGCCCCGCACGACGTCGTAGACCTCCTCCGGCCGCTCGCCGAGCGAGAACAGCGCCTCCTTGCACCCGTGCCGCTGGCCGGCGCGCGCGACGGCGAGCACCTCGTCCGGCGTCATCGTATGCGCCGCCGGGTCGCGCGGGCCGCGTGCGAAGGTGCAGTAGCCGCACTTCTGGCGGCAGAGGTTGGTCAGCGGGATGAACACCTTGCGCGAATACGTCACGGTACGCCCGTGCCCGCGGTCGCGCAGCGCCGACGCCGCCGCCATGATCGACGCCAGATCGCTCCCCGTCGCGTGGATGAGGCGGTAGCCGTCTTCCACGCCCAGGCGCTCGCCCGCGAGCGCGCGGCGCAGGATGCCGTCGAGGCCGGGAGCGATGCGGGTATGCAGGTCGATCATCCGGCTACCAATTGGCGACAAAAAAGCCGCACCACCGAAGGGCGCGTACGCGCTCTCGATGGCCCGGCGACCGGCTCTCACCGCCGGCAGGCGTCTCACGCCAGGTCAAGCACTGTCGATGCGACGATCATACGCAGCGCACGGGGGCGGGTCAAGCAGCATTCCACCGGTCCAGCGGAGGGCCGCCGGCCCCGCGCATCCTGCGAGGCGATACACTCATGGCCGATGCGGATCCTCATCACCGGGGGCGAAGGGCAGCTCGCGCGGGCGCTGGCGGCCGCCGGCCGCGCCGGCGGGCCGATCGGCCAGGTCATCTCCCTCGGGCGCAGCGATCTCGACGTCACGGACGCGGCCCGCGTGCGGCGCGCCATCGCCGACGCCGCGCCCGCGGTCGTCCTCCACTGCGCCGCGATGACCGACACGGCGCGCTGCGAGCGGGAGCCGGACGCTGCCGATGCAGTGAACGCGCATGGGACGGAGAACGTCGCGCGGGCGTGCGCGGCGGCCGGCGCACGGCTCGTCGCCATCAGCACGGACGAGGTGTTCGATGGAGAGAAGGGCACGCCATACGCCGAGGACGACGAGCCGGCCGCGCTCAACGCCTACGGCCGGTCGAAGCTCCGGGGCGAGCGCCTGGCGCGCGCTGCCCATGCAGACACCCTCGTGGTGCGCACGTCGTGGGTCTACGGCGGCGGCGCGTCGGACTTCGCCGCGAAGGTGCTGACGGCGGCGCACGCCGGCCGGCCGCTGCGCTTCGTCACCGACGAGACCGCCTCGCCGACCTCCGCGGCGGATCTCGCGGAGGCGCTCCGCGCGCTGATCGAGCGCGCGGCGCCGCCGGGCGTCTACCACCTGACGAACGAGGGCGAGGCGTCGCGATACGCCTGGGCCTGCGAAATCCTGCGGCTCGCCGGCATGGGCGACGTGCCGGTCGCGCCCGTCACGACAGACCAGCTTCGGGCGACCGGCTACGATGGGCCGCGCAAGCCGCCGTACTCCGCGCTCGCGAACACGCGGGCGCGCGCGCTCGGCATCACGCTGCGTCCCTGGCGCGATGCGCTGCGCGCGTGGATGACTGCAGGGATGGAGGCGACGCCAGTCCGTCGAGGCATGCAGCAATGAATGACGCCTCCCAGACCGGCCGCATGGCGCCCTCGGTGGCCGTCATCGTGGTGAACTACAACAGCGCGGTGTTCGTCGACGCGTTCTGCTCGTCGCTGGCGCGCCTGGAGTACGGGCGCTGGCGGCTGGTGGTGGTCGACGCCGGGTCGGCGGACGGTTCCATGGAGACCATCGAGCGCGCGTTTCCCGCGGCGACCCACATCCGCTGCGGCGACAATGTGGGGTTCGCCGCGGGGGCGAACATCGGCATCAAGGACTGCCTGGTGGCGGGCGACGACTTCGCACTCTTCCTCAACAACGACGTGACGCTGACGCCGGGCTGCCTGCGTGCCCTCGTCGACGCCGCCGAGGCGGACACGCCGCAGGGCGCGCGCACGATCGTCGTGCCGAAGATCCTGTACGCCGGCGACCCGCGACTCATAAGCACGCACGCGGGAGGCTTCGACTGGCGGCTCGGCGTGTTCCGCGACACCTACGCGGGACAGCCCGATGGCCCGGCGACCAGCAGGCGCCGCGACGGCCTCGCGACGGCGAGCTTCTGCTGCGCGCTCGTGCCGGCGTCCGCGTTCCGCGACGCCGGGCTGCTCGACGAGCGCTTCTTCATGTACTACGAGGAGACGGACTTCATCCGCCGCGCGCAAGGAACGGGGTATCGCGTGCGCTACGAGCCGTCATCGGTGATCTACCACCTGGAGAGCGGGTCGAGCGGCGGCGGCTGGATGACGCCGTTCAAGCAGTACTACGCGACGCGCAACCGGATCTACCTGATGCGCAAGCACGCGCGGTCGCGCGGCGCGTACGCGTACTTCACCGCGTACTTCTGGGCGACGCGTGTGGCGACGGCGGCGCGCATGGTCGCGCGCCGCCAGTGGCGCCTGCTCCGGGCGATGCTGCTCGGCGCGCTCGACTACTATCGCGGGCGGATGGGGCGGACGATGCAGGTGCGCGACCTGTGAAGATCGCCATCGACGCGACATCGATCCCGCCGCAGCCAGCGGGCGCCGGCGTCTACGCGATCGAGCTGGTGCGCGCGCTCGCCGGGCATGGCGGCCGCCGCGACGGCTACGCCGTGTTCTCGCGCGGTGCCTGGTTCGATGACATCACTGCCGGGCGGAGGGACTGGCGCATCGAACGCGTGCGCGCGCCCTCGCGCCCGCGGCGCAGCGCCTGGGAGCAGACGCGGCTGCCGGCGCGGCTCCGCGCGCTCGGCATCGACGTGCTGCACTCGACGCACCACACGCTGCCCCTGGCGCCGATGCGCTGCCGGCGCGTCGTCACGGTGCACGACGTGACGTTCTTCCGCATCCCCGCGCGCTACCCGCCGCTGCGGCGGCTCTATATGCAAGCGTCCACGCAGCTCGCGGCGGCGGTCGCGGACGCGATCATCGTGCCCTCGGCCGTGGTGCGCGACGACGTGCTGCGCGCGCTCGGCGTCGCGGCGGCGAAGGTGCATGTGGTGTACGAGGCGCCGGCGCCGCGATTCGCTCCGATCCGCAAAGATGATGCGGCAACGATCGCCCGCGCGTACGGTATCGAGGCGCCGTACATCCTGAGCGTCGGCAGTCTCGAACCGGGCAAGAACCGCGCTCGCTTGATCCGGGCGCTGCACGCGCTGCGCGCGGAGGGCTTCGGGCAGCGGCTCGTCATCGTCGGGCAGCGCGCGTGGCGGTACGCGGAGGAGGTCGCGCTGGTGCGCGAGCTCGGGCTGCAGGACCGCGTGATCTTCCCGGGATACGTGCGGGACGAGCACCTGCCAGCACTCTACGCCGCGGCGGACGCCTTCGCGCTGCCGGCGCTCTACGAGGGCTTCGGCCTGCCGGTCGTCGAGGCGATGGCGTGCGGGACGCCTGTGCTGACATCGAACACCGGCGCCACGGCGGAGATCGCTGCGGACGGCGCGTTGCTCGTCGACCCGCTGTCGGTCGCGGCGATCCGCGACGGACTGCGGTCGCTCTTGTCCGACGCCGCGCTCCGCGATGACCTCCATGTGCGCGGCCTCAAGCGCGCCGCGGAGTTCTCGTGGGAACGCGCAGCGGACGAGACGCGGGCGGTCTACGAGCGCGTCGCGATGGGCGCGGGCGCGGGCCCATGAGCGTCGAAGCGTCGGCGGTGATCGTCACCTACAACTCGGCGTGGTGCATCGGCCGCTGCCTGGCGTCGCTACGCGAACACACCCGCGGCGTCGAGTACGAGGCGATCGTCGTGGACAACGCCTCGTCGGACGCGACCTGCGACGTGGTGGCCCGCGAGCATCCGTGGGCGCGCCTGGTCGCCCGCCCGCGCAACGACGGCCTCTCCGCCGCGATCAACGATGGCGTCGCGGTCGCGGCGGGCGCATACATCGCGGTGCTGAACCCGGATGCGCACGTCGATGCCGATGTGCTGGCGCCGCTCGCCGCGTACCTGCGCGCCCACGCGGACGCGGGCGTCGTGGCGCCGAAGCTCCTCGATGACGACGGCACGCTGCAACTGAGCTGCCGCGCCTTCCCCGGCTACTCGACGGCGCTCTTCAACCGCTACTCCGCCCTGACACGGCTGTTCCCCGGAAACCGCCTGTCGCGCGCCTACCTCCTGTCGGACTTCGACCACACGTCGGAGCGCGACGTCGACTGGGTAAGCGGCGCGGCGCTCATGCTGCCGCGCCGCGTCTTCGACGAGGTCGGCGGCTGGGATCCGGGCTTCTTCATGTTCAACGAGGACGTGGACCTCTGCCGGCGCGTGCGCGACGCCGGCTACCGCGTGGTCTACGACCCGTCAGTCGCCGTGTACCACACGATCGGCGTCAGCAAGAGCGCGTCGGCGCGGATGGTCGTCGAGCGCCACAAGAGCATGTGGCGCTACTATCGCAAGCACCTGCGCGGGGGCCCCCTGCGCGATGCCGCGACGGGTGCGGGGATCGTGCTGCGCTGCGGCGTGCTGCTCGCCATGGGCGCGCTGCGGCGCCGCCGCAGCTTGTAGCGGACAGAGACGCGCCCGCCTGACCCCGCGCTTACGGCCCGCGGCGCGCGTCCACGCCCACCAGCGCGTAGACGCGCTGCCGGAGCCACACAATACCGTGGCTGTTCCAGAGCGTGACGATGTAGCCGAGACGCAGCAGCGTCACTGCGACCGTCGCGAGCACCGCACCGAAGACGACCGCTTCGACCCACGTGTTGCCGGCGTAGTGGATGACGATGGCGCCCGCCGAGAAGATCGCCGCCAGCGTGTAGGCGATGGCGACGATGCCCCGAGGCCCCGCACCTGCCTGCTCGAGCCGGTGATGGATGTGGTCGTCGTCGCCGATCATCGGATGGCGCCGTTCGAGGGCGCGGCGCACCGCCGCGAGCACGAGGTCCATGATCGGAAAGCCGAGCGCGACGAGGGGAACCGCAATGAACACCTCGTTCGTGGGGCCGGTGGCCGCGCGGATCGAGAGCGTGCCGATGACGAAGCCCAGCACGTAGGCGCCGGAGTCACCCGTATACATCGAAGCGGGCGGCAGGTTGAACGGCAGGAAGCCGAGGCCGGCGCCGGCGAGCGCGACGAGTAGTAGCCCGACCGTCGGGTGCGACGAATTGGCCCCGATCTGCGCCATCGTCGCGGCGGCGAGGATGGCGACGCCCAACGCGACGCCGTCGCGGCCGTCGATGAAGTTGAACGCGTTCGTCGTCGCGTAGATCCAGAGCACCGTGAGGACGATGCCGAAGGCCCCGAAGTGCAGGCTGGGGCCCCACGGCAATCCGACGTCGTCGATCCTGTAGCCGGCGGCGTAGACGGCGGTGCCCGCCGCGACGAAGACGGCGCTGCGCAGCCAGGGGCTCGTCAGCCGCACGTCATCAACGAAGCCAATAAGGAAGACGAGGGCTGTCGCGGCCAGGAAGCCGAGGAAGCTGCCGGACTTCGGCGTGAAGAGCTCGCTCGCGTGATCCGACAGCGCGGACGCCACGAACGGCGTCAGCGCAAACGTCGCCAGGAAGACGACGCCCCCCCAGCGCGGCTTCTCGGCGACGCCGCGGACGTGGAAGAGCGCGGCAAACCGCGGCGAACGCGAGACCGCCTGCAGCAGGAACGTCACGCCGACCGCGATGCCCAGCGCGAGCGCCAGCGTCAGCAGGTAGATATCGAGCATGCGGCTCCGCCTCCGCAGATCCGCCCTACTCTAGCACCGCCGTCCGGGTGATGACTACCAGTGACTCACGTTATGTCATATATCGGGGCCGCCCGGGGTGAGCGCCAGCGAGGCGGACAGGTCGGAACTGTCCCGACAGGGGGCGCGAGAGCCAGCGACCTGGTGGAACCGGGGAAACGGAGCTGAAGCTCCTTCGCTACGTCGGGGGGGCGGGCGACGGCGCCGGGGGCGCGACACCGGGGCCACCGACCACCGGCCACCGACCTTCGACCACGAGCCATCAACCACGTACACTCGGACGCACAGACGGGAGGCAGCGTGCCCCAGCGCTTCATCGCAGCCGTCGACCTGGGCGCGTCCAACGTGCGCGTCGCGATCGCCAGCAGCGACGGCGGGATCGAGGCGCGGCGTTCGGCGCCCTACGGCGGCGGCACCCCGGAAGCGGTGATCGACGGCATCGGCCGCACCATCGACGACCTCGTGCGCGGCGTCTGGGTCGGCGCGCGCGTGGCCGCGATCGGCGTCTGCCTGCCGGGCTCCGTCGACCCCGCGTCCGGCACGGTCTCGACGGCGGCGAACCTCCCCGGCTGGGGCGAGGTGCCGATCGGCCGGCTGCTCGGCGGCCCGCGCGGCGTGCCGGTGGCGATGGAGAACGACGCGAATGCGGCGGCGGTCGGCGAGCGCTGGCTCGGCGCCGCTCGCGGACTCGACGACTTCATCTTCATCGCGCTGGGCACCGGCATCGGCGCCGGCGTCGTGCTTGACGGCAAGCTGCACCGCGGCGCCCACTTCCTGGCGGGCGAGGTGGCGTTCTTCCCGATGACGCGCGAGCACCTCCATCATCCCGGCTGGGACCACTGTCTCGAGGCTGATGCCGGCGGCCGCGCGTACGCGGCGAAGGCGGCCGCGCTGCTGGGCGATGCCGCGAAGCCGGGCGATCTCTTCGACGCTGCCGCAGCCGGCGACAAGCGCGCCTCGGCGTGGCTGCGCGAGGTGCAGGACGAGCTGGCGATGGCCATCGTCGACATCGCCGCGCTGCTCGACCCGCAGGCCATCGTCTTCGGCGGCGGGGTGGCGATGGCGCAGGGCGAGCGTTTGCTCGGCCCGGTGCGCGAGGCGGCGCTGCGCTGCCTGCCGGCGCGGCCGGCGATCGTGCTCTCGGAGCTGGGCGCGGACGCGCAGCTCCTCGGCGCCGTGCGGCTCGCGCTCGACCGCCTGGCGGAGCAGGGACGGTGACGGCGCAAAGCGGCGCGATGTCTACCCGGCCGGAGCCGGACGCCTACTTCATGCGCATCGCGCTGGCGGTGCGATCACGCGCGAACTGCACGGGGCGGCGCGTCGGCGCGGTCATCGTGCGCGACGGGCGCATCCTCAGCACCGGCTACAACGGCACGCCATCGAAGATGCGCAACTGCGAGGAGGGCGGCTGCCGCCGCTGCGCCCACCCGGAGGCGTACGCGTCGGGCGAGGGGTACGACGTCTGCATCTGCGTGCACGCGGAGCAGAACGCCCTGCTGGCCGCGGCGCGCTTCGGCGTGGCGGTCGCCGGCTGCACGATGTACACCACACTGCAGCCGTGTTTCGGCTGCCTGAAGGAGCTGCTGCAGGCGGACGTGCGCGAGGTCTGCTACCTGCAACCGTGGGAGTCCCGCTTCGCGGACGTGTACGGCGCCCTCGTCGAGCGGCTGGGGCCGGAGCGGTTCCGGCGCGTCGTCGTCGAAGACCCGGACGCGCGCTGGGCGCTCGGGCGCGCGGCCGAAGGCGAACGCGGCCTCGGCCACGAGGAGCTTCGCTGAGACGCGTGCGCGGACGCGGACAGATGTGGGAGGGAGCATGACGCTGCTCGCTGGCGCGGCCGAAGTCGTGATCACGCCCCCCGTGGGGACGGCGCTCGACGGCTACGGCGGGCGCACGGGCGGCTCCGTCGCCGTGCACGACGACCTGCACGCGCGGGCGATCGTCGTCGATGACGGCGTGACGCAGGCGGCGATCGTCGGCTGCGACCTGATCGGCGTCGACCGCAGACTCGTGGCGGCGGCGCGCGAGCGGGCGAGCGCCGCGACGGGCATCCCTGCCGCGCACATCATGATCGCCGCCACGCATACGCACGCGGGGCCGGCGGGCCTCCGCCGCGACCTCGACGAAGCGCTGACCGACGTGACGGCGCGCGCGATCGCGGGCGCCATCGCCGCGGCGCACCGCGACCGGCGTCCCGCCGTGCTGAAGGCGGGGCGCGGCAGCGTCGACAGCGTCAGCCAGAACCGCCGCGACCCGGCGGGCCCGTACGATGATACGCTGCGCGTGCTGCTCTTCGACGCGCCGGACCCGCGCGATGGCGCGATCGCCGCCATCGTCAACTTCGCCTGCCACGCGACGGTGCTCTTCTCGACGAACATGGCGATCTCCGCCGACTACCCGGGCTACGCGGTGCGGACGGTGCAGCAGATCATCGGCGGCGCGCCGGTGGTGTTCCTGAACGGCGCCTGCGGCGACGTCAACCCGGCGTGGATCGAGCAGCGGTACGACGAGGCGGCGCGCGTCGGCTCAATCGTCGGTGCGGAAGCGGCGCGCCGGCTGCAGGAGTTGCGGCCGCTCGGCGCAGGCCAGAAAGTCTGGAACATCCGCTGGGACGAGCTGACCGGCAAGGCGGTGCCCTCCGGCGAGCTGATCGCCGCGCCGGCAGTCCGCGTCGCGTCGCGCAGCGTCGCGGTGCCGCTGCGCGCGCTCGACCCGCCCGGGGCGTACGACCGGCGGATCGCGGACCTGGAGCGGCGGCTCGGCGATACGCCCGGCGCCGGCCTCGCGCACGAGGGGGAGGCGGCGCACCGACGGGGCGCGGCAAGCAGCGACCCGACAACGGTGCATGACGGCCCGGCGAACGCGCCGGGCGGCAGCATCGAAGGACGGCGGCGCGCCATGGAGCAGATGACGCGCTACCGCACGGAGCGGGGCGTCGCCGAGCGGCTGGGGCCGGGCGCCGCCGGCAAGCTCCTGCACCCGGAGGTGCAGGCGATCGCCCTCGGCGGCGGCTGTGTGGTGCTCGGACTGCCGGGAGAGTGCTTCGCCGAGACCGGGCAGGCGGTCCAGGCGGCGGCCGGCCTGCCGCACCTGCTCGTCGCCTGCTACGCCAACCACTACGTCGGCTACCTCGTGCCGCGCCACGCCTTCGCCGAGGGCGGCTACGAGCCGGGCGCGGCGATGCTCGACGAGACGGCGGAACAGACCATGCGCACCGCCGCGATCGAGCTCGTGCGCTCGGTGCTTGGGTCGGCCACAGATGACACAGAGGGGCGCAGTTGAGGGTGGGGCGGCTGGCAGTCAGTGGCTTCCACGCTTCCTTGTACCGATGTCAATCGCGGGGCTAGACTTGGCCCTCACATCGCCGCAGTAGAATGGGACGATGAAGCGCGTACTGGTCTTCGAGGCGCACGGCGACGACATGGAGTTCCTCGCCGGCGGCACCATCGCGAAGTTCGCCGACCGCGGACACGAGGTCACGCTCGTCGTGGCCACGGACAACGACAAGGGCTCGTTCGAGCTGAGCGCGGAGGAGCTGCGCGCCGTGCGCGACCGCGAGCTCAACGGTGCCGCAGAGGTGCTGGGCGTCCGGCGCGTGATCCCGCTCGGCTACTCCGACGGTGAGCTTGCGTACCAGATCCCGCCTGACCGGCTGCGCGCTCAGTGCATGCGGATCATCCGCGAGCTCAAGCCGGACATCGTCTTCACGTGGGACCCGTTCACGCCGTACGAGGGCCACGCGGACCACCGTGCCATCGCCGTCGCGGCGAGCGAGGCGGCGAGCTTCTCGCACTTCCCGCTGTACGAGCCGGAGCAGGTGCGCGAGGGTCTGGCGCCGCACTACGTCTCGGAGTGCTGGTTCTTCGCGAAGTCGCCGCGCGACCTGAACGTGTACGTCGACATCGACGGAACCATCGACAGGAAGATCGAGGCGCTGTGCAGGCACGAGGCGCAGATGGTGCTGACCGTCGCCGACATGCAGGCCCACCTGCGCGCCTCCGGCCTCGACGTGCCGTGGCTGGCCCAACTCGACCCGCACGACTACCGCGAGCCGATCGCGCGGCGGATGAAGGCCGCCGCGCGTGCCGTCGCCGAGCGCTCGGGGCTGGCATGCACGTACGCGGAAGCGTTCCGGCGCACGCGATACGGCGGCATCGAGTCGCTCGCGAAGGACCAGCAGATCGCCGAGGACGTCGCGTGAAGCTCGGCTGCAGCTCGTGGTCCTACCACGCCGCCTTCCGCGACGGCCGCATCGACCAGCGCGAGTGGCTACGCCGCTGCGCCGAGGACATGGAGCTCGACGGCGTCGAGCTGGCGGACCTGCACTTCCCGGCGACCGACCCATCCTACCTGCGCGAGGTCAAGAAGCTCTGCATCGACCTGCAGCTCACGGTGGCGGGCATCGCCGTCACCAACGACTTCGGGCCCGCGGAGCGGCGCGCGCAGGAGATCGACCGCGTCCGCCAGTGGTGCGATATCGCGGCCGTGCTGGGCGCGCCCGTGGTGCGCGTGTTCGCCGGCTGGATGCCCGTGCGCGCGCAGGAAGCGGACGCGGGCCGCATCGTCGGCATCCTGCGCAGGGTTATCGGCCAGCCGCAGCCTGACCGGCGGCGGGCCTGGTCGGACGTGTCGTGGGCGCTGCGGCAGTGCGCCGACTACGCGGCCGAGCGCGGCGTCGTGCTGGCGTTGCAGAACAGCGTACGCGACGGGATCGTCCGCACGGCACAGGACCTCGACCAGTGCCTGCGCGACGCCGGCTCGGCGTGGCTGCGTGTGTGCCTGGACCCGGCGGACCTGCCGCACGGTGGAGGGCTGGAGATGCCGCTGCGGCGCACGGTGCAGGCCCGCGCGCGGCTGCGCAATGTCCGCGACGACGGCAGCGACGGTACGGTGCACTGGCCCGAGCTGCTGCGCATGCTGCGGCTCGCCGGCTACCGTGGATTCGTGCTGATCGACTACGAGGGTGCCGAGGAGCCCGAGACGGCAGTGCCGCGCGCGGCGCGCTACCTGCGCGGCGTGCTGCAGACGCTGGCGCGCCGCGAGCTGCTGATGGCGCCCGGGCTCGAAGGCACGGTCCCTCCGTCCGGCAACGGCCGCGCGACGGGGACGATCGAGGCGGCACCGCGATATTGATCCGCGCCATCGTGTTCGACCTCGGCCATACGCTGTGGGACATTCTGCCGGGCGACGGCGCGGCGCTCGACCGCGCCTACGCCAGCATGCGCGCGACGCTCGTCGCCCGGCTCGGGCGCGATGACCTGCCGGATGCCGCCGCGCTGCGCGAGGCGGTGCGCCAGGCGTTGCACGAAGCTGGAGAGACGTACTTCCAGAACCCGGCGCGGCTCGAGCAGCCGCCGTCGTCCCGCTGGGTCGACCAGGGCTGCCGCTCGCTCGGCCTGCGCCTCGACGCGGCGCTGCTGGACGAGGTCACGCCACCCCTCTTCGCGACCGAGATCGACAGCCTGGCCTGCGCGGACGGCACGGTCGGCGCGGTGCGAGCGCTGGCGGACCGTGGGTACGCGCTCGGCTGCATCACCAACACGCTCGCGGACAGCGCGGCGATCCGGGCGATGCTGCGGCGGTACGAGATCGAGGGGCTGATGCGTACCGTCGTCGTGTCGTCAGAAGAGGGCTGGCGCAAGCCGCACCGGTCGCTGTTCGAGAAGGCGCTGCGCGGGCTGTCGGCGGCGCCACGCGAGGCGGTGTTCGTCGGCGACAGCCCGGCGCACGACATCGCCGGCGCAAAGGCCGCGGGCATGTACGCGGTCCTCACGCGGCAGTACGCCGCGCGGCCGTACGCGGGTTTCGAGCCTGCGCCCGATGCGGTCGTCGCACACCTGCGCGAGCTGCCGCAGGTGATCGCCGCGATCGATGGCCGCGATCAGCGCGGCTGACCCGTCAGCGACCAGAGGATCAGCACGGACACAAGCATCGCGGCGAATCGCACGAGGACGGCGCCCCACGTCCACGGCCTGCGCCGCGGCCCACTCGACGGCGCCGCGGCCAGCGCGAGCGCGCTCATCAGCAGGACGATGCGCATCGGTGAGCGGACGGCGGCAGGATAGACGCCGAGCAGGAACAGGACCGCAGCGACGACCCAGATGCCGGTGCCGACGGGATAGTGCCAGCCGGACGGCGGACGCGGTGTCGCCCCGTCGACCTGGCCCGGCGTGCGGCCGCCGCGCATCCGCGTTCAGCCGCGCAGGTGCTCGCCCGATGCACGCGCTAGCGGGTTGACCGTGCGCACCTGTTGCGCACGCATCTGCTCGCCGCGTTCGCGCTTCGCCTGGGCGAGGTCGGACATGGCGCTGTCGAGCAGGTCCCTAGCCGAGGCTCCGTCCTCCGGGAAGCAGACGATCGCCACTGACGCTTTCAGCGGCTCCGGCGAGCCATCGTCGCCGAAAACGGAGACCTGCGAGAGGCTGGCAAGCAGTCGCGTCGTCACCGAGACCGCGGCGGCCCGGTTCGTCTCGGGCAGCAACACGGCAAACTCGTCGTTGCCAAGGCGAGCCACGACCTCCGGCGGCGACACAGCCTCGGCGAGGCTGACGGCCGCGCTGCGCAAGAGGCGGTCACCCATCGACTGTCCATACTGGGCGTTGAACTGGCCGAAGTCGTCGATGTCAAGGACGACGACGGACAGCGCCTTCGCGTAGCGGCCGCAGCGCACGAGCTCGTCCTCGATCGCTTCGCCGATGTAGCGGCGGTTGTGCACCCAGGTGACGGGGTCGATGTCGTTGAAGCGCGCAGTGTCCTCCTGGGTCGCGAGGTCGCGGAGCGAGAGCGTGAAGTGCCCCACCAGCAGCTCGACGATCTCGGCGTCGATGTCGGCGTGGTCGAAGCCGAAGACGACGATGCCGTACGGCTCGCCTTCGACGAGCATCGGCACCAGGGCTACTTTCTTGACGCCGAGCTTCTCCTCCGCCTCGCTCACGACGTCTGCGGCGATGAGCCCGTCCCAGAACTCGACCATCGATGCGCGCAGGTGCACCTCGCCTTGCTCGATGATCTGGCGGCGGAAGTGTCGCACGGGCAGGTCCAGCTCGACCGCTGTCAGGTCCTCCTGGTAGGCATCCATCGCCCGCTCGAGGTGCGGTTCGACGAGCCCCTCGAGCGGCGCCGCTGTCAGCACGTCGCGCTTCTTGTCGAGCACCAGAGGGTAGACGAACATCGCCTCGGTCACGGCAGGCGCCTTCTCGACGAACGCGCCGACCATCTCGCTGATGCTGCCGGCGCTGTGCAGGAAGAGCGTCAGGATCACGAGGTCGAAGAGGCGTCCCTCACGGCCCGCCGGGCGCGACGCATCGAAGTCCTCGATGAACGTGCCTGCATCCTCAACGGTGTCGGCGACCTTCCTGTTCTTGAGCCAGCGCATTATTCCTCCGCCAGCTTGACGACGAGGGTACGGTCATTGTGCGTCTCGACGGTCGCAGGGCGCGACATGGCGCGCGATACCGAGCGCTCCAGGACTCCCGTGTCGATGTCGCTCACGGTCTCGAGCGAGACGATCGCGACCCCGTTGTTGTAGCTCAGGAGCGACATATCGCGGACGCCGTCCATCGCCAGCAACGCGCGATGCAGCGGCACCAGGTCGACGCCGCGGCGCTTGTCCTCAACGGTGATGCGGTACGTGCGCGGGAGCAGGTCGAACCCGCGGCGCTGGTCGGGCTGGAGGGGCGCAGGTGCTAGCGGCGGGGGCGGGGCGTCCGACACGCCCGCGTCGTGGTCGGCCGCGCGCTCAGCCATCGCCGGCCGCTGCGCGGGGTCGCGCAGGACGGACGGCCGCGGCAGGGCGCCGAACGGCACCCGCGGGAGCTGGGGGGCTTCGTCCTCCCAGCCATCGTCGGCGTCGGGACGCCGCGGGGCCGGGCCCACGCGCGGCGCGGCGTTGCCCGCGGCACCCGCGAGCGCGGCGACGTGGCTGACGAGCGAGCGCAACATATCCCTGGTCTCCGAAACGGCGCGCTCGATGCGGTCAAGGGCCGCGGCCCAGTCTTCAAGTGCGGGCTGCGCGGTGGCAACGGCAGGTGCAGCCGTGGCGCTCGTGCGGCGGACAACGGTGAGGGGGCGGTCGGTCGTGGCCGCGGCCTCTCCGTCGCCGCCTTCATCGCCAGGAGGCACGACGCTGGCCTGCTCGCGGGCCGCCTTCGCGGCGGCGACGCGCCGAATGGTGGCCTCGATAGCGCTCTCGGTCTCGGCGTCAGGGGCCGCCGGCGCGGCGCTCTCGCCCACAGCCGGGGCACCATCAGCAATTAGGCCGGACGCCCGGATC
The DNA here is from genome assembly GCA_028872875.1 of Chloroflexota bacterium. GTDB lineage: Bacteria > Chloroflexota > Dehalococcoidia > DSTF01 > JACRBR01 > JADMII01. The sequence continues at coordinate 9,615 of JAGWOC010000040.1, read as the reverse complement.
CTGTCCGCCGGCCCGGCTTCTGCCGCGCCGGAGGGCGCGTCGCCGGACGCCGCGGGCGGCGCCTGGGTCTCGTCCGGCGCCTCCACGCGGGCGGCGCGCGCCTCCGCGACCCGCTTGATTGTGGCTTCGATCAGATCCTCATCGACGTGTTTGTCCATGGCTGGTCCCACCGTACCCCCCGGCGCCGGCGATGCGCCTCATCTGTAGTTCTCGGCATCCGGCACCCCCGGCAACACTGCCCTTCGGCCGGCCGAACCGCCGCGGGCCGGCAGGCCGATGCCGCGCATCCGAAACACATGACCCTACGCGCGGGGTACCGGGGCCCGCCGCGCAGACCCTGCTACAATGCCGGACGATGCGGATCCTGCTGGTCAACGGGCCGAACCTGAACACGCTGGGCACCCGCGAGCCCGAGGTCTACGGCCGGGCGACGCTGCCGGAGATCGTCGGCGCGGTAACCGCGCGGGCCGCCGAATTGGGCGCCGACGTGCGGGCGTTTCAGGCCAACGGCGAGGGCGAGATCATCGACTGGCTCCAGCGGGAACAGGGCGGTGCCGCCGGGCTGATCATCAACGCGGGCGCGCTGACCCACTACGGCATCGCCCTGCGCGATGCCGTGGCCGCCTGCGGCATGCCCGTGGTGGAGGTGCACATCTCGAACGTCTGGCGGCGCGAGGAGTTCCGCCACGTGTCGCTGCTCTCGCCCGTCGTGACCGGCGCGATCGTCGGGCTCGGGGCGCAGGGCTACCTGCTGGCACTCGAAGCGCTGGTGCGCATCATCAAGGGCACGGAGTGATCTCGATGTCTGCCCGGCCGGCGGCGCGCCTCCGCGTGGCGGGCCGCAGCCAGCGGCGCGGCCGGCATCCAGCACGAGCAAGGACGACGACGTGAATCAGCGAGTACAACGGCTGCGGCACGCGCTGGCGAAGCACGGCCTCGATGGCGCGCTCATCTCGAACGCGCAGAACCGGCGCTACCTGAGTGGCTTCACCGGCTCCGCGGGATACCTGCTCGTCACGGCAGACGACGCGGTGATCGCGACGGACTTCCGCTACTACGAACAGAGCGGGCAGCAGGCGCCAGACTTCCGGCTGCACAAGACCGTCGGCGGCTTCGAGGCATGGGCGCCGCCGCTCTTCGGCGGGCTCGGCGGCAAGAAGGTCGCGTTCGAGGCGAGCGACATGACCGTGGCGACGCACCAGGCGCTCAAGAAGGCACTGGCGACCCTGCCGGAGACCGAGCGTCCGAAGCTCGTGCCGACGCCGAACCTCGTCGAGGCGCTGCGCGTCTACAAGGAGCCGGAGGAGATCGCGGCGCTGCAACGGGCGGTCGACCTCGGCGACGCGGCGTTCACCCATGTGGCGGAGCGCGTAGAGCCGGGGTGGACGGAGAAGCAGGTCGCCTGGGAGATCGAGAAGTACATCCGCGAGCACGGCGGCGACGGGCTGTCGTTCGACACGATCGTCGCTGGCGGGCCGTGGGGGGCGATGCCGCACGCCTATCCGCGCGACCGCAAGCTCGAGGCGGGCGAGGGCGTCGTGATCGACATGGGGTGCGACGTCGGTGGCTACATGTCGGACCTGACGCGCACGATCGTCCTCGGCAGGCCCGACGACCAGTTCAAGAAGATCTACGATATCGTGCTCACGGCGCAGCTCACGGCCGAGGAGATGGTGCGCCCCGGCATGACGGGCGAAGCCTGCCACATGATCGCGCACAAGGTGATCGACGCCGCGGGATACGGCGAGACCTTCGGGCACGGGCTGGGACACGGCATCGGCCTGCAGGTGCACGAGGCGCCGCGCGTGGCGCGCACCTCGACCGACGAGCTGAAGGAGTCGATGGTGTTCACGATCGAGCCGGGGATCTACATCACCGGCTGGGGCGGCGTGCGCATCGAGGACATGGTGGTGCTGGAGGACGGCAAGGCGCGCGTGATGAGCCGTGCACCGAAGCTGCGTTTCGCCGGCTGAGGTCGCCCGGACGGGCGGCAGGCGCGCGCCGCCGGATCGGCGCGGGCACGTGGGACGGTGCGATCGGGGGGCTGCTTGCCGCGCCCCGGGCACGGACGCCGGATCGCGCGCCGAGGGGGGATACGCGTTGTACAACAGGAGGAAGACCGCCGGATGATCTCGACGGGTGACATGAAGCGCGGCGCGACCATCGAGCTGGACGGCCGCGTCTACCAGGTGATGGAGTTCGCGCACATCAAGATGGGACGCGGCTCGGCGCAGATGCGGATGAAACTGCGCGACGTGCGCCGAGGCGACATCATCGAGCGCAGCTTCCAGGCGGGCGAGAAGTGGCCGCGCGTGCGTGTCGAGCGCGTGGCGATGCAGTACAGCTACGCCGAAGGCGACCTCTTCTACTTCATGAACACGGAGACGTATGACCAGGTGCCGCTGACGCGCGACCAGGTCGGCGAGGCGCTGAACTTCCTCGCCGAGAACGGCACCTGCGACGTGCTCTTCCTGGGCGACGAGCCGATCGGCATCGAGCTGCCGTCGTCCGTCGTGCTGAAGGTGGTGAAGAGCGACCCCGGCATGAAGGGCGACACGGCGACCGGCGCGACCAAGCCCGCGACGATGGAGACGGGCCTCGTGGTCAACGTGCCGCTCTTCGTCAACGAAGGCGACCGCCTCAGGATCAACACGGGCACGGGCGAGTACCAGGAGCGCGCCTAGGCGGCGGGTTTGCCATAACCGGAACGCTTGTTCTCTTGAGCGCGCTGTGGCAAACTCGGTGCATGCCACCACCGCCAGCGAAGCGCCCGCGCGAGGAAGCCTCACTCGGCCCGACCGACCACCGGATCATCCTGGGCGACTCGCGGGCAATGCCGGAGATTCGCGACGGCTCCGTGCATCTCGTTGTGACCAGCCCGCCATACGCGAACCTGAAGGAGTACGAGCCGGGCAATCCTGATCAGCTCGGCCATATCCCCGACTACGACGCGTTCCTGGGCGAACTCACCAAGGTGCTGCGGGAATGCTACCGGGTGCTGATCCCCGGAGGACGCGTCTGCTGCGTCGTGGGAGATGTGAACGTCGCGCGCCGCAACGGCGGGCGGCATTACGTCTTGCCACTCAGCGCGGACATCCGTGTGCTTGGCCGGACCCTGGGGTTCGACAACCTGCAGGGCATCACGTGGCTCAAGGTGGCCAACATCAAGCTTGAAGCGTCGAACAGCAGTCGATATCTCGGCAAGCCGAATCTTCCCAACGGTGTGATCAAGAACGACACGGAGCACATTCTGTTCCTTCGGAAGCCCGGATATCGCTCACCTACCGCCGCGATGGAGAAAGACTCATTCATACCGACGGACGATTACGCGTCCTGGTTCTCGACGGTCTGGTCAGATGTCCCGGGGGCCAGTCTGAAGCATCACCCGGCACCGTTTCCGTTCGAGATCGCCAATCGGCTGATCCGGATGTTCTCGTTCGTCGGAGACGTCGTACTCGACCCCTTCGGTGGGACAGGCACTACGGCTCTCGCGGCGCTCTCCGCAGGTCGATCGTCGGTGACATACGAGGTCGAAGAGAGATACCTCCCGTTGATCATGAACCGTCTCGCGGGCCGGCTCGTCACCGAGGCAACCGTGACCTTCGAGAGGCGCCGGTTGCCCGACTCACCGCTGACCAATCCTGACGGTTCGCCGCCGACACATGCCGTTCTCTGACGGCGAAATATCCGCGGCCATCCGCGAATTCTGGGCGAGCCGCGCGACGGGCACGCAATCAGCGAAGCACGACAAACCTTTTCTCAGACTCATCGCGGCCGAACTTGAGAGACTCGGGTGGCCAGCGCATGTGGCAAGGTACCCCAGTGACCCGGAAGCGCTGGTCGCTGGTCACTTCCGAGTGGCGAAGTCTTGGGACATCGTCTGCCGCGATTCGGGCCAGGAACCCCGTATCTGCATCGAATTCAAGTCACAGGTGGACAGCTACGGCAACAATGAGAACAACCGTTATGAAGAGGCGCTCGGCAGCGGGCTCGACGTCCGGGCGAAGCGTGGTGGCCGCACGTCCCTTGGGCTTGTCCTCATCATCTGCGATGAGGCAGAAACGCGACGGGTCACGCGTGATCGCCTCCCAGACATGGACCCGCGATTCGCCAGCACATCACATATTGTACGACGCGGCCGCACTGCTCCTCGTGCGTCGTGATGGCTCCTTTGAACAACCACGCAATGAAGCTTTGCGTCTCGCCACCTTCGCTGAGAAGCTGGCGAAGGCCGCCGGTCAACGCGAATAGCGGGCTGCTGTCCCGGGACGCGCACCGCGCCACACACGCCGGCGCCGCGCCTCAGCGGTCCGGCGGCTGCGCGGGCTCGTCGGCGCTCGTGCGGTGTGGCATGCGGGCGACCGGCACGGTGCCCATGCGGCCGGCCTGGAAGTCCTGCACGGCCTGGATGATCTCCTCCCGCGTGTTCATCACGAAGGGGCCGTAGCGGGCGACCTGCTCGCGGATCGGCAACCCCCCGAGCACTAGCACCTCCCAGCCGCGGCGCGCGGCGAGCGGCTGCGCGACGGTGGCGCGGAGCACGATGGCATCGCCCGCACCGAACACGGCGAGCTGGCCCTCGTCCAGCGGCCGATCCTCGACCCCGGCGTGACCGCGGCCAGCGAGCACGTAGACGAGCGCGTTGAACGCGGGCGGCCAGCGCAGGCGGAGCCGCGAGCCGGGAGCGACGGTCGCGTGCAGGTACGTGATCGGCGTATAGGTGACGCCCGGGCCCGCGTGCCAGTCGAGTTCCCCCGCGATCACGCGGATCAGCGAAGCGCCGTCGTCGCTGGCGAGCAGCGCGACATCGTGCGCCTCGATGTCCTGGTAGCGCGGCGGCACCCACTTCTGCGCTGCGGGCAGGTTGACCCAGAGCTGCACGCCGTGGAACAGGCCGCCGCGCACGACGAGCTGCTCGGGCGGCGTCTCGATGTGCTGCAGGCCCGCACCGGCGGTCATCCACTGCGTGGCGCCGTCGGTAATGAGGCCGCCGCCGCCCGTGGTGTCCTGGTGCTCGAAGGCGCCATCGATCATGTACGTGACCGTCTCGAAGCCGCGATGCGGGTGCCACGGTGTCCCCTTCGCCTCGCCCGGCGCGTACTCGACGGCGCCCATGTGGTCGAGCAGCAGGAAGGGGTCAGCAAGCGCGAGGTCGGCGCCGGGGAACGGACGCCGCACGACAAATCCCTCGCCTTCGAGCTGGCGGTGGGCCGTGACGACGCGCGCGACGGGTCGCCAGGTGGTGCCGGTCTCGGGTAGCGCGGCAATTCGGGGGAGGGCGAGCGTGTCGGCGGTGACGGCGGGCATCGGGCAACTCCAGTATGCGGCGGAGGACGTATCGAACGTAAGGCGCATACTCCGCATCCTCATCGTAGGCAGCGCGCGGCCGGGCGGCAAGGCGCGACAGCTACCGCGCTACGGCCGCGCGCGCCGAGCCTCGATGCATCGCGTCTGCGGCCCTGGCGCGGATCGGGCGCGTTGGCCGTGTCGGGACGAAGCGCCGAAATCCCAGCGCCGAGCACCTTTAGACGCGCCCCTGGACTCCCGACCATTGCGGTGAGGGCAACCCCGCACGCAGCGCGCTTCTGGCGAAGGGAACGATGGATTACCTGCCGCAGCCGTCTCACGATGCTCTGTCCGCCTCGCTCCGACGCGCCTACGACGCGCTCGAGACGACCGAGGCCCGCCTCCGGGCGGTCGTCGCCAATGCCCCGATCGTCCTCTTCGCCATCAACTGCGACGGCATCTTCACGCTATCGGAGGGCCGGGGACTGGAGCCTCTAGGGCTGCGGCCGGGCGAGGTTGTGGGCCGCTCCGCGTACGACCTCTACCGGGACAACCCGGAGATCGTCGCCAATCTCCGGCGCGCGCTCTCCGGCGAGATGCTCACGAGCGTCGCGAGCGTCGCCGGCCTCTTCTACGAAACGCACTACGCACCTCTGCGGGATCGAGATCAGGAGATCGTCGGCGCCATCGGCGTCGCGACCGATGTGACCGACCGGACGCGGGCGGCGGCCGCACTCATGGAGCAGGCGCGGCACGATCCGCTGATGGGCGTCCTGAACCATGCCGCGATTGCCGAGACGCTGCAGCAGACGGTTGCCCGCCGTGGAGACGCCTCGTTCGGCGTGGCGATGGTCGATGTCGACGGCCTGAAGGCGATCAACGACACGTACGGGCATCAGACCGGCGACGCGGTGCTGATCGCGGTGGCCCACGCACTCTCCCGTCGCGGCGCGATCGTCGGACGCTACGGCGGCGATGAGCTGCTGGTGATCATCCCGGACGCGGACCGGGCTGCCACCGCGCAGTATCGAGACGAGATCCAGGAGGCCCTCGCGTCCGCGGCCGTGAAGGACCCGGAGAGCGGCGCCCACGTGCCGGTCATCGCCAGCGTCGGCATCGCATGCTGCCCGGCGGATGCCGCACAGTCCGCGGATCTCGTACGGCTGGCGGATCAGGCGATGTACGCCGTAAAGCGGGGCCGCGCCAGCATCACGGACGGCACGGGGGTCGGGCACGGTCGCGCGAGCGAGCGGGCAACGCGCATGGTGGGCGAGCTGCTGCCGCTGCTCACGTCGCCGGGGACGCTCGAAGACAAGCTGAGAGTCGTGGCCGAGCGGCTCTCGCTCGGCGGCGCGTACGACGCCGTCCATTTCGAGACGTACACCGCCCCCCACAGCACTCCGACCGCATCGAACACGTTCGCGCGGACGCCGGACGAACTGATCGAGGCGTGGAATCGGGAACAGCGCAGCATCGACGCACACCCGCTCGGTGACTTCCTCACGGCGACGCGTCGGCCGATCATCTTCGACGATCCCCAGAATGATGACCGCCTCCTGCCGGGCCAGCGTGCGGTGCTGCGCGCGGCCGGCATTCGGTCGGCCGTGCTGGTGCCGATGCTCTGGCAGGATGCCCTGGTCGGCATACTCGGCGTCGGAAGCAAGCGCGAGGACGCGTTCACCCCGCTTGACGCGCAGTTTCTGACCACGGTCGCGGACCAGGTAACGGCGATCGTCCGCATGGCGACGGTGGTTGATGACCTGCAAGTAGCCTCGACCCGTCTGTCACGGGCCCAGTCCGAAACCGTGATCATGCTCGCCGCCGCGGCGGAGGCCCATGACCGCGCCACCGGGCGGCACCTCCAGCGCGTGCGGGCGCTCACCGCCTGCCTGGCGCGCGAGTTGGGCTTCGCTGAGAAGGAAGCGGAAGATCTGGGGATGGCAGCGGTGCTCCACGACATCGGCAAGATACGAGTGCCGGATGCGATCCTCATGACGCCCATGAGTCTGAGCGACGAGGAGTGGGCGCTCATGAAACAACACACCGTCTGGGGCGCGCAGTTCCTGGCGGCCCGTCCCGGCTTCGAGCTCGCGGCGGCCGTCGCCAGCGCACACCATGAGCGCTGGGACGGCAGCGGCTACCCTGCCGGGCTCGCCGGGGACGAGATCCCGGTCGCGGCAACGATCGTCGCGGTCGCGGACGCGCTCGATGCCATGACCAACGACCGGCCCTACCGCGCGGGCCGCTCGCTGGACTGGGCCGTGCGTGAGATCGCGGCGAACGCGGGCGCGCAGTTCAGCCCGCAGGTGGCGGCCGCGCTCCAGCGGCTGCACATCCGCGGGGCACTTCCGCTCCTGCGCGACGAGGAGCCGGGCCTGGAAGAAGCCGCCTGACCGGTGAGGCAGACCGGGGATTTGGCGCCCGTCGGAGGCGTTGCAGCGGTCGCTCTCGCGCTCGGACGGGATTGGCGCCCTGTCCGGCGGCTGCCGCCCGGGCGCGCGTCGCGCCAACCAGGCTGCGGCGACCACGCGTGCGGATGGAAAGGGCCTCCTCTCGGACGAGGCGTCAGCAGCCGGCTTGCGGTAGAATCTGGTGCCGCGCGCCCGGGGCGCAGCCGCCTTCCTCCCGAGCGGGAGTAGCTCAGCCGGTAGAGCATCTGCTTCCCAAGCAGAGGGTCGCGAGTTCGAGTCTCGTCTCCCGCTCCAGTTCATAATTAGGCGCACGCTGCCGAATCTACAGACAGGAGATTTGGAGGTGTGCGCCGTGCCCGATCCCAGTCGCAGCTTGCATCGAAGTGCGCCTAATTATTCAGGTCCGGCGGACGCCGGCCCGAGCATCCAGGCGCTCCTTTCGAGCTTCCGCCTGACCCTCCGCGCCGAGGGCCTGTCCGAGAAGACCTTCAACATCTACGCCGACGCGGTCCGCCGGCTGGAGGCCTTCCGGCTCGACCGCGGCATGCCGCCGATCCCGTCGATGAGCACGGAACACATCCGTGAGTTCCTGGGCGACATGCAGGAGCGCAACGCGCCCTCGACGGTCAACCAGCGCTACCGGTCACTCGGCCGCTTTTACAAGTGGCTCGTGGACGAGGGCGAGATCCGCGAGAACCCGATGCAGCGCATCAGGGCGCCGAAGGTGCCGGAGCAGATCAAGGAGCACTACGGCACCGAGGGCCTCGAGCGCGTGCTGAAGGCGTGCGGCGACAAGACCTGGACCGCTCTTCGCGACCGGGCGATGGTGCTGGTGCTCTACGACACCGGCGTCCGCGCCTCCGAGCTGTGTGGCATGCGCATGGATGACCTCGACATGGATGAACAGACGATCAAGGTCACCGGCAAGGGCGGCAAGGAGCGGCTGGTCTCGCTCGGCAGCAAGTCCGCGCTGGCGCTCGACAAGTACCTTCGGAAGCGCCCGGCCACAGTTGCCGACTTCGTGTTCGTCTCGACGCGCGGCCAGCCGCTGACCTTCAACGCGCTCCGCATGTGCCTCCGCCGGCGCTTCGGAGAGGCCGGCGTGCCGTTCAAGGGCATCCACGGCTTCCGGCGTTCCTTCGCGATCGCCTTCCTGGACGCCGGCGGCTACGCCGAGGACCTCCAGCAGATCGCCGGCTGGAACTCGCTCCAGATGGTCCAGCGCTACACCAAGGCCACCGCCAGCGCCCGCGCCCGCCGCGCGCACAAGAAGCTGTCGCCGGCAGACCGGCTGGGAGCCAAGAGATGAACGCACGGCGCACCTGCGCTGCCCGCGCGAGCACTGGCGGCGCATCCGCCACACCAACCTCCTGGAGCGCACCTTCGGCGAGAGCCGGCGGCGGGTCAAGGTGATCGGCCGGCTGCCGGGAGAGCGCAGCTGCCTGTCGCTCGTCTGGGCCGTCCTCGACCGGACGAGCCGCGACTGGCGCGGCGTCGTGCTCACGCCGGCTGCCATCCGCCTGCTGCAGGCGCTGCGCCACGAGCTGTTCGACCCGCCGCCGCGCGCCGTCCCAACGAGACGTGCAGCGCGTACGACGCAGGCCGCGTAAGATGACGCGAGAACGGGGGCCAGCGCCCGCCCACTTTTCCACCGGGGATGGGACGCCACCCATTGACTAGAACGCGCGTTCTAGGATAGGATAGCGTGGGAGTTGGTAGCCGCGCCTTCACGCACATGCCCAGGGCGCAGTACGAACTTGTATGAAACGACTCAAATTCATCGATCTCTTCGCTGGGCTAGGCGGATTCCATCTCGCCCTTGAGGAACTCGGTCACGAGTGTGTCTTCGCTTGCGACATAGACGCCGAACTCCAGGCGCTGTACCGAAAGAACTTTGGCCTTGAGGCCGCCGGCGACA
>JAGWOC010000106.1 GCA_028872875.1 Chloroflexota bacterium | reverse complement strand
TCGCCCTCATCCTGGTCGGCGGAGACTGGTACGCGGCGGCCGTCGCGGCGGCGCTCGCCGTCGCCGCGCTCGAGTTCCAGCACCCGCGCTTCGGCTGGTCGGGCCCGCTGAGCCTGCTGGCGGCGGCCTTCGCCGCGGCGATGGCCGGCGGCGCCCACGCGGGTGCCCACTGGGTGCTCTGGTTCACCGCCGGCGCGGTGCTGGCGTCGCTCGTCGCGGTCGTCGCGCGCTTCGACGCGGACACGGCGCTCTTCGACTGGTTATGGACGATGGGCGCGGTGGCCTACGTCGGCGTGCTCGGCAGCATGCTCGTGCTGGTGCGCGACGCGCACGACGGCCGCGACTGGGTCTACATGACCGTCTTCGCCACCTTCGCCGTCGATACCGCCGCCTACTTCACCGGCCGCGCGCTGGGCCGCCATCGGCTCGCGCCGCGCATCAGCCCGAAGAAGACGGTCGAAGGCTTCGCGGGCGGCTATGCGGCAGGCTTCGCAGCGGTGGTGCTGCTGGACTACTTCCTCGGACTGCGCCTCCCGGGCGGCCAGGTCGTCGTGCTGGCGCTCCTTCTGCCGCTGGCCGCGACGCTCGGCGACCTCGCCGAGTCCGCGCTCAAGCGCTCCATGCGGATCAAAGACGCGAGCGAGCTCATCCCCGGCCACGGCGGCGTCCTCGACCGCATGGACTCGATCCTCTTCACCTTCGCGCTCGTCTACCTCTTCCAGCAGTGGGTCATGTCGTGACGCGGGCAGTCCGCCGCCCGGCCCCTATCCGCCGCCTGCATCGCCCGGCCGGGCGCGGCCGATATACTGGCGGCGATGGCTGACCCCCCGACCGGCATCGCAGTCCTCGGCTCGACCGGCTCGGTCGGCCGCCAGGCGCTCGATGTCATCCGCTCGCTCCCCGGCCGCTTCCGCGTCGTCGCCCTCGCCGCCGGCGCCAACCACACCCTGCTCGAAGACCAGGCGCGCGAGTTCCACCCCGACCTCGTCTGGTGCCAGGTCGCCGCCCGCCACATGGACCTCAAGGCCGCCGCCGGCCGCCGCACCCGCTGGGCGCCGATGGAGGAGATGGCGGCGCACCCCGCCGCTGACCTCGTGCTCGTCGCGACGAGCGGCGCCGCCGGCCTGGGGCCGGCGCTCGCCGCCCTGCGCGCGGGCAAGGCCGTCGCGCTCGCCAACAAGGAAGTGCTCGTGATGGCCGGCGGCATCGTCACGCGCGCCGCCGAGCAGGGCCGCGGCGAGCTGCGCCCCGTCGACAGCGAGCACAGCGCCATCTGGCAGTGCCTCTGGGGCGAGGACCCGGCGGCCGTCTCGAAGCTGATCCTGACAGCCTCCGGCGGCGCCTTCCGGGACCTGCCGCCGCGCGAGCTCGAGCGCGTCACGCCGCAGCAGGCGCTCCGCCACCCCACGTGGGACATGGGCCGCAAGATCACCGTCGATTCCGCAACACTGATGAACAAGGGCTTCGAGGCGATCGAGGCCCGCTGGCTCTTCGACGTGCCGATGGACCGCATCGAGATCGTGATGCACCGCGAGAGCATCGTGCACTCGCTGGTCGAGTTCGCCGATGGCAGCGTCAAGGCGCAACTGGGCGAGCCCGACATGCGCCTGCCGATCCGCTGCGCCCTCTGCTACCCTGAACGTATCGCATGCGAGAGCATCCCGCGGCTCAACCTCGCGCGCGCGAAAGCGCTGAACTTCTCCGAGCCCGACCTCGCGCGCTACCCCTGCCTGCGCCTGGCGCTGGAAGCCGGCGCGAAGGGCGGCACGTGGCCGGCGGTGCTCGCCGCCGCCGACGAAGTGGCGGTGGAGCAGTTCATGGGCGGCGAGATCCGCTTCACCGACATCGCCAACGCGGTGGACGCCGCCCTCTCGGCACACGACGGCCGCGCCGATCCTTCACTCGACGAGATCCTCGAAGCCGACCGCTGGGCACGCGCGTTCACCGCGCAGCGCGCCGCGCGGCCCCAGCCCGTGGCGCACCGGACGTGAGCGCCAGCGGGTTACGAGGAGGACAGGGGCCCGCGCTGCCGGACGGCCGCGCGGCTGTGGTGGCGGACCGATGAGCGTCCTGACGTTGTACATCCTGCCGTTCGCCGGCATCCTGCTCGGCCTCGTCGTGATCCACGAGGGCGGCCACTACATCGCCGCCAAGCTCTTTGGGGTAAAGGTGCTCGAAGCGGGCATCGGCCTGCCACCCCGCATCTGGGGCTTTACCTGGCGGGACACGCAGTACTCCCTCAACGCGCTCCCGCTGGGCGCCTTCGTCCGCCTGCTCGGCGAGGAAGATCCATCCGACCCGCACAGCCTCGCCGCGCAGCCGAAATGGAAGCGGACGATCATCATCGGTGCCGGCGCGTTCCTGAACATCGTCGTCGCGGTCGTGCTCTTCTCGGTCGCGCTGATCGTGCCGCACTCGCTGTCGATCGGCGGCGCCAAGATCGCGGGCGTCGCACCGGGCAGCCCGGCAGCGCATGCGGGGCTCCAGGTGGGCGACCAGATCACGAAGATCAACGGCCGCGCCGTGAACTCCTTCGAGGACGCGTCGTACCTGATCCGCCTCTATCAGGGATCGCGCATCGACTTCACCGTCACCCGCCGGGACCCGGGCAGCGGCACCGCGCGCACCATGCAGGTCGACAACGTGTACGCGCGCTGGAACCCGCAGCCCTATACAGACGAGTGCGGCGTCAAGCAGTCGGAAGGCCCCACGGGCATCACGGTGACGCCCGGAGGCGTCGTCCCCATCAGCCGCACGCCGCAGGAGACGGCGCAGCTCCTGCAGCAGTCGGAGCGCGACTACGCCGCCTACAAGAAGGACATGGCGCCCGGTGCGCCACCCGGTTGCGGCGCGAGCAAGTTCGGGTTCGACGCCCTGACGGCGGCGGCGTGCAGCGGCCTCAGCGGCAAGCAACTCGCCGACGCCCAGGCGCTCAAGGCGCGCCTCTTCGCCGGTACCCCCCAGCCCTGCTACGTCTTCAGCCCGCCGCCCGCCACCGAAGTCCTGACGAGGTCCGTGTCCGAGTCGCCGCTGACGGCGCTCGGCCATGGCGCGCGGATGACCTTCGAGTCGATTATCCTCATGCGAAACCAGATCTGGGGGTTGCTGCGCGGCTTCACGAACCGCTCGCCGATCACCGGCCCGGTCGGCATCGCCCAGGCGACGGGCGAGGTCGTCCACCAGGCGGGCTGGCAGTCGCTGATCCTGCTCGCCGCCAGCATCAGCATGAGCCTGGGCGTAATCAATTTCCTGCCGATCCCGATGCTGGACGGCGGCCGGCTCTTCTTCATCCTCATCGAGTTCCTGCGCCGGGGACGGCGCATCGCGCCCGAGAAGGAAGCCCTTGTACACTTGGTGGGACTGGTGGCGATGCTGACGCTCTTCGCGGTCGTCACCTACTTCGATATCGCGCGTATAATCAGCGGAGGAAGCCTGCTGCGATGACGCAACCACGCCGGCAATCCCGTCCCGTGCACGTCGGCGACGTCCAGATCGGCGGCGGCGCACCCGTCGCCGTGCAGTCGATGTGCTCCACCGACACGGCGGACGTCAGGGCCACCGTCGAGCAGCTCCACCGCCTGAAGGACGCCGGCTGCGACATCGTGCGCATCGCGGTGCCCGACAAGGAAGCCGCCGCCGCGCTCCCGGAGATCGTCCGCCAGAAGCCGCTGCCGATCATCGCCGACATCCACTTCGACTACCGCTGGGCGCTCGCGGCGATCGAGGCCGGCTTCGACGGCCTGCGCCTCAACCCCGGCAACATCCGCGACGCCGACAAGGTGAAGCTCGTCGCGAAGGAGGCGAAGGCGCGCGGCATGCCGATCCGCATCGGCGTCAACGCCGGCTCGCTGCCGCCCATCCGCGCCCTCGCCGAGGGCGAGCTGCCGCCCTCGCTGCCTGACCGCATGGTCGAAGCCGCGCAGTGGGAGATCCGGCACCTCAACGACGCCGGCTTCGACGACATCAAGATCTCAATGAAGGCGTTCGACGTGCCGACGATGGTCGAGGCGTACCGCCGCATCGCGCCGCTCGTGCCGTATCCGCTGCACCTCGGCGTCACCGAGGCCGGCACACCGCGCGCCGGCTCCGTGCGCAGCGCCATCGGCATCGGCATCCTGCTCGCCGAGGGCATCGGCGACACGATCCGCGTCTCGCTCGCCGCCGACCCGGTCGAGGAAGTGCCGGTGTGCTGGGACATCCTCAACACGCTCAACCTGCGCAAGCGCGGCGCGACGCTCGTCGCCTGTCCGACCTGCGGCCGCATCGAGATCGACCTGATCCCGCTCGCGAACAGGGTCGAAGAGCATTTCACGAAGCGCGGCAAGATCCTTACCGTCGCCGTCATGGGCTGCGTCGTCAATGGGCCGGGCGAGGCGAAGATGGCCGACCTCGGCATCGCCGGCGGCAAGGGCCGCGGCGTCATCTTCCGCAAGGGCGAGATCGTCCGGACGGTCGACGAGCCGGAGTTCATGACCGCGCTCATCGAAGAGGGCGAGAAGATCATCGCCGAGATGGAAGCGGGCACCTACACCGCCGTCGGCCACGCCGGCTGCGACGTCATCCCGCTGATGGAAGTGCCCTCGCGGTGAGCGGCGCGGCCGCGGACTGCGCGGCCAGTCCAGACGCCGGGCGGCCGTCCTCAGGCGACGAGCACGGGGCGGCGCCGGACGCCGTCGGCCCAGGCGAAGAGGTCGAGTCCGGCCGCCAGGCTCTGCTCGCGGGTGTGCAGAACCTGCTGCACCTTCGGTTCATCGAGCCGCTCGACCATGATCGACAGCCCATCGCAGTCACTGACGTGCGGGAGCATGGTCCGCACGAGGCGGATCGCGTCGTTGGTCTCTTGCTGAGACAGCGACGGCCGTTGCGCCAGCCCGACGAGCGTACGGGACGTCGCGATCGCGCCGTCGTGGTCCTCGAGCAGCTTCACCACGTACTCCTTGCCGAAGATCGCGACCAGCGCCGGGTAGAGCGACTCTTCCTCGTAACGAAAGTGCGGGCCGGCGAGGGCGGCAATTCGTTCGAGTAGCTGCCTCGCGCGCGCAAGATCACCGGCGCGAAACGCATCGACGAGATCAAGCAGCGCATCCCTGACCGCCCTGTGCTCCTCGCGAAATGTGCGGTTGAACTCCTCGGCTAGCATCTCTCCTCCTCATTGTTGAGTAAGTTGACCGCAGAATAGGAGTTTCTGGGCGGCCGCAACAGTGACTTTTATCACACCCTCGCGGCGCAGCGCGCGCTCGCGGGAGTTGCGGGCGCGCCCGACCGGGGGTTAGCGCGCCGCGCGCGACCCGCGCCGGCGCAGCGCCACGCCTGCGCCCCACACCGCCGCCCCGGCGAACGCGCACGCCGCGATCAGCGCCGCGAGCACGACGCTGCCGCGCCCGGCCGCCGGGCCGCCGCCTCGCGAGCCGGTTGACGCAGGCCGCCATCCCACGTATCGTACTCGCACA
>JAGWOC010000039.1 GCA_028872875.1 Chloroflexota bacterium | reverse complement strand
CGGCCGCGCGGCCAGGTCCAGCGCCAGGTCCACCAGCGTCCGCACGGGGATGCCGCTCGCGCCCTTCACCCGCGCGCCCTTCTCCTTGTCGAAGAAGTCGACCCCGGCGATGTCCAGGTGCGCCCACGGGCGGCCGTCGATGAACTCCTTGAGGAAGAACGCCGCGAAAATCGAGCCGGCCTTGCGGCCGCCCGAGTTCTTCATGTCGGCGACGTCGCTCTTGATCGCCTCGCGGTACTCGGGGAACATCGGCAGTTGCCAGCACTTCTCGCCGGCGCGCGCGGACGCCTCTCGTACGCGCGCGGCCCAGGCGTCGTCGTTCGCGAACAGCCCGTAGGCGACGTCGCCGAGCGCGATCGACATCGCGCCGGTGAGCGTCGCGACGTCGACCAGCGGCGAGAGGTCGAGCTTGCACGCGTAGGCCAGCGCGTCCGCGAGGATCAGCCGGCCCTCGGCGTCGGTGTTGATCACCTCGATCGTCTTGCCGTTCATCGCGGTCAGCACGTCGCCGGGCTTGGTCGCGTTGCCGCCGGGCATGTTCTCCGTGGCCGGCACGAGCGCCGTCACGTTGATCCGTGGCTTGAGGCGCGCGATCGCGCGCATCGCGGCGATGACGCAGGCGCCGCCCGACATGTCGCCTTTCATCTCCTCCATGCCCTGCGCGGGCTTGATCGAGATGCCGCCGGTGTCGAACGTGATCCCCTTGCCGATCAGGCCGAGCGGCTTCTCGTCGCCGGCTCCCTTGTACGTCAGCACGATGAACTTCGGCGGCTGCTGGCTCCCCTTCGCCACGCCCAGGAAGCCGCCCATGCCCATCTGCGCGCACTCCTCGCGGTCGAGGATGCGGCAGCCGAGACCCTCGGCCTGCGCCATCGCCTCCGCTCGCGCCGCGAACTCCGCGGGCGTCAGCACGTTCGAGGGCTCGTTCGCGAGGTCGCGCGCGAAGTTCACGGCCTCGGCGACGATGACGCCGCGCGCGGCGGCCTGTGACAGCGCGTCCACCTTCGCCTGGTCGTGCTCGACGATGGTCAGCGACTTCAGTTCGCCCGCGTCCTCGTCGGCCATCTTGTGCCGGTCGAAGCGGTACAGGCCCAGCACCGTGCCTTCGGCGATCGCCTGCGCGCACGCCGCCGGGTCGAGGCCGGCGATGCCCGCGCCGTGGGTGATCGTCGCGGCGTCCGTGATCCGCCTGCCGCACAGGAAGCGCGCGATGTTCGCGCTCAGGTCCCGCACGCGGTCAACGGTGAACTCCTCGCTCTTGCCGAGCCCGGCGACGAGGACGCGGGGCGCACCGATGCCGCGGCCGACGGTGTGCAGCAGCGTCATCTCGCACCACCTGCCACGGATGTCGCCCGCGGCGATCAGCTCCGAGATCATGCCGGAGAGCGCCCGGTCGACGGCGCCCGTACCGCCGCCGGGCGAGGCGACGCCCTGGAACAGGTTGACGACGACGCACGGCGTCTGCACGTTCGCGATGTCGCCTGAAATGACACGGATATCCATGCGGGGTGTGCTCTCCTCGTTGGCCCTCAGCGCGGCGGGAGTGCGGTGGGGGATCGCTGCATCATAGGAATCGGCCGATGGGCGGGCAATGCGCGGTAGGGGCGGCCCCTACGCGGAGGCAGCCTCCGCCGCGATCTCGCGCCGCAGGTCGTCCGGGGCGATGCTGCCGGGTCCCAGCCGCTCGCGCACGAGCCGCTGTGCGACGCGCTGGAGGGCGGCGTTGGCGGGCGTCGGGATGCCGTGGATGCGGCCGAGCAGCACGATCTCCCCGTTCAGGAAGTCCGTCTCGACCGACCCCGCGCCACGGGCGATGCTCTGCCACGTCGAGCCGCCGCCGCGCGGCTTGCCGCCGACCGGGCGCAGGCGGAGCGCGTCCTGCCGGCGCGCGTCCATCTCCTCGTCCGACGCCCAGGCGATGCCGGCCGCGCGATAGCAGGCGACGGCCTCGTCCCGGAGCCGGGCGAGCACGTCGCCGACGCCGGCGTCGCGCGCCGCGTCGAAGGAGAACACGCCGAGGCCGATCGCCGCCTGGAGCGCGTTGCCAAGGTTCGACAGCAGCTTGCCGTACTTCCAGCGCATGATGTCGGCCACGGGATGTGCGCTGAAGCCGGCGGCTTCGAGGCCTGCCGCGATCTCGGCGGCGAGCGCATCGTCGCCCGCAGGATAGCGCCCGCAGTCGAGGATGCCGTTAGCCCCGGCGTGGATCTGCACGATGCCGGGCTCCAGGTAGGTCGCCGGCAGGACCACCAGCATCCCGTAGACGCGCGCGAACCGCCGCAGCGCCAGCCGCTCGTTTTCGACGCCGTTTTGCGCGCACACGACGGGCACGT
Source organism: Chloroflexota bacterium (assembly GCA_028872875.1). Classification (GTDB taxonomy): domain Bacteria; phylum Chloroflexota; class Dehalococcoidia; order DSTF01; family JACRBR01; genus JADMII01. The sequence goes on along the minus strand of JAGWOC010000039.1, from coordinate 27,601 downwards.
CGTCGCCAGCCGCCGCGCGCAGGTCGTCGAGCGCGCGCTCCGTGTGCTGCGTCTTCATCGTGAGCAGCGCGACGTCGCCGTCGCGGAAGTCGATCTCGGAAGGATGCCCGGCGGCAGCGATGGGCAGCGTCAGGGTCTCGTCCGGCGTCTCGAGCATCAGGCCGCGAGCGCGCATCGCGTCGAGATGCGCGCCGCGCGCGATCGCCACGACCCCCTGCCCGTGCTGCTGCAGCCGTGCCGCGATGACGCCGCCAACCGCCCCCGCCCCGTACACGATGTACCGCATGTGCGCTCCCCCTCTGGAGGATCAGGGCCTTGGATCCTGGAACCTCGCCCGCTATGCCGTCGAGCGCGGCAGGGCAAGCCCAAGCGTTGGACACCCTACATCCTAGGATTGGACAGATTGAGCGACAACGCGCCTCGCGCGAGCGCAAGCGACACCCGCCGGCAGGGACGCACTGCCGCACGGATCCCGCGTCGAACGCCGCTGGATGCCGCTGCTCCGCGGTGCGCGCACCAATGTGGCGCCCGGCGGCAACCTAACCTGGCCGAGTGACTTTACAACCCATCCTGAGGATATAGTATATGGCATATAGTAGTCAGGATGGTGTGGGATTGGCCCGATATAGGACACACCTCAGGCATCGTGGCGCCGCGCTCCTCGTGGCGTGTGCGCTCGCGGGCGCGGCATTCGCCGCGTACAAGCTTGTGGGAAGCGGAGATGCCACTGCCCAACCCGACGCGGTGGGCCAGGCCAAACAGGCACTGGATGCAGATCGCGCGAAACCGCCCTTCCGCGGGGAACTGGGTGGATTCACCGTGGTCGAGCACACGGCCACGCAGCGGCTCTGCCCGCCGCCTTACCAACCCGTGTATGACCTCGATAAGATTAAGGCTTCCGGCCTGTACTCCCCGCTCTTCGGCACAAGCCCTCAGGCTGGCGCGTGCGCTGACGGAAGAATTACGGGTCTCTACAGTTTCGGCCAACCTGTCCTCTATCGTGGGTACTTCTTCGGCAAGCCACAGGTCGCCCTTAACGCGCCTGCGGAGCGCATCCGGCTGCTGACCGTCGCCGGCAGGCCGGCAATCGCTGAGTTGGCCATCCCCGGAGTTCCTACATCAACGACGCAGGTGACCGTCATCGAGCGGCTGCCCGACGGAACCGTCCCCGGCATGGAAGTCGGGGTCGTAACGGTCAGCGATTCGGAGCGCGCAATCGCATTAGCTGAAGAAATCATGATGGGGTCACCGTGAGGAGATTGCTCATTCTTTGTTTGGCGATGGCCACGGCGGTCCTGGCGTCAACTGCTGGATCGGCGCCGGTATCGGCAGCAGAGCCCGCACGCTTCTCTGGATATCGTCCGTGGATCTCAACAGCCAATTCTGCACCGGCGTGCTGCCGTATCATGGCACCGATCAGGCGATGGATCTCTTCGCCGACCCCGATGGCACGATGTGTTCGAGCGCTCCCGGCTCGGCGCAAATCCCAATCAATATGCGCACGTGGGGGTTCGCGCAGACCACGCACAGTAGCCTGACGGCGTTCATGTACGCGGGTGAGTATCCAGGCGGCTGCAACTACATCGAGGCTCGCACGGTAGAGAACGGCTCCGGCCTCTTGCGCGGTACGGAGCGTTACATACACGCAGGCAACCTGATCGGTAGCGCGTACGGCATCTGGGTAGCAGCATGGCCCGGATATACACTTGGGCCCCAAATTGGGAGCACCGTGTGGGACGGCAACTGTTCTGGTGGTTGGACCGGAATGCAAGTTCACCAGGGCTTCGTATCCGCGTGCGGTTCGAAAGGTGGCCTTCAGCCGACGACCATCTATCAAACTTGGAACGCTTACACTCTGGTAAACAGGTTTGCGTACACGGAGTGGGCCTCCTGCTAGGCCAAGAGTACGGTCGCCGGAACCAACGCGCGTTCGTGGGTTTAGTGCAGCTTCTTCCGTGTGTGACTCGTCGGCAAGTGACTGTGCTCCGTCGACGAAAAGATGGCGTTAACCGGCGCTACTGCGCGGCGGTCGGCGCGTGCGCCGAGATGGCCCCTAATAGCGGGTTGCAGCCCCAGCCGGTAGCGACCCAGTCACCAGTGGGAGCTCACACGACGTGCATGCCGGGCGCCGGGAAGCCGCGGCAGAAGTCGCGCACCTCGGCCGCGATGCGGTCGAGCGCGTCACCGTCGTCGACGTGCGCCACCACCTCGTCCATCCAGCGGGCGATCTGGCGCATCTCCTCTTCCTTCATGCCGCGCGTCGTCACCGACGGCGTGCCGATGCGCAGTCCGCTCGGACTGAACGGCTTGCGGGGGTCGAAGGGGATCGTGTTGTAGTTCCCGACGATGCCCGCCCGGTCGAGCGCCTTCGCCGCCTTCTTGCCGATCACCTTCTTGCCCGTGAGGTCGATCAGGATCAGGTGGTTGTCGGTGCCGCCGGTGACGAGGTCGAAGCCGCGCTCGCGCAGCTCGGCGGCCAGCGCCTTCGCGTTGGCGACGACCTGGCGGCCGTACGCGCGGAACTCCGCCGTCGCCGCTTCCTTGAGCGCGACGCCGATGCCGGCGATGGTGTTCTCGTGCGGCCCCCCCTGCAGCGCCGGGAACACCGCCTTGTCGATGGCTTCGGCGTGCTCCTGCTTGCAGAGGATCATCGCGCCGCGCGGGCCGCGCAGCGTCTTGTGCGTCGTCGTCATGATGACGTCGGCGTACGGCGCGGGGTCCGGGTGGACACCGGCGATGATGAGCCCGCTGATGTGCGAGATGTCGGCGAGGAAGTAGGCGCCTACCTCCTTCGCGATCGCGCCGAACGTGGCGAAGTCGTACAGTCGCGGGTACGCCGTCGCGCCGGCGACGATGATCGTTGGCCGCTCGGCCATCGCGATGTCGCGCACCCGGTCGTAGTCGATGAGGCGCGTTTTCGGGTCGACCTCGTAGCGCACCGACGTCCAGAAGCGCCCGGTGGCGCTGACGCCCCAGCCGTGCGTCAGGTGGCCGCCGTGCGGCAGCGCCAGGCCCATGATCTTGTCGCCGGGCTCGAGCAGCGCATAGTAGACCGCCAGGTTCGCCGGCGAGCCGGAGTACGGTTGCACGTTCGCGTGCTCAACGCCGAAGAGCCCCTTCGCGCGCTCCTGTACCAGCGTCTCGAGCGCGTCGACGTTGCGCTGCCCTTCGTAGTAGCGCTTGCCGGGGTAACCCTCCGAGTACTTGTTCGCCAGCGCCGATCCCGTCGCCTCCATCACCGCGCGCGACGTGTAATTCTCCGACGGGATGAGGCGGATGCTGTCGACCTGATACTGCTCTTCGGCCCTGATCAGCCGGTAGATCTCCGGATCCGTGCGCGCGACCTCGGCCAGGTAGGGGTCGCCGACTTCGGTGGTCATGGGTTCGTCCTTTCGGGTTCCACGGGGACGGCGCCCGCGCTCCGTCCGGCATCTCGGCGGAAACAAAAACGGCCACGGCCGCCGGACGGCCGTGGCGCGCTGCGCAGCGATCCGCCGACCCGCCCCTAACGGCGTGGCCCGCGTCCAGCTCCCGTGCGGCCGATGTCCGATCTCATGATGCAGCCGCAGCGTAACGAAGCCCGGCCGATGGTGTCAACGCGCGACGGCGGCTATCGTTCCCCGGACGGCGCGTACGACGCGCCGAGATGGAGGCGGCGGTGGTCAGCGACGGACTGCTCGCGTTCGAAGGGGTGATCGCCTACGGCACACGGGATGCCGAGGAGGCGGCGCACTTCTTCGAGCACACCCTTGGCCTCGATCCGGCGCCCGGCGAAGGCGACGTGCGGTTCTACGCCCTCGCCCAAGACCTCGTACTCGCTGTCGACACCGGCGGCGCCTACGCCGGCCTGCCGCCGTACCTGCTCTTCAGCACCGGCGACCTGGATGCGGCGCGCGAACACTTCCTGCGGCGCGGCTGTGACGTCGTGGAGATGGAGAGCGTCGGCGAGGCCGGCGGCGGCTTCCTGGCCCGCGCCCCCGAGGGGCATACCGTCTGCGTCGTCGACCGCGCCTCGCTGGAGGACGGGTAGGGGCGCTGCTCGCCGCGCCCCTCGTGTCCGGCGGAGCGGATCGGCCGGAGCTGAAACTCCGCGGCTACACCGACGGCACGCCCTCCATCTGATCCAGGAGTCGACGTCGTCGCGCTTCCGCGGCCGCGTCATGTCGCCGCGCGGCATCACCTTCACCGGCAGCATACCGCTCGCCTGCCTCGGCGCCTCCGGCGCGGCGGTGGCGTTCGGCCTGCCAGCGGTGATGACGGCGTCGGCGCCGGCCTCTCTCGCGTTCAGCGTCTGGATCCTGCGCGTCGCCGGAGGTGGTATCGCGCAGGTCGTGCGCGACTCATCGGTGGAGTACGAAGCCGTGATCGCTGGAGGCGGGTAGGGCGCGACCGAACCACAGATGTCACAGATGGGGGTGCTGGAGGTTGGAGATAGCAGATACCGCAACCGCTCCGGTAGGCTGACACACGATGGACCTCGACCAGATCTGGCAGCTCGACGCCACGGCGCAGGCCGCACTCGTCCGCGCGCGCGAGGTGACGGCGGGCGAGCTCGTCGAGCAGGCGATCGGGCGCATCGAGCGGCTCAACCCGCGCATCAACGCCGTGATCACGCCGATGTTCGAAGACGCGCGCCGGCAGGTCGATGGCGCGCGCGCGGCTGACGCGCCGTTTGCCGGTGTGCCGCTGCTCCTGAAGGACGCGTGCCTGGAGGTCGAGGGCACGCCGTATTACCTCGGCACGCGAGTGCTGCGCGATATCGGCTATCGATCGAGGCGCACGACGGAGCTGGCGCAGCGCTTCCGACGTGCCGGCTTTATCTTCGCCGGCAAGACCAACGTGCCCGAGCTGTCGGCGGGCATCACGACCGAGCCCTCAGCCTTCGGGCCGACGCGCAACCCGTGGCAGCTCGACCGCAGCGCCGGCGGATCGAGCGGCGGCTCGGCGGCCGCGGTCGCCGCCGGCATGACGGCGCTCGCCCACGGCGGCGATGCCACCGGGTCGCTCCGCTACCCAGCGGCGTGCTGCGGCGTCGCGACGCTGAAGCCGTCACGCGGACGCATGCCACACGAGACGCCCGCGGAGCAGCCGGATCCTGCCGGCGTCTGGACGGAGTTCGTGCTCGCGCGAAGCGTCCGCGACCTCGCGGGCGTGCTCGACGCCGTCGGCGGCCCCGGGCGCGGCGACCCTTGGGTCGCGCCGGCGAACGCGGGCCCGTACGTCGCCGAGCTGCGCGCACCCGAGCGGCCTCTGCGCGTCGGGCTGTTAACGCGCGACGTGTCCAGTGGGATGCCGGTCGACGCCGAGTGCGTTGCCGCGGTCGAGCGCACCGGCGCGCTGCTGGCGGAGCTGGGGCACGAGGTCGAGGAGTCGCACCCGCCCGCGCTCGATGGCATGTTCGATCTGGCGCCGCAGTTTGCCGTCGTCAGTGCCGCCGCGCGCTACGCGCAGTTCCGCTGGCTCGCGAAGGTTGCCGGACGCGAGCTGACGCAGGCGGACGTCGACCAGCCGCTGATCACCGCCGAAGAGGCGGCGAAGGTGTCCGCGCTGCGGTACGTCGATGCCGGCGCCGCCTTCGACCGCGTCGCGCGCGTGATGCACGAGTGGTGGGCCGAGGGACGCGACCTGCTCGTCACGCCGACGCTGCGGCAACCGGCGTGGCCGCTCGGCTCACATGGCGGCGCCGTCGATGCAGGCACCTTCCCGCCACCGTACAGCTTCAGCGGCCAGCCGGCGATGTCGCTGCCGCTGCACTGGAGCGCGGATGGCCTGCCCGCCGGTGTGCAGCTCGTCGCCGCCTACGGGCGCGAGGACGTGCTCTTCCGGGTGGCGTCGCAGCTCGAGGCGGCGGCGCCGTGGGCGGACCGCTGGCCCGCAATCGTCCGGGCGTGAGGGGTTGGATGGTTGATGTGAAGGGTCGGATGTTGGCTACGCGCCGCCCGCGAGCAGCTCGGTCACGACCTCGTTGACCGTGCGGCCATCGGCGCGGCCGCGCAGGCGCGCCATCGCCGCCGGCATCACCTTGCCCTTGTCGCCGGGGCCGCTCGCGCTCGTCTCGGCGATCACCGCGCGGATCTCGGACGCGATCTCGTCGCGGCTGAGCTCCTGCGGCAGGTAGCCGTCGATGATCGCCGCCTCCGCCTCCTCGCGCTCGGCGAGGTCGCTGCGCGCCGCCTTGCGATACTCCTCGGCGCTTTCGCGGCGCTGCTTCGCCTGCTTCCGGAGCACGGCGAGCACGTCGGCATCCGCCAGCTCGCTGCGGGACGCCGAGGCGTCCTTCACATCTACCCGTGCGATCTCGGCGTTGCTGATCGCCGTCAGGACGCTGCGCAGGACGTTGCGGCGCAGCTCGTCGCGCGCGCGCATGGCGTCCTTCAGGTCGTCCGAGAGGCGCACCTTCATGCTCATCTGCCAGCTCCTACGTCGCCGTCCCGGCCGATCTTCCCTCACTGTACCCCGTCAGACCCGCTGGCGCCGCCTGGGGGAAATCCCAGAAAAACGTCGCCGGCGGCGGCTGTGGGGTATCTCGAAGCACGGCTGCACCTGCCGAAGATACCTTCATGAACGCATGAACGCATGAGCCGGAGCGATGAGATGTACGAACGCATGCTGGTACCGATCGATGGCAGCCACGGCTCGGCGTCCGTGGTACCGGCTGCGGCGGAGCTGGCGCGGCGCCTGGGTAGCCGGGTGGATCTGCTGCTCGTGGAGCCAGTCGTGGGTGCGCGTCTGCCCCACCCCGAGCACCACCGTCCCATCGCCAGGCGCGCGGGCGACGCGGACGCGCTCGTGCCCGGCACCGCCACGCCGCAGGCCGTGCGCTCCGCCAACGAGCGCTACGTCGAGCGCCACATCGAGGAGTTCGATGCGCTCGGCGTCGAGGCGCGCGGCAAGGTCGTCTGCGGCGAGGCCGTCGAGGAGATCCTGCGCGCCGCGCTCGACCTGCGCTCCGACGTCATCGCCATGGCGACGCGCAAGCTCAGCAACTTCGCCCGGCAGCAGACCGGCAGCATCGCGGAAGAGGTGCTCTGGCGTTCGCGGCTGCCCGTGCTGCTCATCGCTTGCGGCTAGTGACGGCGGACGGCCGGTACTGGGCGCGGGGCGCGGCAAGCAGCGCCCCTACCAGGTCGTTCGGCCCACGAGCCCGGGTGCCGAACCGCGCGTCCGGCCAGCGGCCGGCGAGGTGCGCGCGCATCGCGTCGGCGACGCGTCGGCTTCGCGGCGGGTGCGCGTCCGGTACGCCGCCCCGCACGGGTGCATGATGCTCCCGTCTACCGCGTCCGGTGCCCCACGAGAGGCGGCGGGCGCAGGACGAGATGCGCGACGGAGCAGCCCGACGGGACGCCGATGCGGTTGAAGTTCTTGCCCTGCTGTCGACCGCTGCCACAGCGCCCGAATGTGCGGCGGGCCTGGCCGGGCTGCTCCGTCCGCCATCAAGCAAAGGGGGCTGGAAGGTGGCGGGTCGAAGATGGAAGGGATCGGTGGCGCGGGCTGAAGGCCCGCCCCGACAGGCGCCGGGCCGTCGCGCCGCGTCAGCCGCGCGCGGCCAGCAGGGCGGCGACGCGGTCGAGGATGCGGTGTCCGACGTCGTACTTCGAGAGCAGCGGCAGCTCCTCACAGTTCCCGGCGGCGTCGATCAGCGTCACCAGGTTGGTCTCCGTGCCGAACCCTGCGCCGGCGGCACGGACGTCGTTGGCGACGATCAGGTCCAGGCCCTTGCGCGCGACCTTTGCCCGCGCGTTTTCGCGCATGTCCTGCGTCTCCGCGGCGAAGCCGACCTTGATGCAGCCGCCCCCCAGCCCGGCGAGGATATCCTCGTTCGGCACCAGCTCCAGGGTCAGCCCCTGCGCCGTGCGCTTGATCTTCTGGTCGGCCGTCCGCTCCGGCCGGAAGTCCGCGGGCGCCGCCGCCATGATCAGCGCGTCGCAGCCGGCCGTCGCCCGCCCGATCGCGGCTGCCATCTCGGCCGTCGTGCGGACGTCGACGCGCTCGACGCCATAGGGCGCGTCGAGCGCGACGGGGCCGCTGACGAGCGTCACCTGCGCGCCGCGGTCGCGCGCCGCCTCGGCGATGGCGAAGCCCATCTTGCCCGACGAGCGATTGCCGAGGTAGCGCACAGGGTCGAGCGGCTCCTGCGTGCCGCCCGCGCTGACGACGACCCTGCGCCCGGCGAAGTCGCCGCGCGCGCCCAGCGCCTGCGACAGCGCCCCGAGCAGCACCGCAGTCTCGACGAGCCGGCCGGCGCCGCTGCGGCCGCTCGCCAGCCGTCCCACGTCCGGGCCGACGATGACCACGCCGCGTCCGCGCAGCGTCGCGGCGTTCGCGCGCGTCGCCGGGTGCTCCCACATCTGGGCGTCCATCGCCGGCGCGATGAGCACGGGCGCCACCGTCGCCAGGACGGTGAGCGCGAGCATGTCATCGGCGAGGCCATGGGCCAGCCGCGCGATCGTCGTCGCGCTCGCCGGCGCGACGAGCACGGCGTCCGCCGCGCGGGCGAGCTCGACGTGCTCTTCGGCGACCGCCGACTGCGGCTCGAACATGTCCGTGCAGACAGGCCGCTGCGTGAGCGCGCGGAACGTCAGCGGCGACACGAAACGCTGCGCCGATGACGTCAAGATGACATCGACGAGTGCGCCTGCCTGCGTCAGCCTGCTTGCGACATCGGCGCCCTTGTAGCTGGCCACGCTGCCGCAGACGCCGAGGACGATGCGCTTTCCTTCGAGCATCTCAATCCCTCCTGCCGCGCTGCATCCCGTGGATCAGCCGCAGCCCCGTCAACGTCAGGTTCTCGTCCACCACATCGAACACGCGGGTCTCGCGCGCGAGCCGTTCCGCCCAGCCGCCTGTGGCGATGACGCGCGCCGTGCCGCCGAGCTCCTTCTTGAATCGCGCGACCATGCCCTCGATGAGGCCGACGTAGCCGAACAGCGTGCCGGACTGGATCGCCGCCACGGTGTTCTTGCCGATCGCGCTCTTTGGACGCTCCAGCTCGACGCGGTAGAGCTTCGCCGCCCGCTCAAACAGCGCCTCCGAGGCGATGCCGATGCCGGGCGCGAGCGCGCCGCCCAGGTAGTCGCCCTCGGCGCTCACGGCATCGAAGACGGTCGCCGTGCCGAAGTCCACGATGATCAGCGGCGGCGGGCCGTACAAGTGCGTCGCCGCCACCACGTCGACGATGCGGTCGGCGCCGACCTCGCGCGGGTTGTCGTAGAGGACGCGCACGCCCGTGCGTGTACCGGTGCCAACCACCACCGGCTCGACGTGGAAGTAGCGCTCGAGAAGATGCTCGAACACCGGTACGAGGTCCGGCACGACGCTCGCCATCACCGCCTCGTCGATCGCCGCCGTCGGGATGCCGGCCGTGGCCAGCAGCCCGAGCACGGTGACCGCGTATTCGTCGGCAAGGCGCTCGATGTCGGTTGCCAGCCGCCAGGTGGCGCACACCTCCTCGCCGTCGAAGACGCCGACGGTGATGTTCGTATTGCCGATGTCGAAGGCGGCCAGCACACGGGAAGTCTACCCCCCGGCCTGGGCCGGTCACAGGTAGCGCTTGCCCTGATCCGGGGCGAGGCGCAGGGCCGCTGGTCGCGGCGTCCGGCGCCCAACCCGCTTCCGGGCGCCGATGCTATACTCGGACTGCCCGCCGGTAAGCGGGCTGGACGGAGTCCCGCTTGATCCACTCCCGCATTGCCGGACTGGGGCGCTACGTCCCCGAAGGTGTCCTGACCAACGCCGACCTCGAGCGCATGGTCGCCACGTCGGACCAGTGGATCGTCGACCGCACGGGCATCCGCGAGCGGCACGTCGCCGCGCCGCACGAGACGACGAGCACGCTCGCGCTGCGGGCGGCGCGCATCGCGCTCGGACGGGCGCGGCTGGAGCCGGAAGACCTCGACCTGGTGATCGCGTCGACAACCACGCCGGATGGCCTGTTCCCGTCCGTCGCCTCGCTCGTGCAGGACGGCCTGGGTGCGCGACGGGCGGGCGCCTTCGACGTCAACGCCGCCTGTATGGGCTTCATGTCGGCCCTCGCGACGGCGACGCAGTTCATCGGCGCCGGCAGCGCCCGTCGCGTGCTGGTGATCGGGGCCGAGGTGCTGTCGCGCATCGTGAACTGGGAGGATCGCGGCACGTGCGTGCTCTTCGGCGACGGCGCCGGCGCGCTCGTGCTGGAGGCATCGGCGTTCGGCGGGCCGCTCAGCTTCGTGCTGCACAGTGACGGCGCCCGGGCGAAGCAGTTGTATGCCGAGGGCCCCTGCGGCCCGCGCGACGGCGACGGCAACGGCCCGTCCGAGTGCTACATCCACATGGACGGCCCCGCCATCTTCAAGTTCGCCGTCCACGCGATGACCGAGGCGGTCCGTGAGACGCTGGCCAGCGCCCGCCTGGGGCCGGGAGACATCGACCTGCTCGTGCCGCACCAGGCGAACCTGCGGATCATCCAGGGCGTCGCGAAGGCGCTCGGCCTGCCGCCGGAGCGTGCGATGGTGAACGTCCAGAAGTACGGCAATACATCGTCCGCATCGATCCCGATGGCGCTGTGCGAAGCGGCCGAGGAGGGGCGCCTGGACGAGGGCGCGCGGGTGGCCCTGTGCGGGTTCGGCGGCGGCCTCGCGTGGGGTTCGATGCTCCTCGAGTGGAGCACGACGGGCGTCGCGCCGGAGGGAGGCGGCACGCGCGGCGTGCTTGCGCCGGCGCACAGGGGCGGCGAGTAGCGCCGTTTGCCTCAGGCCTAGCGTAGCGCTTTCAACGGGTCGTTAGCTCTCGAGCGTTGCGCATTCGCCCCGCGACCTAACCCCCGGCGCCGTCGCGCTACCGGAAGCACCCGGCGAGGGCGGAGACGTGGGTCCGCCCCTACGCACCGACTCCTCCCGCCGCAACCGTGGGCTTGCCGGCGCATCACCACACGCGGGCATGCCACTGTGGCGCCTGTGCGATCACAGATCGTACGAAAGGCGGACGCGCGCGCCGCGCTCCGCCGCCCATGCTGCCATGCGCCCGAGGTCGGCGAGCCGCGCGCGCAGGCCGGGCGCGCCGGCGGTCAGCTCGCGGATCCGCTCGTCGCCGGCATCCAGTGCCTCGACGATGCGCCGCAGCGTCTCCGCGAGCGGTGCGGCGTCCTGCCAGACGCGCTCCAGCTCGCGGGCGTCGGCCGCGACTTCGACGTCGCGGTCAGCGAAGGTGGTCAGCGGCCCAAGGTCGATCTTGTGCTCGCCGCGCAGCAGCAGTGCCAGGAGCGAGAGGTCGTGCTGGGCGCCGTAGCGCGTCGCGAATGCCAGCGAGAGGAAGTACACCAGCACGTCCGTCGGTCCGCCGAACGCGAGCGGGCAGGGCACGCGGGCGTCCGTCTCGAAATGCAGCGTCGGCACGCCGCATCGTAGCACCGCCGGCGACGGGCCGGCCGGGTGAGGGCGGCGATCACGCGTGGCGCGCGACGAGCGCCGGGCTGAGCAGGAAGGCCAGCAGGATCACCGCGCGGCCGCCGAGCGTCATCACGCCGCCGCTGGGATCGATGAGCAGCGTCGCCGCCAGCACCAGCAGCAGCGCGCTGGTGACGAGCGTCGCGCACTTGACGGCGCGGCTCGTGGCGCGCAGGAAGACGAACGCCGCGGCCGCGGCGCACAGACAGATTGCCGCGAGCACGGGTGCCATGCCGGACAGCGAGCCGTCGGCGGCGAGCAGGCCGCCGCCGCGGTGCACTTCGATGATCCAGACGAAGACGATGGGCAGCGGCGAGAGGAGCATCGAGGCGTCGAGCCAGTCGCGCCGCGCGGCGACGAGGACGCTGGCCGCCACGACGAGCAGCCCGATCGGGAAGTACAGCCCGGCGCCGGCGATGCCGGCGAGCGCGTACGGCGTCGCGGCGCCGTGCAGGACGTTCCACAGCTCCGCGTTCAGGACCGCGAAGGCGAGGTAGCCGGCGAAGACGGGCATGAGCAGCGCAACGCCGGCCCAGGGGTAGAACCACGCCGGGCGCCCCAGCCAGAGTCCGTACAGGGTGCATCCGATGATCAGCGCGCTCCCCGCACCCGCGACGGCCGGGATCTGCCAGACCTGAAGGCCAAGCAGGGCCGCGAGCAGCGCGAACGGTGCGGCGCCCAGCAGCGCCTCCCGCCACGACGTCGTGAGCTGGGCCTGGCGCATCAGGTGGGCGAGCGTGCGCGGCCGCCCGAAGCCCTGGACCGCGCGCCGGCGCGCCAGCGGCTCGGGCACGCCGCGGGCGACGAGGGAGGCGACGCGGTCCTCCATGTGCGCCTCGATCTCGCGCAGGAAGTCGGACTCCAGCGCGCCGCCGAGGCGCAGGTGCGGCTTCAACCGTTGGACGTAGCGTGCTGTCTCGGAGGGCATCGCATCCTCGCGCGGCCTAGTCTCCGTGGGTGGTGACCAGGTCCATGGCCGCGGCAAACCCGCTCCACATCGAGCGGCACTCCGCCAGGCGGCGTTCGCCCTTTCTGGTGAGCGTGTAGAACTTGCGCTCCTGGCCCGTCGGCAGCTTTGACCAGCGGCCGCGTACGAGACCCTCGCGCGCAAGGCGGTACAGGGCAGGGTAGAGCGTACCCTCGCTGACGTGGAAGAAGCCGGCCGACGTGCGTTCGAGCTGGTCCATGAGCTGGTGGCCGTACATCGGCTCGCGTTCGAGCAGGGAGAGGATCATCACGTCCGTGTTCCCCTTGAGGAGCTGGGTCAGGTAGTTGCCGCGTATCATCCCGGTTGCTCGAATCGCATGCTCGCCGCCTCCGGCAGTCTGGGCGATCGGCGGGCCGGCGGTCAAGGGGGATTGACAGGCGCCGCTCCTGACACCATGATGGTGGGTATCGCAATGAGCTATGCAGTGCAAGGTAGGGAGCGGCCCGGCGCCCGGGCGGTGGCGCCCGTGGTGCGGGAGGGGTAGCGATGGCGATCGAGATTCGCACGGCATCGGCACTCGGCTTCTGTTTCGGCGTGCGGCGCGCGATCGAGATGGTGGAAGGCGCCGCCGATGCGAAGGGCCCGATCGACAGCCTGGGGTCGATCGTCCACAACCCCATCGTCGCCGAGCGCCTCCAGTCGCACGGGGTCGATATCGTCTCCGGCTTCGACGGCGTCTCGTCGTCGGCGGTCGCGATCACGGCGCACGGTGCCGGGCCGGAGGTGTACCGGCGCGCGGCGAGCGCGAAGCTCGACCTGGTGGATACGACCTGCCCGATCGTGGCGCGGGCGCAGCGCGCGGCCCGGCGGCTGGTGAACAGCGGCTTCAAGGTGATCATCTACGGCGACGAGCATCACCCGGAGGTGCGCGGCGTCCTCGCGTGGACACGCGGCCGCGGCGTCGTGCTCGCGGACGCCGCGGCGCCGGTCGAGATCCCGCGCCGCAAGGTCGCGCTCCTCTCGCAGACCACGAAGAGCCAGCACGCCTTCACGGACTTCGTCGCGCACTTCCTCGCGCTGCACATCGACCGCATCAACGAGGTGCGCGTGATCAACACGACCTGCCCCGAGACGGAGGACCGGTACGCGGCGGCGCGCGAGCTGGCGCGCGACGTGGACCTGATGATCGTCGTCGGCGGCCGCAACAGCGCGAACACCGGCAAGCTCGCCGGTACCTGCCGCGCGGCGGGCGTCGAGACGCGCCAGGTCGAGCGCGAGGACGAGGTGCAGGCCGCGTGGCTCGAAGGCAGGAGGGTCGTTGGCGTGACCGCGGGCGCATCGACCCCGGACGACTCGGTGGCCGCGGTCATCCGGCGCATCCGGCAGCTCGACCCGGCGGCGCGGCGCAAGGAGGAGACATCGCGTGCAGGCTAAACCGGCGGCCACTCTTTCGATGAACGGCAACGGGGCACACCCTGCGCGCGGCGGTCCTCTGTGCGAGCGGCTGTCCTACCGTTCTTCGCGCGCACCAGAGTTCATCGACATTACCGGCGACGTGCGCGAGGTGCTGGCGCGCTCGGGCGTGCGGAACGGCTTCGTGGTCGTGTTCTCGCGCCACACGACCGCCGCGATCCGCATCAACGAGGCGGAGCCGCTGCTGCTCGCCGACATGGAGTGCATGCTCGCGCGTATCGCGCCGCCGGGCGTCTACTACCGCCACAACGACCTCTCTGTCCGCACGGTGAACCTTACGGAGGACGAAGACCTGAACGGCCACGCGCACTGCCAGCACCTGCTGATGGGTGCGAGCGAGGCCGTGCCGTGCGCCGACGGCGAGCTGCTGCTCGGCGTATGGCAGCGCATCTTCCTCGTCGAGCTGGACTGCGCGCGCGAGCGGGAGGTGATCGTGCAGGTCGTGGGGTCGGCATGACGACCGGGACGGCCTCCACGCGCCCCGAGGTGAGCGAGGCGCTCGACCGCTGCCTGGAGCGCGCCGTCGCGCACATGCGCTCGATCCAGCACCCGGACGGGTACTGGTGGGGGGAGCTCGAGGCGAATGCGACGATGGCCTCGGAGCACGTGATGCTGGAACACGTGCTCGGCATCGTCGACGCGGCGCGCATGCGGAAGCTCCGGCGCTATCTGCTCAGCCTGCAGCAGCGTGATGGCTCGTGGCCGGTCTACTACGGCGGCCCCGGCGACGTGAGCGTGACGACGGAGGCATACTTCGCGCTGAAGCTCTGCGGCACGCCCGCCGAAGCGCCGGAGATGGCGCGCGCGCGCGCGTTCGTGCTCGCGCACGGGGGGATCGGCGCCACGCGCATCTTCACGAAGGTCTGGCTGGCGATGTTCGGGCAGTTCGACTGGCGGGCGCTGCCGGCAATGCCGCCGGAGGCGATCCTCCTGCCGGACCGCTTCCCGCTGAACATCTACGAGTTCGCCTCGTGGGCGCGCGCGACGATCGTCGCCATCCTCGTCGTCTGGGCGAAGCGGCCCGTTACGCCGGTAGCGCCCTCGCTGGGCGTGGATGAGCTGTACGTGCACCCGGAGGACCGCCGCCGCATCGCGTTCAGGCGGGACCGCTCGCTGCTGTCGTGGCGCAACGCCTTCCTCGGGATCGACCGCGTGCTGCGCCTGCACGAACGTTCGCCGTGGAAGCCGCTGCGGCGCCGCGCGCTGGGCGCGTGCGAGCGCTGGATCATCGACCACCAGGAGCGCGACGGCTCCTGGGGCGGCATCCAACCGCCGTGGGTGTACTCGCTCATCGCGCTCAAGTGCCTGGGCTACCGGAACGACCAGCCGGTGATGGCGGCGGGGATCCGCGGCCTGCTGCACGGCTTCGCGCTGGAGACGGACGAGACGTTCACCGTGCAGCCCTGCGTCTCGCCGGTCTGGGACACCGCGCTGGCGCTCACCGGCATGCGCGAGGCCGGCGTGCCCGCCGACGACCCGGCGCTGCTGCGCGCCGCCCGCTGGCTGCTCTCGAAGGAGATCCGCGCGCCCGGGGACTGGTGCGTGAAGGTCCGCGGCGTCGAGCCCGGCGGCTGGGCGTTTGAGTTCGAGAACGACACGTATCCCGACACCGACGACACCGCGGAGGTGTTGATCGCCCTGCGCCTGCTCGACCTGGCGCCGGAGCGCGACGAGGCGTGGTCGCGCGCGGTGCGCTGGCTGCGGGCGATGCAGTCAGCGGACGGCGGCTGGGGTGCCTTCGACCGCGACAACACGAAGCGCTTCGTCACGCGGATCCCGTTCGCCGACTTCGGCGCCACGATCGACCCGCCAAGCGAAGACGTGACGGCGCACATCGCGGAGTTCCTCGCGCTCGACGGAGTGGGCAGCGGCGAACCGGCGCTCGCCCGCGCGCTCGCCTACCTGCATCGCACGCAGGAGCCGGACGGCTCGTGGTTCGGGCGCTGGGGCGTCAACTATATCTACGGCACCGGCGCCGCGCTGCCGGCGCTCGTCGCCGCGGGCGAGCGTCCGATGTCGGAACGCGTGCGCCGTGGCGCCCGCTGGCTCGCCGAGCACCAGAACGCGGACGGCGGCTGGGGCGAGTCGTGCGCCTCGTACGACGACCCGGCATCGCGCGGCATCGGCGCCAGCACGGCGTCGCAGACCGCGTGGGCGCTGCTCGGGCTGCTCGCGGCCGGGGACGAGCGCGGCGACGCGGTGCGCCGGGGTGTCGCGTACCTCGTGCGGACGCAGCAGGCGGACGGGCAGTGGGACGAGCCGCAGTTCACCGGCACGGGCTTCCCGCGCGACTTCATGCTGAAGTACCATCTCTACCGCAACTACTGGCCGATGTGGGCGCTGGGCCGCTACCGGCGGCTGATCCTGGGCCGCCCCATCCACCTGCCAGGGACGGACCCGCTGGCATGAGCGCGACGGCTGCGGCAGCGAGCATGGCCACGGTACGCGGCGGCGTGCGCGACGCGTACGCCTGGTGCCGGCGCTACACGCGCCAGCACGACGAGAACTTCGCCGTCGCGTCGTGGTTCCTGCCGAAGCGGCTGCGGCCTCACTTCTTCGCGCTGTACGCGTTCTGCCGCTGGACCGACGACCTCGGCGACGAAGCGGCGGGCGACAGACTGGCGCTCCTGGACGCGTGGGAGCGCGAGTTGCGCGCGTGCTACCGGGGCGATCGGACGCGGCCGCTGTTCGTGGCGCTCGGCCACACCATCGACCGCTTCTCGATCCCGGATGAGCCGTTCCTGAGGCTGATCGAGGCGAACCGCATCGACCAGCGTGTGTCGCGCTTTGAGACGTACGACGATCTGCTGCGCTACTGCGAGCACTCCGCGACGCCCGCCGGGCGGATGGTGCTGTACGTGCTCGGCTACCGCGACGAGCGCCGGCAGCGCCTCGCGGACGCGACCTGTACCGGCCTCCAGCTCGCGAACTTCTGGCAGGACGTCTCACGCGACCTGGCGAAGGGCCGCGTCTATATCCCGCTGGAAGACATGCGGCGCTGCGGCTACAGCGAAGAGGACCTGCGCGCCGGCGTCGCCGACGAGCGATTCCGCGCGCTGATGCGCTTCGAGGCAGGACGCGCCCGCGGCCTGTTCGCGGAGGGCCGGACGCTCGAAGCGCTCATCGACCGCCGTGCGCGTGCGGACGTGCGCCTGTTCCGCCTGGGCGGCGAGGCCGTGCTCGATGCCATCGAGCGCGCCGGTTACGACACGCTGTCGCATCGCCCGCGCGTGCCGAAGGCGAAGAAGCTGTGGATGGCGGCGTCGAACGGGTTGAGGATGAAGCTGGGGATATGAGGGGCAGACCGCACATGGCAGCGAGCAGGGATCTGCAGGTGAGCACCGCGATCAGCACCGCTGACACCACGCCCACCGCACTGCCGGATGCGTACGCGTGGTGCAAGGCGTACACCCGGGAGCGCGCAAAGAACTTCTACTACGCCTTCGCGATCCTGCCCGAGGCGAAGCGCACCGCAATCTACGCCGCCTACGCGTTCAGCGGCTACGTCGACGACATCGCCGACGAGCTGACGGACCGCGGCGAGCAGGAGCGCCAGCTCGCGGCTGCGCGGGAGCGGCTGCGGGCGTGTTACCAGGGCGAGCGCGAAGGGCCGCTCTTCACGGCGCTCGGCGGCGCCATCGACCGCTTCGCGATCCCCGCGGAGTTCTTCGAGGAGCTCGTGAACGGGGTCGAGATGGACTTCACGATCAACCGCTACGCGACGTGGGGGGAACTGTACGCCTACTGCTACCGCGTCGCATCGATGGTCGGGCTGATCTGCACGTCCGTGTTCGGTGCGAAGCCGCACCGGCACGCGCGTGACTTCGCGGTGGACATGGGCATCGCGCTGCAGATCGTGAACATCATGCGGGACGTGCGCGAGGACGCCGGGCGCGGGCGCGTGTACTTCGCCGCCGACGAGCTCGCCGCGCACGGCCTCACCGACGCCGACATCCTGGCAGGCACCTACGACGAGCGCTTCGCGGCGATGATGCGGCAGCAGGGCGAGCGCGCGCACGTGTACTTCCGCAGCGGCAAGCGCCTGCTGCCGCTGCTCGACCTGCGCTCGCGCATGTGCGTCAACGTGCTGCAGGGCGTATACGGCGAGATCCTGAAGCGCATCGAGGCGCGCCAGTACGACGTGATGAGCGAGAAGGTGAGCCTGTCGAGCCGCGAGAAGCTCGCGGCGATCGGCAAGCTGTGGTTGCGCGCCGCGCTGGTGGGGCCGGCATGAGGGTGGCGATCATCGGCGCCGGGCTCGCGGGCCTCGCCGCCGGCTGCGAGCTGGCGGACGCAGGGCATGCTGTCGTGCTGCTCGAACGGCGGCCGTGGGCGGGCGGCAAGGCGTACTCGTTCACCGAGCGGGAGACCGGCGAGCATGTCGACAACGGGCAGCACATCGCGATGCGCTGCACGACCGCGTACGTGCGGTTCCTCGAGCGCATCGGCAGCGCGCACCTGGTGAAGTGGCAGCCGCGCATGCGGATCCCCGTGTTCGATGCGGCCGGGCGGCGCTCGGTGCTGCGCGCCGACCCGCTGCCGGCGCCGCTGCACCTGCTGCCGTCGTTCGCGGCCTACCGGCACCTGGCGCTCGTTGAGAAGGCACGCGTCGCGCGGGGCATCGTCGCGATCATGCGCGCGGGCGAGCGGCCCGAACACGGTTCGCGGAGCTTCGGCGCGTGGCTGCGGGCACATGGCCAGTCAGAACGCGCCATTCGCGACTTCTGGGATCTGATCGTGGTGCCCGCGCTCAACTGCCGGTGCGATGACGCGAGCGCACAGCAGGCGCTCTTCGTCTTCCGCGAAGGCTTCCTGCCATCGCCCTCCGCGGGCGCAATCGGGGTGCCCAGGGTGGGGCTGGGCCGCCTGCACGTCGAGCCGGCGGCGCGCTACATCGAAGCTCACGGCGGCGAGGTGCGCACAGGCGCCGCCGTCGAACGTATCGACGTGCGCGATGGCGAGGTCGGCGCGCTGCTGCTGGCGTCGGGCGAGCGTATCGCGTGCGACGCGTGCATCGCGGCGCTGCCACCGCGCGAGTTGCTCGATGTGCTGCCCGGAGAGGTGCGCGGCGGGCCGCCGTTCGATGCGCTGTCCACCGTGCGCACGTCGCCGATCGTGAATCTGCACCTGTGGTTCGACGGCCCGGTGGCGGACTTCGACTTTGCCGCGTTTACGGGCTGCGACCTGCAGTGGGTGTTCAACCGCACGCGCATCGAGGGCGAAGCCGGCGTTGGCCAGGAGCACATGGTGTTGTCGCTCAGCGCCGCCGGGCGCTTCATGCCGCTCGGCAAGCAGCAACTGCGGGACCTGCTGCTGCCGCAGCTCCGGCGCGCCCTGCCGGCGGCCGTGCACCGCACGCTGCTACGCTGCGTCGCCATCAAGGAGCCCGCTGCGACGTTCGTGCCCGCGCCCGGCCTGCTGCGTCCCGGCGCCCGCACGCCGGTCGCGGACCTGTTCCTGGCGGGCGCCTACACCGACACCGGCTGGCCCGCGACGATGGAGTCGGCGGTCCGCAGCGGCATCGCCGCGGCAGCCGCGGTTGCCGCGACAGCACGCACGTCCGAGCGGCGCCAGATGGCGCCCGTGGCATAGGAGGAGGGACGATGGGCATCCCGGTCCGTCAGGCGGTCGCCGTCAGCGGCTACCTGATGAAGCAGAAGCTGAAGGGCAACAAGCGCTACCCGCTCGTGCTGATGCTCGAGCCGCTCTACCGCTGCAACCTCGCGTGCGCGGGCTGCGGCAAGATCCAGCACCCGGAGTCCGTGCTCAACACCTACCTGACACCGGAGCAGTGCTGGGCCGCGGCGGACGAGTGCGGCGCACCGGTGGTCTCGATCGCCGGCGGAGAGCCGCTGGTGCATCCCCAGATCGACGAGATCGTGCGCGGGCTCGTCGCGCGCAAGAAGTTCGTCTACCTCTGCACGAACGCGATCCTGCTCGAACGCTGGCTGCCGAAGCTCACGCCTTCGGCGTACCTGACGATCAGCGTGCACATGGACGGCCTGCGCGACCTGCACGACCGGATGGTCGACCGCGCCGGGACGTTCGACCGCGCCGTCGCCGGCATCCGCGAGGCGAAGCGCCGCGGCTTTCGCGTCAGCACGAACACGACGGTGTTCGCCGATAGCTCGCCGGAGCAGATGGGGCAGTTGTTCACGTTCCTCATGGAGGATCTGAGGGTCGACGGGATGATGGTCTCGCCGGGCTACGACTACCCGAAGGCGCCGGACCAGCGCGTCTTCCTGCGCCGGCCGCAGATGATCGAGACGTTCCGCAGGATCTTCGCGCTGCCGGGACGCAGGAAGTGGCGCTTCTTCCATACGCCGCTCTTTCTGGAGTTCCTGCAGGGCAAGCAGGCGATGCAGTGCACCGCCTGGGGCAACCCGACGCGCAGCGTCTTCGGCTGGCAGCGGCCCTGCTACCTGATGGCCGAAGGCTACGTGCCGACGTTTCGCCAGCTCATCGAAGAGACGGAGTGGGACCGCTACGGCTACGGCCGCGACGCCCGCTGCACCAACTGCATGGCGCACTGCGGCTACGAGGCCACGGCCGTGAAGGCGACGATGGCGAGCCCGCTCGAAGGCATCCGCGCGGGCGCGGGTGCGCTGCTCGGGAAGGGAGCGTAAGATGCGTACCCTCGTCGTCGCCCCGACGCTGCGCGAGGCGCGCATGCTCTCCGGTGATGTGCTCGCGGCGCGCTCTCCCGACGCGGTGCTCGCGCGGCTCGCGCAGCAGCCCGCGGACGTCGTGCTGATCGCCGGGATCTGCGGCGGGCTCGACCCGTCGCTCGCGCCGGGCGCGCTGGTGTTGTCGCGCAGGCTGGTGGCCTGCGGCCGGCCCGATCTGGCGCCGCCGGACGTGCTGGTTGAGGCTGCCCGCCGCGCGCTGCGGACGCTCCGCCGGCCGTTCGTCTCGTCGACGCTGCTCAGCGTCGACCAGCCGCTCGCGACGCGCCGCGGCAAGACCGACGCGTGGAACACGCACGGCGCGGCCGGCGTCGATATGGAAACGTACACGCTCGCCGAAGCGCTCGCGGGGCGCGGCGTGCCGTGGCTTGCGCTGCGCGCCGTGCTGGACCCGGCCAGCGCGGCGCTCCCCACGGCCGTGGCGGGCTGGCGGGGCGAGCAGGACGAGCGCGCCATCGCCCGCGCGGCGCTGCGCCGCCCGTTCGACTGGCCGGCGTATGTGCGCCTGGCGCTCCAATCCCGGACGGCACTCGGCGCCCTTGCGCGCGCCGTGCCGGCCGTCGTGCGCGCGATCGACGAGATCCAGGATCTCGCTCAGGCGCCGTCACCCGATGCCGCGCAGCGCGACCTCCCGATCATCGCGGTCAGGTAGAGCAGTATTCCGCCGGCTCCATCTCCGGCGCGGGCGCGCGCGGGGGGCGGCGGCCCGAGCGCCGGACAGCGTCCTCCATCCGCGAGAGCTGCGCGAGCGCCTTGCGCGTGTCGGACGCGACGCGCGCGGGCTCCTGGTGGGCGACGCGGTACTTGAAGAGCCAGTACATGAACTCGCGCAGTTCGGCGAGCCCGATCGCCGGCACCTGCGGCAGGCACCGGGCGTCGCGGAACTCACGTAGCAGCTCGTCGCGCGGACGGTCGTAGATGCGCTCGAAGACGGGGTCGCGCACGGCCTCGCCGCCGTCGTCGCTGGAGATGGCGCGGCGTTCCTTCGAGACGTCGAGCTCGACGGCGTACTGGAGGGCTTCTTCGACGGTGACGCCGTACAGGTAGTTGAGGTGCGCGCGGTGCTTCGACGTGCCGATCAGGTCGCGCAGGGCGTCATCATCCAGCTCGCGCGGCGGCTGCGCCGAGAAGAGGAGCCGCTCGGCCTCGCCTTCCGGGATGGATGCGCCGACGGCTTCGATGATGCGCTCGGCGAGCAGGAGCCAGTCGAAGGCCTCGCCGCCGATCAGGTAGCGGTACTCGCGCCCGTCGACGCTCTCCCGCGGCCGCTCCCAGAGGGCGATGGCCTCCATCAGTGCGTCGAACCACGGGTCGCCGGCGCGGAGCGCGTCGCGAACGTGTTCGAGCGGCTCGACGCCCGCTGTTTGGTCGTCGGCGGTGCCGAACGGGATGCCGCGCAGGTAGCGCGGGTAGGCGGGCGAGGCGAAAAAGTCGGTCAGCACCTCGCGGTGGTTGTAGGCGACATCGATCGCGGGCAGCTCGTGCGGGGCGAAGAAGCGGAGCCCGCGGCCCTCGCCGCAGATCAATGCTTCGGCGGGCGTGTCGCACGGCGCGTGGAAGAGGTACAGCTCGTAATCGACGCGCTTCGCCGCCCCGCGGCCGCGGCCGGCCGCGGGAGCGCCGGAGTTGTAGTAGGCCCTGAAGGGCTCGATGCTGCCGAGGCTCAGGCCGGTCTCCTCTTGCACTTCTCGCCGGGCTGTCTGTTCGGGCGTCTCGCCGGGCATGCCGGCGCCGCCGGTGATGCCCCAGTGGCCCGGGTACATGATCTTCGGGTCGTCGTCGCGGTGCTGGAGCAGCACGCGCCCCTCGCGATCCACGAGGATGACGCCGGCGCTCAGCTTTCGGGACACGGATCGAGGTTCAGGCATGGCGTCTTCGATACTCCCGCAACGGGGCAGTATATCAACCGGGTGATTGCGGCTCGCGCGTGGCGGTGGTGTTGGATGCCGCGGCCGTGGCGTGCGTGTAGCGCGGGCTCGCGATGAAGCGCGCGATCTCCTCCCGCGTCTCCGGCACGATCGTGTCCGGCAGCGCATCCGGCGAGAACCAGCCCATGTCCTGACCTTCGTGCAGCTCGAGCGCGTCCGGCGAGACGTCGAGCGGCGCGGCGAAGTCGTACACGAGGTGCTCGCGGCCGTCACAGGCGCAGACGTAGGCGTAGAACAGCTCGCAGCGCGACGGGCGCCACGCCAGCTCTTCCTCGATCTCGCGCAGCAACCCTTCCTCCGGCGTCTCGTACGGCTCCATGTGACCGCCGAACGTCGCCCACATGCCCGGATTGATGATGGCCGGCCTGTCATCGCGATGCTGGAGCAGGAAGCGGCCGCGGGCATCGACGATCAGGCCGGCAACGAACGTGCGCTCGAACGGCCGGCGCACGCGCAGGTAGACATCGCTGGCGGCGAACTCCGCGATCAGCGGCACGATGCCCGGCACGATGCCGTCGGGGAGCGCGCCGGGCGCGAAGAGGCGCAGCGCCTGCCCTTCGCCGAGCACGAGCGCGGCCGGGGGCACGTCGAGGTGCGCGGCGAAGACGTGCGATGTGACGCCGCGCCAGCCATCGTGGTTGACGTCGCGGACGGCGTACGGCTCGAAGTGGCGCGGGCGCCAGCCCAGCTCTTCGTGCAGCTCGCGCAGGAACGCCTGCGAAGGGCGCTCTCCATCCTCGATGTGGCCGCCGAAGAGGCCCCACATGCCGGCGGCGGGCAGGCCGGGCCGGTCGTCGCGGAGCTGCAGGAGGAGCCGCCCGCCGTCATCAACGATGAGGCCGACGGCGACGGCTTCGCGGTGTTCCAACGGTGATCCTTTCCTATTGAGTTCTTTCGAGCGCTGGCGGGTGAGGAGGGAGGCGCCACGGCCGCGACAACCGCTGTGCGGTGGCGCCGCCGGGCGATCGTCGCCTTCTATCCTGGCACGTCCAGCCGCCGGGTCCCGGGCGCGTCCTGCGCCGCTTCGGCGGCGCCCCAGAGGGTGTCCGAGGCGGCGATGCGGAAGAGCTCCGCCTGCACCGGCTCGGAGATCAGGTAGCCGTACCACGAGTGCGGGTCGCGCTTGCCGTCTTCATCGTAGACGCTGGGGATCTCGACGTCGCGGATCAGGTGCTCGCCGCGTGGGCCGCGCAGGTCGTTCGAGATGCGGCGGTCGGGCCAGGTAGCCGGGTCCATGGCATCGAAGACGTTGAGCCAGTGGCGGACCTGGCGCGGGTAGGCGCTGGCGCCGACGTGCTCCTGCACGTAGTCCTGCCCGAGCGGCGAGCCGAGTGTGATGAGGGCGCCGACCTCGCCGTTGTAGCCGCGATTCGCCAGATAGTCGTAGGCGATGACGGAGCCCCAGGAGTGGGCGATGATGATGTGCGGGCGCGTCTCGCGCATCGCGGCGTCCATGCGTGCGAGGATGACGTCGCGGATGTCGCCGGTGGCGCCGCGGCCGTAGAAGTACAGGTAGACCTCCGTGAGCAGTTCCTTCGTGATGCGGCGGATCGCCGGGTCGATGAGGTGCAGGACGAGCGAGATGGCGTAGCCCAGCGGGCTGTTCGTCTGCGGCCGCAGCCGTGCGAAGCGGTGCTGCTTCTCGTGGCGGGCGCGGGCGTGGGCGGCGTGCAGCGTCGCCGGTGTGACGCCGCGGCGGATGTCGGACCAGTACATCATCGTCGAGTCGATCTCGCGGACGTAGGCGAGGCGGCGGAGGGCGGCGTCCCACTCGGCGCGGTAGACCGCTTCGGGCGGTTTGCCGCCGATGCCATGCACGTAGAGGATGCGCAGCTTGCTCATGATGACGTGCCGTTGTCCTTCCCGTCTGAACGATCGGCCCATGCGGCGGGGGCGAGCACGTGGGCCGGCCCCTACCGAACGTTCGCACCGGCGGGAGTGGGGCGGGCGCCAGGGCGCCTCGCTGGAGGGCAGCCGCCCCTGGGAACGTAGCGGGTACGGGCGGGATGGCAAAGCGGCGGGTGGCAACGGGGTGCGCGCGAACGGGCCCGGCGGGCCGGGGCGCGGAAGACGGTAGGGGCGGGCACGGTGGGCCCGCCCCTACCGGGTCAGGTGAGGCCGTGGCACTTCTTGTACTTCTTGCCGCTGCCGCAGGGGCACGGCTCGTTGCGGCCGGGCTTCTTCGTCGCCACGGCGGTGCGGCCGCCGGTCGATTCGAGCGGCTGGTTGGTGCGGAGGTTCTGCGGCGGCGCCTTGACGCCGGTCGCGGCGGCGACGGCGCGCTGCGCCCGCTCGGCGTCGTACGCAGGCCCGCTGGCCGTAGCGGTGCCGGCGCCGTCGCCGTCGAGGCTCGGGCCGGAGGTCACCATGACGGGCGGCGGCTGCGGCGCCTGGACGGCGAGCTCGACGTGGAAGATCGAGCGGGCGATCTGGTTCTGGATGTTGGCGAGGAGCTGGTCCCACATGTCGTGCGCTTCGCGCTTGTAGGCGACGAGCGGGTCGGACTGGCCGTACGCTTGCAGGCCGATGCCCTGGCGCATGTCGTCCATGGCGGTCAGGTGCTCGACCCAGAGCGTGTCGATCGAGCGCAGCATGACGAGGCGCTCGAGCTGACGCATGATCTCGGAGCCGATCTCCTCTTCCTTGTCTTCGTAGGCGTCGACGGCGAAAGCGATGATCGCTTCGAGGACGGCGTCCGGGGTCATGTCGATGAGGGCGTCGGGGGTGAACTCGTCGGAAAGGCGGACGACGGAGTTGACCTCGGCGAGCATGGCGTCGAGGTCCCAGTCGGCGGCGTTGTCGCTGGGGAGGTGGGTGCCGACGATGGACGTGAGCTCGCCACGCACCATGTCGAGGATGTTGGACTTGAGGTCGGCGCCTTCGAGGATCTTGCGGCGTTCCTTGTAGATGACATCGCGCTGGGTGTTCATGACGTCGTCGTAGTCGACGACGTTCTTGCGGATGTCGAAGTTGTGGCCCTCGACCTTGGTCTGCGCGGTCTCGATCGCCCTGCTGACCCAGCCGCTCTCGATGGGCATGTCTTCTTCCATGCCGAGGCGGGCCATCATGCCGGGGAGCCAGTCGGGCGCGAAACGGCGCATGATGTCGTCTTCGAACGAGACGAAGAAGCGGGAGCTGCCGGGGTCGCCCTGGCGGCCGGCGCGGCCACGGAGCTGGTTGTCGATGCGGCGTGACTCGTGGCGCTCGGTGCCGATGATCTGGAGGCCGCCGGCGGCGACGACGCGCTCGTGCTCCTCCTGCCACTCCTGCGGCTCGCGGCCCTCGGGCTTGCCGCCGAGGACGATATCGGTGCCGCGGCCGGCCATGTTCGTCGCGATCGTGACGGTGGCGTAGCGCCCGGCCTGGGCGACGATACCGGCTTCTTTCTCGTGCTGCTTGGCGTTCAGCACCTGATGGCTGATGCCCTTACGTGTCAGGAGGTCGGACAAGTACTCGGACTTCTCGATCGAGACGGTGCCGACGAGCACGGGGCGCCCCTGCTCCTGGAGCTCGGCGATCTCCTCGGCAACGGCGTCGAACTTCGCGCGCTCGCTGCGGTAGACGAGGTCGTTGGCGTCCTCGCGGATCATCGGCTGGTTCGTCGGGATGACGACGACATCGAGCTTGTAGATCTTGTAGAACTCCTCGCCCTCGGTCGCCGCCGTGCCCGTCATGCCGGCGAGCTTGTCGTAGAGGCGGAAGTAGTTCTGGAGGGTGATGGTCGCGTACGTGATCGATTCGTTCTGGATCCGCACGCCTTCCTTCGCCTCGACGGCCTGGTGGAGGCCATCGGACCAGCGGCGCCCGAACATCAGGCGGCCGGTGAAGTCGTCGACGATGACGACCTCGCCGTCCTTGACGACGTAGTCGACGTCGCGCTTGTAGATGATCTGGGCCTTGAGCGCGGCCTCCATGTAGCGGGTGAGGCGGTAGTTCTCGGGGGCGTAGATATTGTCGATGTTGAGGAGCTTCTCGATCTTCTCGACGCCGGCTTCGGTGAGGAGGACGGCACGCGCCTTCTCGTCGACGGTGTAATCCTCATCGACGGTGAGGCGCGGCGCGAGGCGCGCGAAGAGCTGGTAGCGCGTGGTGCTGTCCTCGGCGGGGCCGCTGATGATGAGGGGGGTGCGCGCCTCGTCGATGAGGATGTTGTCGACCTCGTCGACGATGGCGTAGCGGGTCTCGCGCTGGACGCAGCCGTCGAGGGTGACGGCCATGTTGTCGCGCAGGTAGTCGAAGCCGAACTCGTGGTTGGTGCCGTAGGTGATGTCGGCGTAGTAGGCGTCGCGGCGGCCGACGGGGGTGAGGTGTTCCATGTTCTCGACGTCGCTGACCTTCGCACGCGAGAAGAGGAAGGCTGATTCGTGCTGGAGGACGCCGACGCTGAGGCCGAGCGCGTCGTAGACGGGGCCGTACCACTGGGCGTCGCGCTTGGCGAGGTAGTCGTTGACGGTGACCAGATGGGCGCCGCGGCCCTCGAGCGCGTTAAGGTAGAGGGGCAGGGTGGCCGTGAGCGTCTTGCCTTCGCCGGTCTTCAGCTCGGCGATCTTGCCCTGGTGGAGGACGATGCCGCCGACGAGCTGGACGTCGTAGTGGCGCTGGCCCACCTGCCGGCGCGCGGCCTCGCGCACGACGGCGAAGGCCTCGGGGAGGAGGTCGTCGAGCGACTCGCCGTCTGCCAGGCGCTGGCGGAACTCATCGGTCTTGGCGCGCAGCTCATCGTCGGAGAGCGCCTCGAACTCGGGTTCAAGGGCGTTGATGTGCTCGACGATGGGCCAGTACTTGCGGATCTCGCGGTCGTTGTCACCGAAGATCTTCGAGAGCAGCTTCATGGGGTGTCCTGTCGTAGATTCTCGCACCCAGTGTAGCGAATGGCGGGCCGCCGGGTGCTAGGGGAATGCCCGCGGGGTGGGTCGCAGGGGGTGGGTCGCAGGTCGCGGGCTGGCGGCCGTGGCCGGCCCGCCGCGCCCGCTACACTGGTCGCGGGCCGAAGTGGCGGAATGGCAGACGCGACGGTCTCAAAAACCGTTGGGCGGCAACGCCCGTGTGGGTTCGACTCCCACCTTCGGCACCAACGTGGAATCGGAGATCACCCGTGAGCGTGCGCTTCGACGACGTGAGCAAGCGGTTCGGCGATGTCGACGCCCTGATGAACTTCACGCTCGA
>JAGWOC010000038.1 GCA_028872875.1 Chloroflexota bacterium | reverse complement strand
TTCGCGCCGCATCCGGCCCTGTGCTATCTTCGGGGCGCGTCCGGCATCCCGCCGGGCCCTTCCGGAGCCTCGCATGGATACCGCGCTCCTCGTCGCCCGGGCTGCCGGCGGCGACCTCGACAGCTTCGGCCAGATCTACGACGCGTCCTTCAACCGCGTCTACGACTTCGCATGGCGGCTCCTCCGCGACGCCGATGCCGCCGGTGCCGTGACCCGCCGCGTGTTCGAAGAGGTCGTGCCCGCGCTCCCGCGCATCAGCGCCCAGGGCGACTTCGCCTCCTGGCTCCTGCTCACCGCCGCCCGCGACGGTATCGCACACGCGGACGCCACCGCGACGAAGAGCGGCCCGCGGCCGCTGCACGAGGAGGCATTTGGCGCCTTCGACGTGCCCGATCCGTGCCGCCTGAGCGACCCGGCCCTCGCCCGTGGTGACCATGAGCTGGCCTGCCTCGTCTGGGATGCCGCCACGACGCTCGGCGCCCGCGACTACGCCGCGCTCGACCTGCACGTCCGGCAGGGGCTCGATGCCGCCGCACTCGCGCCCATCCTCGGCGTGCCGCGGGGCAGCGCCGCAGCGACGCTCGATCGGCTGCGCCGCGCCGCCGACGAAGCGATGCAGACGTACGTGCTCGCGCGGCGCGGCGGCAAGGACTGCGAGCCCCTGCGCCGCCTCCTCATCGAAACGGGATTCCCGCCGTACGCGGATGCTGTCCGGACGGCGGTCGATGCCCACGCCGCGGCCTGCGCCACGTGCCGCAACGCCCGCGTCTTGCCCGCTCCTCCGTCGGAGGTGCTCAAGGGCTTCGTGCCGGTCCAGGCGCCGTTTGTGCTCAAAGGCGACGCGTGGCGTGCGCTGGTCACGCGCTGGCCTTCCGCACGCGCCGGTACTGGCGCCAGCGCCTCGGTGCTCATGGCGCGCAGCCTGGAATCGGCGCCACCGCCCGACGCGGCCGGCGCACCACCTCTGCCGCCCGCAGCGGACCAGCGGTTCGGCGGCTCCGGTGGCGACGGCGGCCCGCCCGGCCTCGGGCTCTTCGAGGACGACGCCCGCCGCAACGTCCTCTGGTTCGCCGGCGCCGCCGTGGGCATGCTCGCGGTCGCCTTCGTCGTCGGCGGCATCGCCGTTGGCGCCTTTGGCATCGGTGGCGGTGGCGGCGGCGGTGCTGCCGCCACGCCGACGAGCACCCCGAGCGTCGTCAGTACGCCGCTGATCACGCCGTCGCCCGGTGTCGTCATCGACACCCCCACGCCAGCGCCCACCCCGTCGCCGGCACCCTCGCCGACCGTGGCGCCGCCGGCGCCGCCGACGGCCACGCCGTCCCCCCGGCCAACGCTGCCCCCCGCCACTCCCACGCGCGTCGGTACGGCCACGAGCACGCCCGGCCCGCCGACCCCGGGCGGCCCGCCGACGCCGACCCCGACGCCCCGGCCCTGACGGCCGCCGGCGCCCGGGAGGGAGTCTGGCCGGCCGCCGCGCTCACAGGATCGCGGGCGCCGTGCCGATGATGTCCCCGGGAGGGGTGTGCCCGCGCCGGGGCGCGCCGTGGACGCGCATGGGGGACCCGCAAGCTACGACGAGCAGCCAGACGGCCCGTCCGGGACGCCCGTTCGCCTGGCTGTTCGACGTGCCCGCGCACAGCGAGCGCACGCTCCGCATGGAGTCGCTCATCGCGCGCCTGCGCGTGCTCGTCATCGCCGTCAATAGCCTGGCGCTCGCCCTGCTGCTGAACACCCGTGGCTACCACGTCGATGCCGCCTGGACGATCACCGGCCTGAGCTGGATGTATGCGCTGCCCGTCGCCATCCTGCAGCCGTACAAGCGCTGGCGGGTTTTCCAGACGAGCTTCATCACCGCCATCGCCGACTCGCTCGCCGTCGCTGCCATGGTCGCGGCCACCGGCGGCGAGCGCAGCCCCTTCTTCCTGCTCTACTTCCTTTCCGTCGCCGCGGTCGCCATGCGCTTCGACCTGCGCCAGGCGCTGTTCTGCTGCCTGTTCTATGCCTGCACGTACGCCGTCGTCTTCGTCGCCACATCGGCCAACTCGGCCGACGCGATGGGCGTCCTGACGCTGCGCCTGGCGTATCTCTTCTTCGTCGCGCTCGGCGTTGGCAATCTGGCGCGCGAGGAGGAGGACCGCTCGCGCCAGATCGAGGTCATCGAGCGTCTGCACGCCGAAAACACCAAGCTCATGTCGCGCACCGAGCGCGCCGCGCGCACCGACAAGCTCACCGGCCTGATGAACCGCGCCCACTTCGAGAAGGAAGCGCACCGCGAGCTGCGCAAGACCCGCGCCGGCGGCGCCTACGTCAGCGTGCTCTTCTGCGACATGGACAACCTGAAGCGCATCAACGACGAGCTCGGCCACGATATCGGCGACCGCGTCCTGAAGCAGGTCGGCACCACCCTGAGGCGGTGCCTGCGCCCCTCCGAGTTCATCGGCCGCTACGGCGGCGACGAGTTCGTCGTCGTCCTGCCGAACCTGACCCGCGAGACCGCGTACGAACGCGCCGAGCAGCTCATCGAGGCGATCCGTGGCATCAACGATGGCCTGCCCGAGGACCTGCACATCGGCCTCAGCGTCGGCGTCGCCACCTGCCCGTTCGACGCGCGCGAGTACGGCATGCTCGTCAAGCTCGCAGACCAGGCGATGTACCTCGCCAAGCGCGACGGCGGCAACCGCGTCCGCACCGCAAACGACCTGCGCCTCTTCTGGGAAGAGATCCCCCACACCGCCGCCTGAGGGGGGCGTGCTTGTCGCTTCTGGGCGCGGCCCAGGAGCAGGAGCGTTTGGAGCGAACCCGCCGTGGAGCCGTCTCCCCGCATCGTCCCGCGATGCCACGCCTCCGCCGTCCCCAGTGCCCCGCGCCGCGAGCGCGTCTGGCGCCGGGCCAAGTTGACGACGCACAGGGCGCTGGACGGCGGAGGGTGAAAGATGAAAAGGACGACGGCATGCACTGGTCCGCCCTTCGACGCCGTCCCCTTTCACCCTTGCTTCGAGCGCGGAGGCGAACGCCAAGGCATCACGTTGGAGAGGCACTAGGCCAGGCGCGGCACCGTGAGTTGACCGTAGGGCAGCACGCATACGGACGGCTCGCGCCCGAGTGCCGCGCGTCGCTCGCCCATGATCTGCTCGAGCGTGCCATCGACGTCCGGCGCGTAGCACAGGTGCGCCGCCTCGACGGTCTCGCGCGGGAGCGACGAGTGCAGCCACACGTCGCAGCGCGCCTGCACCATCGCCTGCACCTGCACCTGCCACTGGTCGACGACCGTCGCGCCGTGCTCGATGCGCTCCAGCAGCGCGCCGGGCGACCTCTCGGCGCGGAGCAGCCCGCCGTACTCGCCGGCGCCCAGCCCCTCGCGGCATTCGGCGACGAGCAGGATCGCTCCGCCCGGCGCGCACGCCTGCGCCGCGACGGACATGCCCTTCACCGACTGGTACAGCACGAGGTCCGCCGGGTAGCCCATGTTCGTCGCGACGACGACATCGTACAGGTGCGGGATCGGCCGCAGCGCCTGGCGCGCGGCCTGCGCGATCGCCGCGTCGTGCGCGGCCGCCAGCTCGCCGGCGAAGACCCCGGTGATCCGCTGGCGTTCGTCGAGCGTCACGTTCACGCAGAACGAGACGCCGCTTGCGAGCGCCACGTCGCGCAGCTCCTCGAAGATCGGGTTGCCTTCCGTGACGCACCACGTCGCCTTCGGATGGCCGACCATGCGCGCGTCGTGGTTGGCGAGGATCGCGGCGGCGCCGGCGATCGCCGGCAGCACCGCCTTGCCGCCGCCGGAGTAGCCGGCGAACAGGTGCGGCTCGACGAAGCCCGTGACGATGCGCAGCCCGGCGTCCATGTACGCGGCGTCCAGCGCGACCTCGACGCCGCGTGCGCTCGTCAGGAGGCGGCGCTGCGCCGACGCGTCGCGCGCGTCGTGATCGACGACGCGGTAGCGCGACAGCACCTCGCGTCCCAGGATGCGCTCGCGCTCGTCGTCGCGCGACGGCCGGTGCAGCCCGGTGCCGATGAGCAGCGTGATGTCCTCGCGCCGCACGCCGGATGCTTCGAGCGTCTCCAGCAGCGGCGCCAGGATGACCGCGTTCGGCACCGGCCGTGTGACGTCGGAGACGACGATGCAGGCCGTCTGCCCCGCGCGCGCGATGCGCGCCAGGGGCGGCGCGCCGAGGGGGGTCGCGATCGCTGCCCGCACGGCTGCTTCCGGGTCGGCGAGCGGCGGCGTCTTCCTGGGCACCAGCACGAGCGCGTCGTCCGGCACCCGCGCGTCGATGCCGGCCGCGCCGTAGGGGAGATGGACGTACATGCGGGAAGTATAGGTGCCCCGCGCCTACCCGCCGTTCCCCTGCCAGCGCAGCTCGAAGAGCCGCACCTGCGCGTCGAATCCCTTCGGCGCGAACGCGCCCCTGTCCATGAAGACAAACCCCTTGCCGGAGCACAGCTCGCGCACCACGTTTGACACGACGATCTCACCCCGCCAGCGCGGGCGGCGATGCGCGCGGACAAGTTCACGGCCGACCCGAACAGGTCGCCACCCTCGGCGATCGGTTCGCCCACGTTGACCCCGATGCGCACCCGCAGCGGCTCCGCCGCCGTCGCGTTGTGAGCGGCAAGGGCGCGCTGGATCGCGACCGCGCACTGCAGACCGCGCGCGACCGATGTAAACATCGCCATGAACCCGTCGCCCGTGGCCTTCACCTCGGAGCCGCCGTGCCGGCGTAGCGCGTCCCGCGTGACCCGCTCGTGCAGCCGCAGGATCGCGCGCGCGCGCGCATCGCCGAGGCGCTCCGTGAGGGCGCTCGACCCCTCGACGTCGGTGAACATGACCGCGACCGGCGCACCACCGCCCTGTACGCCCGATGGATCCGCTGCGGCCGCAGGCTCCCGTCCCAGGAGGAACTCCGCCGCGAGGCGGATGACCTCCCGCATCTCATCTGGCTTCGGGATGTGGCTGCGGCCGTCGAGGGGCACCAGGCGCGCCCCCCGGATTCCGCCCGCCACCTCGCGCCCATGCTCGAAGGCGATGGGCGCGGTCGCCCTTCGCATGCAGCACGAGCGTCGGCGCCTTGATCATCGGCAGGAGTGCTCGCACGTCCGTGTTGAGGTTCCCCTCGAGCATCAGCGCGGCTTCCTCAGGCGTCGCCGCTTCGCGCGAGAAGCGGATCCACTGGTGCCGTTCTTCGGGCGTAGCGTCGGGCGACAGGATGCTCATCATCGTGTCGGACCCGATGCCCCACTCCGCCCGCACCAGCGCCACCAGTGCGTCCGTCGCCGGCGTGCGGGTCGGGCAAGCGCAGGTGCCGTAGAGCACGAGCCGCGAGACGCGGCGCGGCCAGCGCGCGGCGTACGCCATCGCCAGCGGCCCGGCCTCCGACGAGCCGAAGAGCGACAGCCGGCGCAGCTTCAGGTCCCCCACGACCGCTTCGAGATCGCGCATGCGGGATCGATCGTGAAGTCGGTCATGCCCCGGTCCGACAACCCCGTGCCCCGCTTGTCGTAACGGATCAGCCGGAACTGGTTCCGGAGCGCGTCGTACCCGGCCCGGTACGACGGGAGCTCCTCGCTGAGCTCGAGGTGGCTCACCCATTCTGGAATCCAGATCACCGGTGGGCCGCCGGCCTTGCCTGACACCGAATAGGCGATCCGGATGCCGTCCGACGTCGTGCAGAACCGGATGTCCATGGCGCCCATGATACATCCCGGACGCGACCGCCTGGCGGTCTCCTGGGTGCCGGACCGGTGTGGCCAGCCTGGCCCCCGCCGCCTACCCTTCGTCCCGGACGGACGGCGGCGTGCCCTCAGGCGCGCGCTCGCCGTTCCCGACGATCGCGGCCGCGGCCTTCGCGCTGCCCGCCGTCGCGACGGACGCGCCCACCTGCTCGATGATCTCGAAGTCGCCCTCCGCGAGCGGCGCCAGCTCGCCGCGGCGGTGCGCGTCGAACAACTCGAAGAGCTGCTTCTTGTGCGGACGCTTGCGGCCGATCGGGCACGCCTGCCAGTCCTCGATCGACTCGTCGCAGTAGCCCCAGCGTTTGTCGCCGCACTTCGGCTGGATGTACTGCGCCAGCTCCGGGAAGCGGCGGTGGATCTCGGCCCGCATCTGCGACGCCACCTGCCGGAACTCCCACTGCGCGCGCGTGCACAGCCGCAGGTCGCAGATGTGCAGCAGCTCCAGGAAGTTGACCACCACCTTGAAGTTCGTGTTGGCGGCGTTCGGGATCAGGAAGCGCGCATCCTCGGCGGGGACGCCGGCGTCGATCATCTCCTGGTACAGCTCGCCGAGACGGCCGAACGCCTCTTCCATCTTGTCCGCCATGCCCGCGCGCTTCACCGTCTCCGGCACCGTGTACGGGAACTCACCCTTCTTGAAGGCGACGTAGCGCTGGCTCTGCTGCTCGAAGCTGATGCCGATGTGGTGGCGCACGAACTGGTGGCTGAAGGCGCGGCTGACGCCGGAGACCGCAAACTCGAACCACACCTGCTCGAGCGGCGACGCGTGCCCGGTCTCCAGCCGCTTCTCGACGAACTCCAGCATCTGCTCGCGCGTGATCTTGTCCGCCTCGATGCGGTCGACGATCGTCTGCGGGCGCAGCGCCGAGTACGCCGTCCGGTACGCCACGTACAGCGAGCGGATCGGGTCGGTCGTGTGGTCGAGCAGTCGCACGTTGATCGGCATGTGTTCCTCCGGCGCGCTGGGCACCCGTATTCTAGCGAATGTCCGGTGCACGGCCGGCCGCCGGCATGGCGGGTCTCGGGTCCAGGATGAACCGGTGCGGCAGCGGATCAGAGGCGGAAGAAGACGGTGCCCTGGGTGAGCAGGACCACGACCGCGCCGAGGGCGATGAACGGCGCGTAGAACATGTAGTTCACCCGGCGGAGGCCCGCGAGCTTCAGCAGCAGCAGCACAGCGGCGACGATGCCGCCCGAGATGGCCATCACGAGCATCGCCGGCACGACGAGGCCGAACCCCAGCGCGAAGCCGATGAAGAGCGCCAGCTTGACATCGCCCATGCCCATCGGCCCCCCCGGCAGGAGCGCGCAGGCGAAGAAGAGCCCGCCCGCGAGCAGCCCGCCCCCTACCACGCTCAGCCGGTCGGCTCCGGGCGCCAGCATGCCGATGAGCAGCGCCGCGACGATCGCCGGGTAGCTGACCACATTCGGCACGCGGTAGGCGATGACGTCGGTCGCTGCGCAGACCAGCAGCACCGAGACGTACGCCGCGGCGACCAGCATCGCCGGCACGTGGCCGGCGTACTGGCGGCCGACGAAGGCGAACAGCAACGCCGTCAGCACCACGACGACGATGCGCCGGTACAGCGACCCGCCCGTCAGCGACCAGGGCAGCGCGACGATGCCCGCCTCGCTCCTCAGGTCGAGGGGCGCCGCCGAGCCCGGGTGGCGCCCGTCGTCGTCCTCGACATCTGCCTCGCGCCGCTCGAAGGGCTCCCGCGCCAGGCGCAGGATCAGCTCATCGAGCGCGAACCCGACGCAGAACCCGGCCAACGTCATGATGAGCACGAGCAAACGCACACCTCAACGCTATGATCGGCCGCAGGATAGCAGGCGCGCAGGCGTCCGCGGCTGGATGATCGATCATGAACGTCCCTAAGGAGACGCCCGCGTGCGGCCGGGTGCGCGCTACAGGCTCAGCGCCGTCACCGACAGGATCGGCGGCAGCGTGCCCGGCAACCGCTGCCAGCGGTCGCCGCCATCCGCGCTCGCATAGACCTGGCCGTTCGCCGTGCCGACGTACACGCCCTCGGGGTCGAGGCCGTCCGTGTCCAGCCCCTCGCGATAGACGCTCTGGTAATCGTCCGGGCCGGGAAGGCCGGCCGTCAGCGCCTGCCAGGTACGCCCGGCATCCGCCGTGCGGTAGACGGCGAACTGCCCCGGGCATACCCGGAAGTTGTCCTGCCCCATCTCCAGCGGCACGACGTAAGCCGCGTCCGGCGCGCGCCGCGTCACGGCGATCGGGAAGCCGTGGAAGGACGGCAGGCCCTGCGTGACGTCGGTCCACCTGCGCCCCCGGTCGTCCGAGCGGAAGACGCCGACGTGCGTCTGCGTCCAGATGCGGTCCGGGTCCTTCGGGTCGAGCCGCATCTTGTGCATCTCGTTGATGGCCAGCGGGTCCACGTCGGGCGGCACAGACTCCGGGAACTGCGCGATGATCTGCCTCGTGAACTCCACCGCCTCCGTCGTCTGCGGGATCGCGGTGTGCGAGAAGATCTCCCAGCTCCTGCCGCCGTCGCTGGTGAAGAACGACCCGCCCGCGCTGATGGCCAGGTAGACCCGCGACGCATCGCGCGGGTCGACCTCAACCGAATGGACGCATGAATCGCCGCCGCCCGTGCCATTCCAGCGCGCGCGGGTCGGGTGCCGGTTCAGCGCGTCGACCGGCCGCCACGTGCGGCCGTCGTCCTCGCTGCGGAAGAGGCCGGCGGGCTGTGTGCCGGCGTAGACGACGCCCGGCTCGCTCGCGTGCCCGGGGCTGACGCACCACACGTTCTGGATGGTGATGCCCATGTCCTCCGGAAAGCCAAGTCCCTCGCTCCGCCAATCCCAGCTCTTCCCAAGGTCGGCGCTCTTGGCGACCGACCTGCCCCACGCCCAGTGGTTCGCCGCGGCGTAGAAGCGCGGTGCACCCCCCCGGAGGTCGGCCGACATGTGATAGACCGACCACCCGGGCAAGATCGGCGCCGACAGCGACCACCGCTCGCGGCGCCCGTCCGACGTGTAGATGAACGCGCCCTTGCGTGTGCCCACCAGCAACTGCACCGAGACAGCCATCTGACGACCTCCATCCGAGGGCCACCGCAGCCCGCCAAAGGATGAGAATAGTTTAACCCGGACGTGCGTTCCATGCAGGGTGCGACGTATCGAGCCAGGTGTCCGCGAGCTTGTACCGCGAGCCGTACCAGGGCGGCATGTACGAGTTTCGGACGTAGCCCCAGGTGAGCCGCCGCGAGACCGGCGCCAGGTACTCGATCCGCGCGTTCACCTGGGCCAGCAGATAGTCCTGGATGGCGAGCCCCTGCGCGTGCCGCGCGCGGGCATCGAACTCCTGGCGCTGCTTGTCAAGCATGTGGTCGAGGGTCGGGTCGTCGAGGCGGTAGGTATTCAGCGGACCCCCGCTGCGGAACTGCGGGTAGAGCCACTCGTCGAGGTCGACGCCACCGTCTTCGAAGCCGAGCGTGCAGGGCACGACGCCGTCGCTGGCGCCTTCGAGGTTGCGCAGCAGCCCGTTGGCCATGTAGGCGTATCCGCTCGGGTCGATGGCGACGTCCAGTCGCACCCCGAGCGCGTCCTGCACCTGCCGCCGAAGCGCGGCCACGGCGCGGTCCGGGAGGATCTTTGGCAGGCCCATCACGCTCAGGCGCAGGTCGCCGGCCGGCGCGCCGCCGAGTGCCGCGGATGCCAGTTGCCGCGCCGCGCGGAGATCGTCATCGCGCCCGGAGCCCGTGCGGTAGCCGGGCCGCTTCAGCAGCTCGTCCTGCGGCAGCGCCCAGCGCGAGACAGGTGCGACGGCGCCGCTCAGCCGCGCGGACGGCGCACCGGCCATCGGCGGGTAGAGTGCCGCCGCGAGCGCGTGGCGGTCAATGGCGAGGTGCAGCGCGCGCCGGAGACGGTCATCGTTGAACGGGGGGCGGTCGAGCAGCAGGCGGCTCGCGAGGACGCCGGCAGCATCGGTCTGTTCCAGCAGAATGTCAGAGAGGTTCGTCTTTTGCTCCTGGTCGAGCGCGTGGACGTCGGAGAAGCCAGTGGTGTCGATGCGCTCGCGCTCGAACACGAGCTGTTGCCAGAGATCCTGCTGGGGCGAGAACCGCGCCTCGTACCCGTCGAGGAACGGTCGTGGCGCACCGTCGCCCGACGCATGGTCGTCGCGCGCGAACCAGCGCGGGTTCCGCACCAGCGTCATGCCCTCGCCGGGCTTCCA
The DNA here is from genome assembly GCA_028872875.1 of Chloroflexota bacterium. Taxonomy (GTDB): domain Bacteria; phylum Chloroflexota; class Dehalococcoidia; order DSTF01; family JACRBR01; genus JADMII01. Next base: position 20,163 of record JAGWOC010000038.1, on the reverse strand, counting down.
CGTATCGAGCATGAACGGGCCGCTGCCCACCATGTCGAGGTCGCGCTTCGCCTCGTCGCGGGCGTCGACGACCTCGCGCGGGATGACGAACGCGTGGCGGCCGGCGAGGAAGGCGAGGAAGGGGGCGACGGGCGCTTTCGTCTTGATCGTGAGGGTGAGCGGCCCGGACGCTTCGATCCTGTCGATAACCCCCCACTCGTCGGCGCGGAAGAAGCGCCGCCGCTGCGGGCTGTTCACATCCATCTGCCGCTCGATGCTGTACTTGACGTCGGTGGCTTCGAGCGCACGGCCCGCGGCGCCCGGGTGTGCGTAGCGGATGCGCAGCGTGTCGTGGAAGGTGGCGCCGGGGCGGAGCTTGATGATGTAGGTCAGCCGGTCGGGCTGCTCCGGCATCCCTTCACAGAGGTCTGGGACGATGGTGCCGGCGCGCTCGTCGTCGTACTGGAGAAGCTTGCTGAAGACGGCCGAGTGCATGTTGACGACCGGCCCCATCTGCGTGAGGTGGGGGTCGAGGGTGTCCGGCACCGTCGCGTCGAAGTTGTAGGCGCGCAGCACACCCCCGCGCGAGCGCGCGGGGAGGAGGCTTGCCGCCGCCGTGGTCGCGGGCGCCCGTTGACGGCCGCGGCCCCGCACATAGCCGACGACGGCGGCGGCGCCGCCGGCGGCCGCCGCCGCCATCGAGCCGACGAGGAAGCTGCGGCGCGTGATGCGCTGTCCGTGGCGATGCGCGTCGCCGGTCACGCGAAGAGCATACAGCGCACGGGGGCGCCGAGAGGGTGGCGGAATGCCTCCGTCAAGCCGATGCCTTCGCCAGCTCGCGCTCGGCGGCGGCGCCCGGCTCACCGCTCCAGTCGCAGACGGTGCACTTCGCCTTGCCGCGCGTGGCGGCGACGATCAGCCCTCCACAGGAGGGGCACGCCTGCTGCAGGGGGCGCGACCACGTCGTGAAGTCGCAGTTTGGGTAGTTGGCGCAGCCGTAGAACGTCCTGCCGCGCTTGCTCTTCTTCTCGACGATGTCGCCACCGTCCTTCGGGCAGGCCACGCCGACCTTCTTGAGGATCGGCCGCGCGCCCTTGCATTCCGGGTAGCGGGAGCAGGCCAGGAACTGCCCGAAGCGTCCGCGCTTCACGACCATGGCGGCGCCGCAGAGGTCGCACGTTTCGCCGGTGGCCGCCGGCTGCGCCGCATCGTCGCCGTATGGGCGCGTCGTCTTGCATTCCGGGTAGCCCGTGCAGGCGTAGAACTGGCCGAAGCGTCCCCAGCGCAGCACCATCGGCTTCCCGCACTTCTCACAGGTCTCTGGCGTCTCCTGCTCGACGCGCGGCGCGGCCGCCGCTGCCGCCAGCGCCTCCTCGAGCGGGTCGTACAGCTCGCGCACGACGGGTGGCCATGGCCGCTCGCCGTTGGCCACATCGTCCAGTTCGCCTTCCATGCGCGCGGTGAACCCGACATCCACGATGTCGGGGAAGCGCTCCGTCATCATGTCCGACACGACGAGCCCCAGCTCCTCCGGCCGGAGCGCGCGCCCGTCCTTCTTCACGTAGCCCCGGTCGACGATGGTCGAGATCGTGGGCGCGTAGGTGGAGGGCCGCCCGATGCCGTTCTCCTCGAGCGCCTTGACGAGCGTTGCCTCGGTGTACCGCGGCGGCGGCTCGGTGAAGTGCTGGTCGGGCTGGATCCCGAGCTGGCGGAGCGGGTCACCGGCCACAAGCTCGGGGAGGGACCGCTCGTCGTCTTCGTCGGTGCCGCTGCTGTCACGCGCCTCCATGTAGAGCTGCCGGAAGCCAGCGAAGCGCAGGTGGCTCGCCGATGCGCGCAGGAGGTAGGGCTTCGCGTGTCCGGCCGCGGTGGCTGCGACCTCGACGCTTACCTGGTCAAAGATCGCGTCGGCCATCTGGCTCGCGAGCATGCGCTGCCAGATCAACCCGTAGATCTTCGCCTGGTCGTCCCGCAGCGACTTGCGGATGCTCGCCGGGTCGCGCAGCACGGATGTCGGCCGGATCGCCTCGTGCGCCTCCTGCGCGCCCTTCGACTTCGTCTTGTAGAAGCGCGGCTGCGGCGGCACGAAGTCCGGCCCGAACTTCTGCGCAATGTAGCCGCGCGCCTCGTCGCGCGCGACGTGGGCGATGTTCAGTGAGTCCGTGCGCATGTACGTGATGAGGCCGACCTGCCCCTGGCCGGGGATGTTGAGCCCCTCGTACAACTGCTGGGCGAGCGCCATGGTGCGCTTGGCCGAGAACCCGAACCGGCGCGAGGCCTCCTGCTGGAGGGTACTCGTCGTGAACGGCGGCGCGGGCCGGCGCGTCTGCTGGCGCTTCTTGACGTCGGCAACGCGGTATGCCGCGCCACGCAGGTCCGCGGCGACCTGCTCCGCCTGCTCGGCGCTGTGGATCTCGGCCTTCTTGCTGCCCGGGAGCCCGGCGAGGCGGGCGACGAAGGCCTGCTCGTCGGTGTCCGCCTGCTTCGCCAGGCGCGCGTCGATGGTCCAGTACTCCTGCGGGACGAACGCCTCGATCTCGCGCTCGCGGTCGACGACCATGCGCAGCGCGACGGACTGGACGCGGCCGGCGCTGAGGCCGCCGCGGATCTTCTGCCAGAGGATCGGGCTGATCTTGTAGCCGACGAGGCGGTCGAGCACGCGGCGCGCCTGCTGCGCGTCGACGAGCTTCATGTCGATCTCGCGGGGGTGCTCGAAGGCCGACCGCACCGCTTCGGAGGTGATCTCGTGGAACTCGACGCGGTGGTAGGGCTTGCCGTCGAGATCCATCGCCTGCTGGAGGTGCCAGGAGATCGCCTCGCCCTCGCGGTCGGGGTCCGTCGCAAGATAGACGACGCCGGCCTTGCGCGCGGCCTCGGCGAGCGCCTTCACGATCTCCTTCTTCTCCTTCGGGACGATGTAGCGCGGCTCGAAGTCATGCTCCACATCGACGCCAAGGCGCGACTTCGGGAGGTCGCGCACATGGCCGACTGACGCCCGGACGTCGTACTCGCCGCCGAGGATGTTGGCGAGGGTCCGCGCCTTTGCCGGTGATTCGACGATGACGAGGCGCTTCCTGCTGGTCTTCTTCGCCATGGCTGTGGGCTGATCCCCTTTCGGCGCCTCGGGCCGTTATACACGAGCCCGGCGCGGCATCACAGAGTTCATCGTCCGGTCCCGGGTCATGCTGCATACGGGGAGGCGCGCGGATCGTCTGCCCTCGCTCGACGCGCTGGCGCGTACCGCATACCCAGAGGACCGGGGCAGTTCAGGGTAGCAGCCCTGTCAAGCCCTCCGCCACCGGGCGACCGGCACCCCGGCGCTGGCGTCGGTGGGCGACCGGGGAGGTTCGCCCAGCTTCGACGCGCTCCCGGCGGGCCGTCGCGCGCGCTGCCGCCACCGCAGGGAGGCGCGGCCCCGGGCCGCCAGTTGCGACGCATTAGAACGGATTTCGATCACGCAGCTACATCGCGCGAATCTTGCGCCTGAACTCGGATCGTTTAGGATCGTCGCAGCAGGTATCTCGCTTGGTCGGCTACCGGCGTATCGGGCGGACGCCCGCGGGGTGCAAGAGATACGAGCGCGGGAGGACCTCATCGAGGAGGGGACGCGCGTCAAGCTGAAGGCGGCGGCGTTCGACCACCGGCGGCCGCACCTGCTCCTGCATGCACGGCGGCAGGACGTCGGGACGGTCGCACGCCCTTCGAAGCGGTCGCCGGGGATGGCGCAGATCTACATCATCGTCCGCTTCGATCAGTGCGGACACGACCATCGGCTGCGCGAGGACGAGATCGCGACTGCCGGCTAGCGGCGGCCTACGGACGCGCGGCGCCGGCCTCGCGCGTACGGATGTAGTTCATGCGCCCGACCTGCCGCACGAGGCCCTTGAGCTCGAGCATCGCGAGCGTGCTCGTGACGGTGGCGATCGGGAGCCCGCTCTGGCGGCGCACGGCGTCGATGTGCGCGGGCTCGGCCGTCAGGCAGCGGAGCAAGACGCTCTCCTCTTCGCCGGCCGGCACCAGTTCCGTCATCTCCATCTGGTGGGCGGCCATGCTCAGATTGAGCTCGGCGAGGATGTCCTGCACATCGAGCGTGAGCTTCGCCTCTCCGTCCTGGATCAGCTTGTTGGTGCCGCGCGAGTTCGGCGAGTAGATGCTACCGGGCACCGCGAACACTTCGCGATTCTGTTCCAGCGCCTGGCGTGCGGTGATCAGTGCGCCGCTCTTGGTGTCGCCCTCGACGACGAGCACGCCCAGCGAGATGCCGCTGAGGATGCGGTTGCGGCGCGGGAAGAACTCGCTGCGCGGCTGCGTGCCCAGCGCGTAGTCGCTGATCAATGCGCCATGCTCGGCGATCTGCTCGGCCAGCCGCTTGTGCTCGGGCGGGTACACGATGTCGAGCCCGCACGCCAGCACCCCGATCGTGCGACCGCCGCACTCGAGCGCGGCGCGGTGCGCGATGGCGTCGACGCCGCGCGCGAGGCCGCTGACGACCGTCACGCGGTTCGATGCCAATCCGCGGGCCATCTCCTCGGCGACCTGGCGTCCGTAGACCGTGACGCGGCGCGTGCCCACGACGGCGACGGCCCAGGCGTCGGCGGGCGTCAGCACGCCGCGCACGAAGAGGACGGGCGGCCGGTCGAAGATCTCTTGCAGCGGCTTCGGGTACGCCTCGTCGTGCCAGGTGAGCGCCTGTAAGCCATGGCGCGCGAGGGCCTCCAGCTCGTCGTCAGGACGCACCGTCTCGCGCGCCGTGATGCACGACGTAACCGTCGCCGGGTCGAGCCCGGCGGCGCGCAGCTCGGACGCCGGCGCCGACCACGCATGTTCGAGACGCCCGAAGCGCTCTTCGAGCTGGCCGACGCGCACCCGGCCGATGCGGGGCACGCGGCTGAACGCAATCCAGTACGAACGTTCTGTCTCGTCCATGTGTTGGAAATACTACACGAGGGGCGAGGGCTGCGTCATGACCGCCCGCGGGCGGTGGCCTGCGGTGGTTGCTCCACCGGCAGGTTGCCCCGCACCGTCGCCAGCCTGTAGAGCCGCCAGTCGTTCTCGGCGCGGATGAGCGCGTACCGCTTCGATACCCAGGTGTCGAGCTCCGGGAACGGCGCGTACGCGTGGTTGGAGATGAGCACGTACACGGGAGGGTCCGCCGCGAGCCGCCGGAGGATCTCCTCGCGCGCGCCAGGGATGAGTTCGCCCAGGAACGAGGTGTAGTAGGGCGTAGGGTTCTGGAGGTCGGCCTGCGCGTACAGCCACGGCAGCTCGCTCCATGTGAAGCCTGTCGTGCCGGCCCCGTCTTCATGGATCGCCTGCGTGATGTCGCGTACGGCGACGACACTGCCGTCGAAGCGGTAGTCGTACGCCTGGCGGCTCATCGACCCCCATTCGCGCGCGACGAACGTGCGGTAGTAGTACACGGGCGCGAGCTGCTGGCGATCGCGGTACGCCGGCACGAACTGCGCGTACGCCACCGCGGCGATGAGCACCGCACCGACCGCGAGGGCAAGCCGCCCGGCGGCGTCGCGCTCCAATGCGAGCGGCCCCGACACGACCGCGAGCGCGAACGCCGGGGCGCCCTGCTGCAGGTAGTGCGGGAACGGGAACGTGCTCGCCGTGACGCCGATCAGCGCGAAGGACAACCAGAGCAGTGGGAAGCTCTGCATGGTGATCGGGTCGCCGCGGTCGCGCCGGCGGACGAGCACCGCGACCACCAGCAGCGCGGGCAGGCAGGCGGCGGCCCGGAGGAAGGCGCCCTCCGGTGGTCCGATCCGCGCGTAGAGGCCGAGCGAGCCGACGACGGCGTACCAGTAGCCGCCGAACGCGCCCGTCGCGAGGAACAGCGCGGCGAGCGCCGCCTGCGGCGCGGCGGCACCGCCGGCCATCCACAGCAATCCGCGGTACGGGCGGCGGTGCATCAACAGCATCATCGCGGCGATCGCCAGTCCGTCGAAGACGGCGACCTGCTTGTATGCGCCTGCGACGCCGACCAGCGCACCGATGGCGGCGCACGTCCGGGCCGACGGCTCGCCGCGCCGCCCGGCCCATACGAAGACAAGCACGGCGAGCGAGGTCGGCAGGATCATGAAGGTCTCGGTCATCGCGAGATTACCTTCGATCACGGGCGTGCCGAGTACGAGCGCGAAGACGGCGCCGGCGGCGGCGGCGCGCCAGCGCCCGAAGAGCAGCGCCGCCGTAGCGACGACAGCGGCCTGCGCCGCAAGCGCGACGGCCATCGCGGCGAGGTGCAGGGGGAACATGCCGACGCCGGCGGCGGCCTGGATGGCGGCGTAGGTGAAGTAGATCAGGGGCGGCTTATTGTCCCAGGCGGCCGAGTAGAGCATGCGGCCGTCGCGGATGTTCGCGGCGATGGCCGCGAAGATCCCCTCGTCGCCGTACCAGTGCGGCTCGAAGAGCGACGGGTAGCGAAGGACGAAGGCCAGCACGAACGTGGCCGCGATGGCCAGCGCCGCGGGGAGGCTCGGGCGGGCAGCCGCGCGCAGAGCGCGGACGGGCACGTCGGGGGAGTGGGGCATACGCGATCATTCTACGCGCTCGCGGCGCGCCGGGTGCGCCGCCGGCGCCGGTTAGCGCCCGTTCGTGGCTTCGCCGGCTTCGGGGACGCGGCTTGCGCGCACCTTCTTGATGCGCCGGCCGAGGACGCTGAGCACCCGCAGCGTCAGACCGTCGACGTGCACCTCGTCGCCCGCGATCGGCACCTTGCCGAGGCGGTGGTAGACGAAGCCGCCGACGGTATCGTAGTCCTGCTGGTCCTCCGCCTCGAAGCCGAACAGCTCCGTCAGGGCGTCGATGCTGACGCGGGCGTCGAGGATCGCCTCGGACTCGTTGAGCCGCTCGATCGGCGCCTCCTCGCGGTCGTACTCGTCCTGGATCTCGCCGACGATCTCCTCGATCAGGTCCTCGATCGTGACGAGCCCTGCCGTGCCGCCGTACTCGTCCACGACGATGGCGATGTGCACCTTGCTGGCGCGCAGCTCGGCGAGCAGTTCATCGACCTTCTTCGACTCGGGGATGAAGTGCGCGGGGCGCGCGACCTCCTTGAGCGCCGGGCGCCGGTTCTCGGTCAGGCAGCGCAGCAGGTCCTTGGCATAGATGATGCCGGTGACGTTGTCGATCGTCTCGCGGTAGAGCGGGACGCGGCTGAACCCGCGCTGCACGATCATCTGCAGCGCGTCGTCCAGGCTTTCGTCTTCGTCGAGGGCGGCGACGTCGATGCGCGGCACCATGATCTCGCGCGCGGTGGTGTCCTCCATGTCGATGATGCCGCGGATCATCTGGCGCTCGTCCTCTTCGATCTCCTCGCCCTCTTCGTCTTCCACAATGCGGAGGATAGCCTCTGCCTCATCTTCGCCTGCTGTCTCGCTGTTGCGGCGGACAACGGAGCCGAGGCTGTGGTCGATCGCCCAGGACAGCGGGCCGAAGATCACGCGGATGACGCTGACCACGGGTACGAGCCGCACGCCCCACGCCTCGGGCGCGCGCGCGACGACGAGCCGGGGCAGCGCGTCGAGCAGCACGAGGACGACCACCGCCCCGGCGGCGATGGCGATGAGCACGGGCCAACTGTGCCCGGTCACGCGCGAGATGAGGAAGACGGCAAGCGCGGTCGCGACGACGGCGGCGACGTTGCGGGCCACGGCAAGCGAGCCGAGCACCGAGGCCCGCTCATCGACGTAGCGGTGCAGCGTCTCCGCGCGGCTGACGCCCCGCGACGCGAGCGCGCGCAGCCGCACGCGCCCCGCCGACGCGACGCCCGCTTCGGCCGCGGCGACAACGACGAGTTGGACCAGCGCCAGCACGAGCACGGCGATGCCCACGGCTACGTCAATCAGCGGCGGACTCCTCCTGCGCGCCGTCCTGGCCCTCGCGCGCGTGCTTCGCGCGGATGCGCGCCGGCGCGCCGATCGCCATCGCACCGTCGGGCACGTCGCGCGTCACGACGGAGCCGGCGCTCGTGGCGGCGCCGCGGCCGATGGTCACCGGCGCCACCAGCATCGTGTCGCTGCCGATGAACGCGCCGTCGCCGATCGTCGTGGCGTGCTTGCGCGTGCCGTCGTAGTTGGCGGTGATGGTGCCGGCGCCGATGTTCACGTCCTCACCCACCTGCGCGTCGCCGATGTAGCTGAAGTGGCCCATCTTCGTGTTGCGGCCGAGCCGCGATGACTTCACCTCCGCAAAGTTGCCGATGTGCACCCCCTGACAGATATACGATCCGGGCCGCAGGTGACTGTAGGGACCCATGTCGACGTCCGCCTCCACCGTCGACTCCTCGATCATCGAAAAGCGGACGACGCAGCGGTCGCCGACCGTGGCGTCGCGGAGGAAGGCGCCGGGGCCGATCGCGCAGCCGGAGCCGATGCTCGTTTCGCCCAGCAGGTGCGTCTGCGGCAGGATCGCCGTGTCCGGCCCGATGCGTACGCCGGCATCGATGAAGGTCGATGGCGGGTCCGCGATGGTGACGCCGGCGAGCATGTGGGCGCGGCGGATGCGGTCGCGCATCACCGCCTCGGCCTCGGCGAGCTGCACGCGGTCGTTGATGCCGCGTACCTCCGCCGGATCGGCGGCCCAGACGGCGACGGCCGGCCGGCCGGCGTCGCGCGCCATCTCGGCGAGGGCGGTGAGGTAGATCTCGCCGTTCGGCGCGGGTGCGATCGCCGGCAGACGCGCCCAGAGCCAGTCCGCGCGCACGGCGTACTGTCCGGAGTTGATCGGCCGCGCGCCTGCGCGGTCGAGCCCCTCCGTCTCCTTCGTCTCGACGATGCGCATCACGGTGTCGCCATCGAGCTCGATGAAGCCGTACGATTCGACCGGTACGCTCGCCGTCAGCAGCGCAAGGTCTGAGCCGTCCCCATCGAGCGCCGCCATCAGACGACGCAGGGTGTCCGCGCGGACGAGCGGGACGTCGCCGTTCATGATCAGCACGCCGCCGGCGTCGCCCGCGGCCTCCCGCGCCGCGTGGACGGCGTCGGCGGTGCCGAGCGGCCGCGCCTGCACGGCGAAACGCACGCCGTCGCCGGCGGCGGCGCGCACGGCGGCGGCTTCGGCGCCCGCCCCGACCACGACGACGACATCGCCAACACCGGCCCCGCGCGCAGCCTCGATGACGTGGCGCACGATGGGGCGCCCGGCGAGCGGATGCGCGACCTTCGGCAGGGCGGAGCGCATCCGCGTGCCCTGGCCGGCGGCGAGCACAACGGCCACCCAACGGCGATGCACGCTCACAGCGGTACGGACGTGGCAGGCGCGGTCTCACGCGTCACGGTCGCGCGCCGGCCGGACGACCCGTCCGGGAGGATCAGGCGGATGGGCTTCTGGGGAGGTTTGTCGTCGTTCGTATGCAAGGTTGGTCGCCGGCCCGACGCGGAACGCCACGCCGGGGACCTCGGCGGTCGGATCGTATCCGTGCGAATCGCAGGCTGTCAAGCCGCGTACGGCGCGCTCGCGCGGGCGGGGGGCTTGGATACAATGCGCGCGATGGAATCGAATCAGATACGGGACAGGTTCATTCGTTTCTACCAGGAGCGGGGGCATCTGCGCGTGCCGAGCGCGTCGCTGGTGCCGCACGGGGACCCGACGCTGCTCTTCACGAGCGCGGGGATGGTGCCGTTCAAGCCGTACTTCATGGGGCTGGCCGAACCGCCGGCCGCGCGCCTGACGACGGTCCAGAAGTGCTTCCGCACGACGGACATCGAGGAGGTGGGCGATTACAGCCACCTCACGTTCTTCGAGATGCTGGGGAACTTCAGCATCGGCGACTACTTCAAGCGGGAGGCGATCGGCTGGGCGTGGGAGCTGCTGACGGACGCGGACGCCGGCTTCGGGCTGGCGAAGGACGCGCTGTGGGTCACGATCTTCGAGACGGACGAGGAGGCGCACGACGAGTGGCGTGGCGTGGGGGTGCCCGAGGAGCGCATCCAGCGCTACGGGGAGGAGCACAACTACTGGTTCAGCGGCGACATCGGGCCGTGCGGGCCGAACAGCGAGATCTTCGTCGACCGAGGGGCGCGGGCGGGCTGTGCGTACTGCGCGCAGGGGGCCTGCAAGCCGAACCTGGAGCCGGACTGCGGCCGCTTCCTCGAGGTGTGGAACCTGGTGTTCATGACGCTGTACCAGGCCGAGGACGGCACGCGGACGGAGCTGCCGCGCAAGAACATCGACACGGGGTCAGGGCTGGAGCGCGTGGCGTGCGTCCTGCAGGGAAAGGAGACGGTCTACGAGACCGACCTCTTCCGGCCGATCATCGCGCGGATCGAGGAGCTGTCGGGGAGGCGCTACGGCGCCGGCGCGGCGACGGACGCGGCGATCCGCGTGGTGGCGGAGCACACCCGCGCGGCGACGTTCCTGATTGCGGACGGGGTGATGCCGTCGAACGAGGGGCGGGGGTACGTGCTGCGGCGGATCCTGCGACGGGCGGTGTACTTCCTGACGCAGCTCGCCGAAGGAGCGCCGGCCGGAGGCGTGGCAGGCGGCCCGACGCCGGGCGGGGCGAGCGGGAAGACGGCGGGGGACGGCCCACGCCGGGGCGCGGCAAGCGACGTACGCCGGGGCGCGGCAGGCGACGTACGCCGGGGCGCGGCAAGCGACGTACGCCGGGGCGCGGCAAGCAGCGCCCCTACGGCATCGGCGGGCGACACGCGCGAGGGTACGCTGCTCGACAAGGTGGCGGCGGCGGTGATCGAGAAGATGGCGTACGCGTACCCGGACGTCGGCGAGCGCGGGCCGTTCGTGATGCGTCTGCTGGCGGCAGAGGAGGCGAAGTTCCGCGAGACGCTGGAGCGTGGGCGCGCGCTCCTCGATGCGCTGGTGGCGCTTCGGGCGGAGCTGGGCCAGCACTGGGCCGGCGACTGGTCGCGCTGGCACGGCCGCGACTGGCCACAGCAGCTTGAGACCGGCGTGCTTCCCGCGTTGCGGCACGTGATCGCAGCTTTCACCGCGATCCCGGCGAGCGCGCGTGAGGAGATCCTGAGGCACGTCGCGGCACGGCTGCGCGCCACGCCGGACCCCGATGACGTGCCGGCGGCGCTGAGGGAACTCTCCGGCGCGGAGGCCTTCGTCCTCTACGATACGTTTGGCTTCCCGCTGGAACTCACCGATGAACTGGTCGCGGGAGTAGGGTTCACGCTGGACCTCGCGGGCTTCGAGCGGGAGCTGGAGGCGCAGCGGGAGCGGGGGCGGGCCGCGGCGAAGTTCGGGTACGAGGCGGGGCGGGTCGAGGCGTACACGGAGCTGGCGGCGGTGCGCTCGACGTTCGTCGGGTACGCGGCGACGCGGCACGCGACGACGGTCGCGGCGATCGTCGGCGCGGGCGGGGTGGTCGAGCGGGCGACGGCGGGGGACGAGGTCGAGGTGGTGCTCGTCGAGACGCCATTCTATCCGGAGGGCGGCGGGCAGGCGGGCGATACGGGCGAGATCGCCGGGCCTTCGGGGCGCGTCATCGTCGAGGATACGCAGTCGCCGGCAGAGGGGCTGATCGTGCATCGCGGGCGCGTCGTCGAGGGCGCGATCGCGGTCAACGACGCGGTGACGGCGGCGGTCGACGAGGCGCGGCGTCGCGCTTCGGCGCGGAACCACACGGCGACGCACCTGCTGCACGCGGCGCTCCGCCAGGTGCTGGGTACGCACGTGCGGCAGGCGGGCTCACTGGTGGCGCCGGACCGGCTGCGCTTCGACTTCACGCACATCGAGGCGACGAAGCCCGAGGAGCTGGCGGCGGTGCAGCGGCTCGTCAACGAGAAGATCCGCGAGGACATCGAGGTGCACCCGCACGAGGAGGCGTATGAGGAGGCGATCGCGGGCGGCGCGATGGCGCTCTTCGGCGAGAAGTACCGGGCGACGGTGCGCGTCGTCGATATCTGCGACGCGGAACGGACGACAGACGACAGAGGACGGACAGCAGACAGCAGAGAACAGACAACAGACAGCAAACAGCAAACAGCAAACAGCAGACAGCAGACAGCGGCGGTGGCGCCGCAGAGCAAAGAGCAAACAGCGGCGGCGGCGCCGCAGAGCAAAGAGCAAACAGCGGCGGTGGCGCCGCAGAGCAAAGAGCAAACAGCAAACAGCAAAGACGACAGACAGCAGACGGCAGACGGCAGACGGCAGGCAGCAGACGGCAACCAGCAGGCCAGCGGGCCGCCCGAGCAGCCGCATTGTTTTTCGCGCGAGCTGTGCGGGGGCACGCACGTGCATCGCACCGGGGAGATCGGGGCGTTCGTCATCGAGAGCGAGGGGAGCGTCGGATCGGGTGTGCGGCGCATCGAGGCGTGCACGGGGGCGCTGGCGGACGCATACGTGCTCGGGCAGCAGGAGACGATCGCGCGGCTGGCGCGGCAGTTGGGCGCGGCGCCGTCGGAACTGGAGGCGCGCGTCGAGGCGCTGCGTGCGGAGCTGGAGGCGGAGCGGCGGCGGGCGCAGCAGCTCGAGCGGCAGGCCGGGCGCGGCGAGGTGGACGGGCTGCTGCTGTCGGCGGAGCAGGTCGATGGCGCGTCGCTGCTGGTGGCGCGCGTGCCGGCGGCAAGCGTCGAGGCGATGCGGGAGATGGGCGACCTGCTGCGCGAGCGCCTGGGCAGCGCGGTGGTGGTGCTGGGCGCGGTCATCGGCGAGCGGCCGAGCTTCCTGGCGATGGTGACGAAGGACCTCACCGGGCGCGTGCACGCGGGCAACCTGATCAAGCAGGTGGCGGCGGCCGCGGGCGGCGGTGGCGGCGGCAGGCCGGAGATGGCGCAGGCAGGCGGCAAGGACGCGTCGCTGCTCGACGAGGCGCTGGGCGTCGCGCGGGAGCTGGCGCGGGCGGGACTGCTGGCGGGGTGACGGCAGACCGCAGACGACAGACGACAGACGGCAGACGGCAGACGGCAGACGGCAGACGACAGACGACAGACAACGGACGGCAGACGGCAGACGACAGACGGCAGACGGCAGACGACAGACGGCAGACGGCAGACGGCAGACGGCAAACAGCAAACAGCAAACGGCAAACGGCAAACAGCAAACAGCAAACAGCAAACGGCAGACAACGGACGGCAGACAGCAGACGGCGGACGGCAGACGGGGCGGAGGCGATGCGGCTGTTAGGGGTCGATGTGGGGGCGCGGCGGATCGGGGTGGCGGTGGGCGAGGGGCGGGTCGCGGTGCCGCTGACGATCATCGCGCACGAGAGCCGGGCGGCGGACATCGCCCGCATCGGCGAGCTGGCGCGCGCGCAGGCGGCGGAGGCGATCGTTGTTGGGCTGCCGCTGAGCATGTCGGGCGAGGAGCACGCGCAGGCGGCGCGGACGCGGGCGTTCGGCGAGGCGCTGGCGCTGGGGACGGGGCTGCCGGTGGTGTACCAGGACGAACGGCTCTCGACGGTGCAGGTGTCGGGCGCGGGCATCGGCGGTGGCACCGTCCGGGCCCGCCCGGGCGTGCGGGTGCGCGACCCAGGGTCTGTGCATCCAGCGCGGCGCCGGGGCAAGCCGCGGGTCGACGATCTGGCGGCGGCGGTAATCCTGCAGGCCTACCTCGACGCGCGGTGAGGCCGGGCGACAGCAAACAGCAGACAGCAAACAGCAGACAGCAGACAGCAAACAGCAGACAGCAGACAGCAGAGACGGATCCGCAGATTACGCAGACAGCGCAGATGGAGATTGGGGAAGGATGGAAGCGGGAGGCGAGAAGCGGGAGCGCGGGGCACTGGCCGGAGCGGCTGCACGCCTCGCCGCGGGTGACGGTGCGGCTGGAAGACCCGCCACCCGGCGAGGAAGCCCAGGCTGACTTCTTCTACGCCGGTCGCTGGCACGACCCTGCGAGCGGCCGCGAGCGCAGGCTCTTCCCGTTCCTGATGAACCTCTCGTGCCGCCGCCACCAGTTTCTTTCCCGGTGTTGGGAGAGGACACGAGCGTCTGGCTGGAGGGCCACGTCGAGGCGTTCGCCTTCTTCGGTGGTCCGTCCCGACCTCTACAACCCGCGCGCCAGCCGCGCCTACGGCGAGCTCGCCCGCTACCACGGCTGCCTCATCGACCCCTCGCGCGTGCGCCGGCCAGCGACTCTCACAGCTTGGGAGCCACTTGTTACTGGGCGGCGGGTCCCCGCGCGTGAGCACCGCGGGAGACTTCCAGTCGTCAAGGCTCGCCTAGAAGAGGCAGGGGAAGAGGGGAGTTTGCGCGGCGGTGCTTGATCGGACAAGGGTCACGATCGTCATCTGACAAGACATGCCTGATTCCCCTGGCTTGACACATGCCGATATCGGAATATAATTGCGTCCATGGCACGAGCAGCGACGACATCGGACGTCTTCAACGCGATCGCCGAGCCGCAGCGCCGGGAGATCCTCGTGCTGCTGCGGGCGGGTGAGCGCCCGGTGACCGAGTTAGCCCAGGAGCTGAGGATGACCCAGCCGGGGGCGTCCAAACACCTGCGGGTGCTCCGGGAGGTCGGATTGGTGCGGGACCGTAAGGCAGGCAAGCAACGCCTGTACGGCCTTGACGCCCGCGAGCTGCGACCGGTTCACGACTGGATCGGCGGGTTCGAGCGGTTCTGGAACGAGAGCTTCAACCGGCTGGACGAGTACGTGCAGAACCTCAAGCAGGCAAGGCAGGAGGAGTAGCTGATGAGCGCGACGGGACGAGGAGCGCAGGCGCAGTCCGCGACGGCCGACCGCGAGATCGTCATCTCCCGGGTCATCAGTGCCCCACGGGAGGTGGTGTTCGAGGCGTTCACCGAGGTGCGGCACCTATCGTTGTGGTGGGGACCGGAGGGGTTCACCACCACCACGCGGGCGTTCGAGTTCCGCGTCGGCGGGGAGTGGGACTTCGTGATGCACGGACCGGACGGGACGGACTACCAGGAGTGGATCTCCTGGATCGAGATCGCCCCGCCGGAACGGATCGCGATGCTCCACGGTGAGTCCCACGATGACCCGAACGCCTTCGAGTCAGTCTTGACGTTCGCGCCCGACGGCGCGGTGACCCGGATCGAGATGCGCACGGTGTTTCCCACCAAGGAGCTGCGCGACGAGGCGGTCGAGAAGTACCACGCAATCGAGGGCGGCCAGCAGACCCTGAGCAAGCTGGCTGCCTATGTCACCGAGATCGTTCGGAAGGGGACAGAGGGCTGATGGCCGGGAAGGTGTTCTTCAGCGTGTCGATGTCGCTGGACGGGTTCATCGCGCCCGAGTCCCTCGAGGACTTGATGGGACAGCAGTGGATGGAACTGCAGGCGTGGCTGTTGCCGCAGCGGTTCGTCCGGGAGAACCTGAAGCTCGGCGAGGGCGGCGAGGAAGGGCGCGACAACGACATCGTGCGGGAGACATTCGATCGCACCGGCGCCAGCGTGATGGGCAAGCGCATGTTCGACGCCGGCGAACAGGCGTGGCCGGAGGAGGCGCCGTTCCACACGCCGGTCTTCGTCGTGACTCACGAGAAGCGTGACCACTGGGAGCGGCCGGGTGGGACCAACTTCCACTTCGTCAACGACGGCATCGAGGCCGCGCTCGACCAGGCCCGCGAAGCCGCCGGACACCGAGACGTCCGCATCGCGGGCGGCGGCGCAACGATCCTGGAGTACGTGAATGCCGGCCTGATCGACGAATTCTCGATCGCGCTCTCACCCGTGCTGTTCGGCTCCGGAATCCGCCTGTTCGAGGGCGTGGACGCGGGCCGCGTGGCCCTGGAGCCGGTCCGCGCGGAGTCGACGGAGCGTGTGATCCACCTGACTTACGCAGTCCGGGAGCGGTAACGGCAACTGCCTCGACCGCAGCGCCTCCCCCCGCCGCGGACAGCAGCGCGGTGAGATCCTCAGCACTTCGAGGTACTGGAACGGGTTCACGCTGTTGTGCAGCTCCGCCCGCTCTTCCTCGCGCTCGGCTTAGAGGAGCGGCACGATCTCCGATGGCGACGAGCGCGCCGCCTGCTCGCCGAGCGGGTAGAAGCGGGCGACCGCTGATCATCGGCCATCGCCAGTCGTCTTCAGCTCTTCAAGCCCCCTGATCACCTCGGCGATCTTCTGGTTGAGCGGCGCGAGCCTGACCCGCCGCCTACTGGCGATCGCGCTCTTGCTGGTTCCGGCGTCGGCAGGGCCTTCGAGCCTTCGCGCGAGGCTGTTCAGCAACTCAACTTCAGAGTACACCTGCTCAAGGGCCGGGCGGAGATTTCCCGGGACCACTCCGGGGTATGCCGCCGCCGAAAGCCATGAGTTGCTTGGCAGTAACATTCCCTGCCGTTCGTACTCTCCGCGCGCGTATTCCTCGTCGGCCTTCGCAGGATCGATGAAGGCGAGAATCTGGCGAAGCTCTGAGACCAGCGCATGCCGCAGGGAGGAGATCGTATCAGATATGTCGGGCGCACTCGCACGCCCCGCCGTGCCTCGAAGGGGCCGCGCAAGTTTCTTTCGGGCTGCTAGCTCGACCATCTGGACAACTGCTTCGAAGTGCCGCGGATCGGTCCATTCAGCGCCGCTGTTTCGGTAGCAGGCCCACGTTTGCCCCGATATGTCGGAGGGTGGCTTCGGACGAGACTCCTGCCTAATTGGATGGACTCGCGTGCCCCACGTCAGCGCAACCCCCATCTCGATCATTACGTTTGGATTGCCATCCGAAGTCTCGAACACCGCGATGTCCGACGCGATGATTGAGCGGGCGATCTGATTGAACTGGTGCTCTCCGTATCCGGCGTGTAGCGCCATAAACTCCAGGTCAAGCTGGCCCATAGCCGACGTCCTTGCCAGAGCGGTTGTGAACTCGTCACGCAGCCGCGAGGTCAGTTCGGCGGTGTCGTAGTGGTCGCTCTCCCACTGGCAACCAAACACGACGACGAGTTTCTTAGACCACTGTTCACCCAGAAGGTACTCCCAGTCGTGGTCAGTGAACCCGTAGGGCGAACCAACAGGCCTGGGCATTTCGCGGACGGTCGGCGCCGGAGCGGGCTCGCCCCCGGGGCCCGCCGCTGCCTCGGCTTCAGCACGCTCCACTTCATATCGACCCTGAGGCGTTATCTCCACGCTCCCGAAGGCGAACGGCGCACTACCGATGTAACGATGAACCTTCACGTACCCGCTGTCTTCGAGGATGGCGATGGCGTTATTGAGTTGCTCCGGCGACATGCCGAGAACATCGGCGAGGGCTTGGCCCTGCGTCTGGTCGAACTGCTTCTGCTTCGTCAGTTCGACGAGTACAGCCGTGGCGTCTTCTCGAATGGTCATCGCCTGGTGGTGTCTCTGAGCGCCGCGACCGCCTCCGCGACCTCGCGCCCCTTCGCCTCGATGTAGTCGAGTAGCTCCTCCGGCGTGCGCGTGTCCTCATCGCTCTTCGCGTTCGGGTTGACGGCCTTGAGGTCGTAGGTCTTCGCTTCGATGTCCACGCGGGGGACCGTCCAGCTATGGTCGCTGTCCGCGCGGCCGGGGAGCAGCTTGAAGAACTCCTCGAAGTGCGCGAGCGTGAGCGGCGTCTTCTTGCCGACCTTGATGTGCGACAGGTCGTAGTACCAGACCTTCTGCGTCGGCTGGCCCTTCGTGAAGAAGAGCAGGTTCGCCTTCACGCCGGCGCCCGCGTTCACGAACGTGCCCGGCGGCAGGCTCAGGATGCACCAGAGGTCGCAGTCGTCGAGCAGCTTGCGCTTGGTCTGCACGAACGCGGTCTCGTTCGTGCGGAACAGCACGCCCTCATCGACGACGATGCCGGCGCGGCCGCCGTTCTTGAGGCTGCTGATGACATGCTGAAGGAAGAGCACTTGCGTGGCGCGGGTCTTGTACGGGAAGTTGGTCTGGGCTTCTTTGCCTTCCTTGCCCCCGAACGGCGGATTCATCAGCACCACGTCGAAGAGCGGCGGAGCGCCGGCGTAGAGGCCGCCGTACGACTCCTGGCCGGTCAGCGCGTTGCCGTGCCAGACGTGCGGCTCGTCGATGTTGTGGAGCGTGAGGTTGGCGAGCGCGATGGGGTAGATGAGATTGTCCTTCTCGCGTCCGTAGAACGTGGCGCGCTTCAGCGTCTCAAGTTGCTCGCCGGACGTGACGTTGGCGTACTCCGGCCCGGCCATGTGCTCGAACGCCTGCGCGAGGAAGCCGCCCGTGCCACAGGCCGGGTCGTAGACCGTCTCGCCAACCTTCGGGTCGATGGCGCGCACGACGGCCCGGATGACCTCACGCGGCGTGAAGAACTGCCCGCCGTCGTTGCCGCGCTCGCCCATCTTCAGCAGCAGCCCCTCGTACACCTGAGAGAGCGGGAAGACATGCTGGGGGTCGATGTTTTCGTCTTTGACTTCATCGACGCGGTCGAGCACGTCCAGCATGTTGCGCTCGGTGTCGATGCGGGTGCGCTCGACGCCCGACAGTACCTCGCTGATGATCTTCTGGCGCGGCGTCGCATTGGGCTTGTCCTTCAGGCCGCGCAGGTGCGGCAACAGGTCGCCGTTGACGAAGCCGAAGAAGTCGCCGAGCGTGCTGCCGTCGCCTTGCAACGCTTGGCGCTTGGCACCGCCGGGCGCGGCCCAGTCCTGCCAGCGATACGGCGATTCGAGCGACGGTGTGAACGGCTCACCGACCGCGGCGTACTCCCCGGCCTCACGCGTCTCGCGCTCGTCGAGGATGCGCAGGAAGAGCAGCCACGTGAGTTCTGGCACGTACTGCAACGCCCCGGCGCAGTTCGAGCGCCGCATGATGTCGCAGATGTTCTTGATGACGGCGTTGACCGACGCCTGCCCGTTCAGTCGCCGCCCGTTCCCGTTGCCAATGCCATTCCTGCTCACTCGCACCATCACCTAGTTCCTCGTGGCTGACTCGCCTACAAAACCTATTCGGCGAGATTGCCGAGAAGCTGAGTCGTTCACTCGAAGCACGAGTTCGAGCGCGTTCATGTGCACGAGCACCGTGCACTTGCGGTTCGAGTTATCACGCCCGTACAGCTTGATGAGATTGGGATTATGGTAGCCGATGTCTTCGACTCTAATGCACTCGCCAGACGAGTTGAACCAATCGAGTTGCAGGCTCTCGCCTACCTCAAGCGCGGACGTGGCCTCGTTGATGTGCTCTGCGAGCCGTTCGTAGAGCGTATCCGCCATCGAGCCATCGCGCGGGACGACAATGTCGCGACCGAAGGTCATCATCTCACCCCTTTCGTCCGAGAGCCTTCTCTCTGCTCAGCTAATCGTTGCAACAAGCCACCCCGACAACGCAGCTAAGCGGTGCCGACAGGAGAGCACCGGCAACAGCCGCTGGAAGTTGGTCGGCGGATTCGCTCCTTCCACCTTGCGAAAGCACCGAGCCTGAGCAGACGAATTCGTCCCACGCCGCGCTCCGACAGCCATCCGACTGACGTATCGCCCGCGATGAACCCATTCTTCAGCAGTTCGCGCAAGGCATACGCATACGCCGACGCTGGCTTGCCGTCCACGCCGTCCAACCTGTTCGCGAGTAGGTCTAACCGAACACCGTTGCGTTCCCTAAACGGCGACGATTGGTTTGCCAACTCATCATCGAGGCGAAGCAGGACGAGGTCGTGAGTCGTTCGTTCCATCAGGGTTTTCCGCTGAACGCCGCACGTAACACAGCAGACATCAAATGGTCTGTGGCACCCAATTGCTCCATGACTAACGCACGCAGCCGCGAGGCGCGTTCGTAGCCTTCTCTTAGGCGAGCAACCGCTTGCTGCTGCCGTTCAATCGCCGGTATCGGAACGCTCAGGCGCGACATCGTAGACGCGCTGATGTTGACCTGACCGATAGCTCGCGTGAGGTTATCTGCAATGAAACGACGTGCCGCCTGCGTGCTCATGTAGAAGGTGAAGAACTCCGGCAACAACACGGAGTTCCGAGTCATGAAGCGAATGAGATACGAAGCGAAGACCGCTTCACGTGTGCCGTCGAAGAGCGCCGTCTTGCCGACCAGTTCTGCGCTGTTGGTGCGGTTGAACAGCACGTCGCCCCGATGGAGTCGGTAGTTTGAGACTTCGCTGGCGGATACATTGAGGTACTTTAGGTCGCTCCAATCGATGCCACCATCACGCAGGTTCCCCATCCGCAATACGGGAATGCCCAGCGGCTCGCTGGACAGCTTGTCGGAGAGACCGTACTGCCCTGTTCCGTCGCAAAGTTCACCGAGAGGTGCCACGGGCCACGCGTGCGCCTCATCGCTCTCGAACACGGCGCGCAGGTACGACGCCGGCAGCGCGCGTGCCGCCGCAAGCTGCTGCTCCGC
>JAGWOC010000234.1 GCA_028872875.1 Chloroflexota bacterium | reverse complement strand
GCGCGGGCGGGCAGGCCGCGTAGCTTCTCCAGGATCCACATGCGCGCGAGGGTCGTTGGCCCGATTCCAAGTTCCCGGGCTTCGCGGTACAACGCGTCCCAGTGCGCCGTGGCGAGACGCACCGGGATCACCTTGTCGAGCGGCTTCTTAACCTCGAGCTCGATGACCTCGTCGTCTTCGAGCCATGCATCTCCGCCGGCGTCGATGCGTGCGATCTCTCGCTCGCGCGCGCGGAGGCGTGCGTCTTCACCGGTGCTTCGCCTTGCCATACAACCTCCGCTCCGAAGCGGTCATGTCGCGTGCCGTCACGATCCACCACTCTCGGTCGTGATGATCTGCGATCACGACGAGGAGATACCTGCCACTCGCCGTGCGCCCGAACACCTTGACGAGGTCGCGGTTCCATCGGCGAATCGCGCGCCATGGCGAAAAACACTGTCTCTCCGCGGCCTCATCGTACGTGACGCCGTGCCGGCTCTCGATCTTGTCGAGGACGTGCTCGTCAATCAGCAACCCATCGATGCGCATGGAGCCGGCCTCCGCGCGCCTAACGGTATACACTCCGTATACGTCTGTCAACATGCACGGGTCGCCCCCGCGCCCGCCGCCATGGCGCTCCCGGCGCCGCACTGAGGGGTGAGCCGCGCCGCAGGCGTGCCGCATGGTCCGGAGGCGCACCCATCGCGATCGCGTCCAGTTCGCGCACCCCGCCGGCTGCGCTTCCCGCCGCGATTCCGCGCGCATACAATGGCCCCGCACACGGAGGAGCACGATGGTCCTGGAACGCCTGCGGCTCACCGGCAGGGTGGCCGTCGTCACCGGCGCCGGGCGCGGCCTCGGCCGCCAGATGGCGCTCGCGCTGGCGGACGCCGGCGCGGACGTCGTCTGCGCCGCGCGCACGCGGCAGCAGATCGAACGCACGGCGGCCGACATCGTCGCGCTCGGCCGGCGCGCCTTCGCGCAGCCGACGGACGTGCGCGACTCAGCGCAGTGCGACGCGCTGATCAGCCGCGCTGC
>JAGWOC010000233.1 GCA_028872875.1 Chloroflexota bacterium | reverse complement strand
ACACCCACTGGCTCACGCCACTCCTCGTGCGCGTGCAGGGCGTGCAGATCGCCGCCTGGACGCTCGTTGGCGGTACGCTGCCGCTCCTGGTCATCGCGATGCCGGCCATCGTGCACACCGACTGGGTGCACGTGCACCCGCTCGTGTATGGCGCCATCGGCTACAGCGGCATCGGCGCCATGGGCATTGCGTACCTGTTCTGGTACCGGGGCGTTCGCGTCATCGGCCCCACGCGCACGGCCATGTTCTCCAACCTGCAGCCGATCGTCGCCGTGCTCGTCTCGTGGCCCATGCTCGGCGAACTGCCCACGCTGTGGCAGGGCGTCGGCGCGGCGAGCGTCCTCGGCGGGCTGCTGCTCACGCGGGAGCCCTCGATGCCCGAACCCGCCCACGGCGAATGAAAGTCGCGCTGTTCGACATCGACGGCACCATTCTCTGGTCGCACGGTGCCGGCCGCCGGTCGATGGAACGGGCCCTCGGCACCGTGTTCGGCAGCGCCGGGCCGCGCGACTACCGCTACGACGGAAAGACCGACAAGCAGATCGTGCGCGAAACCATGCGCGCCGCCGGTTTCACCGACGCCGCGGTGGATGCGCGAATGGACGACGTCATCGACGCCTACGTCGCCGAGCTCGCCGCCGAACTGGCGGACGGGGATCACCGGCTGACGCTCCTGCCCGGCGTCGCCGCGATACTCGATGCCGTCGAGGCGCACGACGACGTCATGCTCGGCCTGCTGACCGGCAACGTCGCGCGCGGCGCCGAGCGCAAGCTGCGCGCCGTCGGACTCGAGATCGCCCGCTTCGACGTCGGGGCGTTCGGCAGCGACCACGAGGTGCGCCACGAGCTGCCGGCCATCGCCCGCGCGCGCGCCAGCCGCGCGCTCGGACGCGACGTGCCCGGCGCCGACTGCGTGGTGATTGGCGACACGCCGAGCGACGTCGCCTGTGCGCGCCCCATCGGCGCGCGCACCATCGCCGTCGCCACCGGGTCGTACGACGTGAGGCAGCTCGACGCC
>JAGWOC010000037.1 GCA_028872875.1 Chloroflexota bacterium | reverse complement strand
GGCACCTGCCGCATCGCCACCGCGCGGCCGTAGGCCTGGTAGTACTTCGTCACGCCGCCGTCGCCCTTCTTCTCGTAGACGCCTCCAATGTACACCGTGCTGTCGCCCGCCGCCCGGTAGGTGACCTCGACCCACGCCTGGGTGATGTAGTTCCAGGCGCCGGGGGTCGGGGAGATCTGGAACCCGAACTCGGTCCCGGCGTTGAGCTCGGCCGCCGTCCACGCCACTGCCCTCGCGGCGGGGCGCACGGTTGAGTACGCTAAGCCATGCCCGGACGACTGCGCCGGCCCGGCGGCCGGTACCCGCACCCCCGCGCCCCTGAAGGCCGCTTCCTGCTCCGGACATCCGGGGCTCCTGCGGTATGACGGAAGAAGAGCGGCCCCCGTCCGGGCAGCGCCCCTCTGGCAACGGCGACGCGCTTCCACTGGACGGAAGCCCGCCGGATGAGCCGCGCGCGGTCCGCGTCCCCCGTCGCAGGCCCGACCTCCCGGAGGTCGAGCAGTCGGAGGTGGTCCGCGGCGCCAAGCCCGGCACGCGCTACGCGCGCCGCGTCCGCGCGGGCGAACGCCGCTTCGAGCGCTCCGACGAGGCCACCTTCCGCGCCACCGCCCGCGCGACGGCGCCGCGCACCGCCGCCCAGCAGTTCTGGCGCCGCGTCCGCCGCGTCTTCGTCGGCTCGCCCATCTCGTCGGAGGATATCGATGAGCAGCGGATCTCGAAGATCAAGGCGCTCGCCGTCTTCTCGTCGGACGCGCTGTCATCGAGCGCGTACGCCACCGACGAGATCCTGCTGGTCCTCGTCACGGCCGGCGCGGGTGCGCTCACCCACTCGATCGAGATCGCCCTCGCCATCGGGCTGCTGCTCGCGATCGTCACCTTCTCCTACCGCCAGACGATCCGTGCCTACCCGAGCGGCGGCGGCGCCTACATCGTCGCGCGGGAGAACCTCGGCGACGTCGCGGGCCTGAGCGCGGCGGCGGCGCTGTCGGTCGACTACATCCTCACCGTCTCGGTGTCGATCGCCGCCGGGGTGTTCGCCATCACGTCGGCGTTCACCGGGCTGCATCCGGTGAGTGTCGAGATGTCCGTTGGTGTGGTGGCCGTGATCACGGTCCTGAACCTGCGCGGGATCCGCGAGTCGGGGACGATCTTCGCCGTACCGACGTACCTGTTCATCTTCGCCTTCATCATCCTCCTCGTCGGCGGCTTCATCCGCCTGGCGTTCAACCCGGGCCTGCACGCCAGCGAGCCGTCGTCGGGCTGGCACGCGGCGGGCACGAGCAGCCTGACGTGGTTCCTCGTGCTGCGCGCGTTCGCGTCGGGCTCCGCGGCGTTGACGGGCGTCGAGGCGATCTCGAACGGCATCCCGGCGTTCAAGAAGCCGGAGTCGCGCAACGCGGCGGCGACGCTGGTCTGGATGGCGCTCATCCTGGGCGTCTTCTTCATCGGCCTGACGGTCCTGGCGCACGAGCTCGGCATCCGCCACGCCGACAAGGTGTCGGTGCCCGCGCAGGCGGCGGCGGCGATCTTTGGCCACAGCCTGGTCTTCTACTACATCCAGGCGGCGACCGCGCTGATCCTGCTCCTCGCCGCGAACACGAGCTACGCCGACTTCCCGCGCCTGGGCTCGATCCTCGCGCGGGACCGGTTCCTGCCGCACCAGTTCACGTTCCGCGGCGACCGGCTGGCGTTCTCCAACGGCATTATCGTCCTCGGGGCCGTTGCGGCGGTGCTGCTCGTCGTCTTCAAGGCCGACGTCGACCGTCTGATCCCGCTCTACGCCTTCGGCGTCTTCGTGTCGTTCACGCTGTCGCAGAGCGGGATGATCGTCCACTGGTGGCGGCTGCGCGGGCCCGGCTGGAAACGCAGCATGGCGATCAACGGCGTCGGCGCGGCCGCGACCGGCATCGTCGCCCTGATCATCGGCGGCACGAAGTTCAGCGAGGGCGCCTGGATCAGCATGATCGCGATGGTCGTCCTCGGCGTCACGTTTTTCTCCATCCACAAGCACTACTCCGGCGTCAACGCGAGGCTCGAGGTGCCGGACGACGTGGTGGTCGGCCCCTCCTCGCGCCACCGCCAGGTCGTGCTCGTGCCGGTCGACGAGATCAACCGCGCCGTGCTGCGCACCATCGACTACGCCCGCACCATTTCACCCAGTGTCACCGCGCTCCACGTCACCGACGACATCGAAGAGGGCCAGCGGCTGCGCCGCCAGTGGGAGTCGATGGTGCTCGACGTGCCAATGGTGATCATCGACTCGCCGTATCGCTCGTTCGTCGCGCCCGTGCTGGCGTACGTCGATGCGCTCGACCAGGCCGACCCCGGCCAGTACGTGACGGTCGTGCTGCCGGAGTTCGTGACGGCGTGGCCGTGGCAGCGCTGGCTGCACAACCAGTCCGCACGGCGCCTCCGCGCCGCCCTCCGCGACCGGCCCGACGCCGTCATCGTCGAGGTCCCCTACCACCTCGGGGCGGACGCTGTGGAAGCGGGAGCGGGCTGAGCCGGGGCGCGGCTCACGCGGGATGCTTTGTCATCCGCACCCGTACATGGCAAGATGTCACGAAGGATCAAGCCCGCCGGGGTGGCCGGCGGCTCGAGTGAGGGTGCAGGGATGAGCGAACAACCCGCCGGAATACGCGCGGCCCCGGCCGCGACACGCATGTGGAGCCGCCGGGGCGCATTCGCCTGCGCGGCGATGGCGCTGCTGCTCGCCGCGCTCAGCGGAGCCTGCGGCGGCGGCGGCAGCGCGAAGACCAACAAGACCGGGACACCCGGCACCCCAACCTCCGCCGCCCTCTCGACGCCGACCCCGGGCGCCAACGTTGGCCTCAAGACGCCGATCGCCGTCAGCCCCGGCGCCGAGCTCACGGCCCAGGATCTCGCCGCGCGCGGCACCGGCCCGGCCGTCCGCGGCCCCTTCGAAGGGGTCCGCCTGATCATCCCGAAGATCAAGGTCGATGCGCCCTTCACCGTCAAGACCGTCCCCGCCAGCGGCCAGATGCCGAACCCCAATAGCTGGGACGACGTCGTCTGGTACGACTTCTCGAACTGGCCCGGCCTCGGCGGGACGCCGGGCAAGGGCGGCAACGTCGTCGTCGCCGGCCACGTCGACTACATCCGCCACGGCCCCGCCGTCTTCTGGGACCTCCGCGAGCTCAAGGCCGGCGACAAGATCGAGATCAAGATGAAGGACGGCTCCACCATCACCTACGAGGTCGTCTTTAACAAGTTCGTGCCCGCCAGCGCCGGCAACTTCGACAAGGTCGTCAGCGCCACCGCGGCCGAATCGATGACACTGATCACCTGCAGCGGCGACTTCAACCGGGGTGAGTACAACCAGCGCCAGATCGTCTGGGCACGCCGCGTGTAGCGCGCCCGTAAGGGAATCGCCGCCTGTCGCTGCCGGCGGCACGTCCGAAAACCAGTAGAGATGCCGCAGGAGGTGGTCCGTTCATGCGATTCGAATCGATTCCCGGGCCGTTCGATTCGTTCCTCAAGTGGTGGCGGGCATCCTCCCCCCTCCGCCGCGCCCTGCTCGTCGGCGGCCCCGTCGTCGTGCTCGCCCTCGCCGCCGTAGGCATCGGCTTCGCGATGTCGTCCGGCGGCAGCAGCCCGGACGCGCAGGCCCACGCAGCACCGTCCGCGACGCCCTCCGCGGCGACGACGGCGACCGCCGCGCCACTCGCGACGGAGACGCCCGCATCCGCCGGCCTGCAGGCGACACCCGGCGCGGCGCCGTCCGGTGCGCAGGCGCCCTCGTCCAGCTACACGCGCGTCGAACCCCGCAGCGGCACCGGCCCGGGCGCGCCCCGGGGCACCGGCATGTCGATCGTCATCCCGTCGATCAATGTGAACGCGTCCGTCTATTCGCGCACGGTCGGCACGAACGGCGTCATGGGCAACCCGAGCGGGCCCTGGGACGTCATCTGGTATGACTTCTCCGCGCTCGGCGCGATCGGCGGCTATCCGGGCGACCCGGGCGCGAACGCCGTGTTCGCCGGGCACGTCGACTACATCCACGTCGGGCCGGCGGTGTTCTGGAACCTACGCAACCTGCAACCGGGCGACCGCGTCACCGTCAACACACCGAAGGGCGCCATCACCTACGCGATCCAGTGGAGCAAGTGGACGCCGCCCGACGAGGACTTCGGCAAGTACGTGGCGCGGACGGGCCAGGACGTGATCACCATCGTCACCTGCATCGGAGATTTCTCAAACGGCCACTACAGCAACCGCCTCGTCGTGCGCGGCGTCCGGGTGTAGATACACTGGCGGCAGGTCCGGCGTTCGTATGGTGAGGAGTGTGGTGACGTGAGGGGAAGCTCGAACCGCCTGTCGCTCGCGCTGATGTCGGTCGGCACGGCGCTGATCATCGCTGCCGTGACGCTCATGGCGCTGGTGCTCACGGGCGTCATCGGCAACAACTCGTCCGGCAACAGCGACCTGAAGACCGTCACCGGGTTCGGCGTCCCGATCAGCAGCCCGACGCCCGGCCCGACGCCGACGCCATCCTCGCAGTTCCCGCCCGGCGACAGCTCGCCGATCGAGCGCCTGATCATCAAGAGCCAGAAGATCGACGCGCCCGTCGTCGTCAAGGGCGTCGACCCGACGGGCGTCATGCAGTCCCCGGACAACGCCTGGGACGTCGCCTGGTACGACTTCACGTCGCGCCCGGGGTTCGACGGGAACGCCGTCTTCGCCGGGCACGTCGACTACATCAAGGTCGGCAAGGCCGTATTCTGGAACCTCAAGGACGTGAACAAGGGCGACATCATCGAGATACGGCTGAAGGACGGCTCCGTGTATCGCTACGCCGTCAACTTCAAGCAGCAGTTCGAAGCGGATACCGCGCCGGTCAACGAGATCGTCGGCCCTACGCCGAAGCAGACGGTCACGCTGATCACCTGCGGCGGCACCTTCAACTACACGACGCGCCAGTACGACAAGCGCCTCGTCGTCCGCGCGGAGCGCATCTCCCAGGGAGGCGCCGCGCCGACCCCGACGCCCCCGCCCGCGGCGAAGGCGCCCGGCGCGTAGAGGCTGGTCCGGGCACCCAGGCCACCCGCCGCGGCGGCAGCGCGCCCACCCACGCCCGCCTCCCGTCCGGCCCCTGCACTTCGCCGCGCACGCTGTCGAGAATTGCGGACGCGACACGGCAAATGCTAAACTTCGTTAGTCAGATCGCACCGCGCCGGGAGCTACGCGCGGCCCTTCCTGTGAGCGCCATCACCACATGACCCAGGACCACGGCTTCGGCAATATCCGCAACAGGGGCATCGAAGACGAGATGCGCTCGTCGTACCTCGACTACGCCATGAGCGTCATCGTGGCGCGCGCCCTCCCGGACGTGCGCGACGGCCTCAAGCCCGTCCAGCGGCGCATCCTCTACGCCATGCACGAGATGGGCCTCCGTCCGAACACCTCCTACCGCAAGAGCGCGGCCATCGTCGGTGAAGTGCTCGGCAAGTACCACCCGCACGGCGACAGCCCCGTCTACGAGGCGATGGCGCGCCTGGCGCAGGACTTCTCGATGCGCTACCCGCTCGTCGATGGGCAGGGCAACTTCGGCAGCGTCGACGGTGACCCGCCCGCCGCCATGCGCTACACCGAGGCGCGGATGGCGGCCATCACCGAGGAGATGCTGGCGGACATCGACAGCAACACGGTCGACACGTCGCCGACCTACGACGACTCGCGCCAGGAGCCGGTCGTGCTGCCGGCGCGGATCCCCAACCTGCTGCTCAACGGCTCGTCCGGCATCGCCGTCGGCATGGCGACGAACATCCCGCCGCACAACATCGGCGAGATCTGCGCTGCCGTCGCCGCGCTGATCGAGAATCCCGCCATCACCACCGAAGAGCTGACGACGATCGTCAAGGGCCCGGACTTCCCCACCGGCGCCATCATCTACCGTATGCGCAAGGAAGCGTCGATGGACGCCGAGGGCAAGCGCATCGACGCATGGCGCGACGCGATCCGCGAGGCCTACGCCGACGGCCGAGGCCGCATCGTCATGCAGGCGCGGGCGCGCATCGAAGAGATGCCACGCGGCAACCGCGAGCAGATCATCGTCACGGAACTGCCGTACCAGGTGAACAAGGCAACGCTGATCGAGAAGATGGCCGAGCTGGTGAAGGATCGCAAGATCGTCGGTATCAGCGACCTGCGCGACGAGTCCGACCGGCACGGCATGCGCATCGTCATCGAGCTGGGCCGCGAGGGCCAGGCCGCGAGCGTGCTCAACCAGCTCTACAAGCACACGGCGATGCAGTCGTCGTTCCCGGTGAACATGGTTTCGCTCGACCAGGGCCAGCCAAAGACGATGGGCCTCAAGAAGATGCTCGAGGCCTACATCGACCACCGGCGCGATGTCATCCGCCGCCGCTCGGAGTTCGAGCTCGACCGCGCGCACGAGCGCGAGCACATCCTCGAGGGCTACCTGATCGCGCTGCGCGACCTCGACAAGATCATCGCCACGATCCGCGCGGCGGCTTCGGCCGACGACGCGAAGACGAAGCTCATGGCGAAGCCGTGGACGATGAGCGACAAGCAGGCGCAGGCGGTCCTCGACATGCAGCTCCGCCGGCTCGCCCGCCTCGAGCGCACAAAGATCGAGGACGAGTACAAGGAGCTGCGCAAACGCATCGCGTACCTCGATGACCTGCTCGCGCACCCGCGCAAGATCGACTTCCTGATCCGCGACGACATGGTCGAGGTGAAGGAGAAGTACGGCCAGGAGCGGCGCACGCAGATCGTCGAGACGGGCGCCGAGGAGATCGCCGAGGAGGACCTGGTCGCGCACCAGGAGGTCGTCGTCACGCTGTCGAACCGCGGCTACGTGAAGCGCCTGCCGCTCGAGACCTATCGTCTGCAGCGGCGCGGCGGCAAAGGCATCACGGGCATGGTGACGCGCGAGGAGGACGCCGTACGCCGCCTCATCGTCTGCGACACCCACGACAATGTGCTGTTCTTCACGGAGCGCGGGCGCGTCTTCATGTCCCGCGCCTACGACCTGCCGGACGCCAAGCGCCAGGCGAAGGGCATCCCGCTCGTCAACGTGATCGACTGCGAGCCCGGCGAGACGGTCACCGCCCTCGTCACCATCCACGACTACGACAAGGACTACATGATCCTCGCCACCGCGGACGGTGAGGTGAAGAAGACGCCGCTCGCCGAGTTCAAAGAGGTGAAGCGGAACGGCAAGATCGCGATGGACCTGGAGAAGGGCGACGAGCTGATCGCCGCCAAGCTCGTCCACGATGACGACGAGGTCGTGATGATCACCTCGAACGGGCAGGCGATCCGCTTCCCGGCCTCGGTGCTCCGCTCGGCATCCCGTACGTCGGGCGGCGTGCGCGGCATCAAGCTCGAGAAGGGCGGCAAGGTGGTCTCGCTCGAGGTCGTCACCGCGGACCACGAGCTGTTCAGCATCACCGAGAACGGCTTCGGGAAGCGGACGCCGTTTGAGGAGTACCGCGTCACCAACCGCGGCGGCCAGGGCGTACGCAACTACGCGATCACGGCAAAGACCGGCAAGGTCGTCGCCTCGCGCACCGTCAATGCCGCACAGGAGCTGATCGTCATCAGCAAGGACGGCATCGTCATCCGCACGCGCATGGACAGCATCCGCATGACGGGCCGCTCCGCGCAGGGCGTGTCCGTCATCAACGTCGCACCCGGCGACTGCGTCGCGTCGCTGGCGACGATCGACATGGGCGCGAACGGCAACGGCGGCGGCAAGGGCCCGCGCGGCGGCCCGGACGGCGGCGGCAACGGCGAGCCGGACGCGAAGCAGCCGCCGCTCGCCGGCATGGAGGCGCCGCGGCCCCGCGCG
The DNA here is from genome assembly GCA_028872875.1 of Chloroflexota bacterium. Taxonomy (GTDB): domain Bacteria; phylum Chloroflexota; class Dehalococcoidia; order DSTF01; family JACRBR01; genus JADMII01. Next base: position 22,534 of record JAGWOC010000037.1, on the reverse strand, counting down.
AAGCCGGCGCCGAAGAAGCCGACGCCGATCAAGCCGCGCGCCCAGCGCGCCGCGGCGCAGCCGCAGGCGAAGGCGCCGGCCGGCAAGCAGGCCGCAATCCCGATGCCGAAGGGTCCAGCGCCGGTGCCGAAGGGACGCCCGCGCCGAAAGTAGGTGGCGGCGCGTGCGACGCGCCTGGATCACCCCACGCTTCCATTGCCGACGTCTCATGGTCGGGGCGACACGCGCGCCGTGTTAGGATCGCCGCTACGGGAGGTGTAGGGTGCGTTCGATTACGACGGCCGGGTTCGTGCTGGCCGGGGCGCTCGCCGCGGCGTGCGGCGCCCGTACCGCGGTGCCGACGCCCGTGGCGCCAGCACGGACAGCCACCGCCGACACGGGGCGAGTCCTTACGGTCGTCGCGCAGGATAGCCAGAGTCAGACTGCGGTCGCCAGGGCCGAGGCGAAGGTCACGCCATCGATCCCGGCAACGCTCTCTGCGCCGGCCGCGCTGATGTTCTGTGTGCCGCTGCAGCAGGGGGGCTACGAGCAGCCAGGCCTCCCGCTTGCCACAGTGCCGGACGGATCGAAGGTGTACTACGAGCCCGGCACCTGCCAGCCGAACGTCGACGCCAGCGGCGCCGTCGCGCTCAAGGACGCGGCGGGCAACATCGCGAGGAACCCGGACGGAACGATCCGGCGCGTGACGCCGACCTACACGACGGCGTACAACACCGAAAGCGTCGTCTGGACGCCGGCAAAGGGCGACCTGAACGGCGCGCCGACGATCATGACCGCGAAGTTCCTGATGCACAACGCCAGGGTGCAGATGGACCAACTTGGTCAGAGCTCCCTCGTGTTCAACATGACCCAGGATGGCAAACAGGTGTTCGGATCGCTCACGCGCCGGATCGGTGCGGCGACGAATGGCCTGCCGTTGGCTCTGTTCCTCGATGGCAAACCGCTGCGCGGCGGCGACGGCAAGGTGATCGCACCGCGCGTGATGTCGCCCATCACGGACACCGGAACGACGACCGGACTGCATCGCGTGGACGCGCAACGGCTCGCTGGTTTGCTGGATAGCGGGATGCTCAGGTAGCCACTCCGGGCAGCGCCGGATGCGGCAACTCCGCGCCCGCCAGTTTCCAGCTTCCACCATCCAGCGTCCGGCCCCGTCGGTGGGACGCGTGCGCGATGCCGTCCGCTACCATACCCCCATGACCCGTATCGCCTACCTCGACTGCTTCTCCGGCATCAGCGGCGACATGCTGCTCGGCGCCATGATCGACGCCGGGCTCGCCATCGACGCCCTGCGCGCCGAACTCGACCGGCTCGGCGTCGGTGGCTGGACGCTCCGCGCCGAACGCGTGCGGCGCGCGGGCATCGCCGCCACGAAGGCACACGTCGACCTCGCCGAGGCGCCGCAGCCGCACCGCCGCCTGCCCGACGTGCTGCGCATCATCGAAGCATCGTCCCTGACCGCCGCAGACCGCACGCGCGCCGCGGACGTGTTCCGCCGCCTCGCCGAAGCCGAGGCGCGCGTGCACGGCGTCCCGGCCGACGAGATCGATTTCCACGAAGTCGGCGCCCTCGACGCTATCGTCGACGTCGTGGGCGGTGTCGCCGGGCTGCGGCTGCTCGGCGTCGAGCAGGTGTACTGCTCCGCGCTCCCCGCTGGCGGTGGCACCGTCCGCGGCTCGCATGGCGTGCTGCCCGCGCCGGCTCCCGCCACGCTGGCCCTGCTCGCCGGCGTCGGGGCCCCCATCGCCCCATCGTCCGGCGACCGGCCGATGGAGCTCGTGACGCCGACGGGCGCCGCGCTCGCCGCCACACTCGCCCGCTTCGAGCGCCCGCCGATGCATCTGGACGCCCTCGGCTACGGCGCCGGCGGCCGCGACCCGGAGGGCTGGCCGAACGTCCTGCGCCTGTGGCTCGGCGAGGCGGTCGAGCCGGCGCGGCCCGCGCTGCTCCTCATCGAGACCAACATCGACGACATGAACCCGGAGATCTACGGCTACGTGCAGGAGCGCCTGTTCGCGGCCGGCGCCGCCGACGTCTGGTTCCAGGCCGTCCAGATGAAGAAGAACCGCCCGGGCGTCATGGTTTCCGTCCTCTGCGGCGCCGAGCGAGAAGACGCCGTCAGCGGCGTGCTCCTGCGCGAGACGTCGACCCTCGGCGTGCGCGTCAGCCCCGTCTCGCGGCACGAGGCGCGACGCGAGGCGTTCGCATTCGCCTCGAGCCTCGGGCCCGCCGCCGTCAAGCTCAAGCGCCTGCCCGGCGCACCGCCGCGCATCGCCCCTGAGTACGAGGCCTGCCGCCGCATCGCCGAGGCGCGCGGCCTGCCGCTGGCCGAGGTCTATCGCGTCGTCGAACGCGAGGCCGCGGCACTGCTGGCGGCGGACGGGCCTGCGTCCTTGCACCCGGACGCCCCCGCGACCGGCTGAAGTCCGCAAGGATTCGGCCCTCGTGCGCGTCCTCAAACATCCAAACTTCTGACTTCCAACATCGGCCGGCCGCCCATGCCGGGCTGCCGGTATCCCGCCTCCCGCTTCCCGCTTCCCGGCCCCCGCGCCCGGCGGTACGCTACGCCCATGCCAACAGGCGGGCTCCAGTTTGACGATGTTGAGGTAGACGCCCGGGGGTTGCGGCTGGCCGTCATTGCCGCCCGCTTCAATGCCGACGTGACGCGCCGGCTGCTGGACGGGTGCCGGGACGAGCTGGCGGCACGCGGCGCGAGCGGGGACGCGCTCTCGTTCAGGGAGGTGCCCGGCTGCTTTGAATTGCCCCTCATGGCGAAAACGCTCGCCGCCAGCGGCGCGTTTGATGCTATCATCTGTCTGGGTGCCGTCATCCGCGGCGATACGCCGCACTTCGAGTACGTGTCCTCCGCGACCGCCAGCGGCATCCAGCGGGCCGCACTCGATACCGGCGTCCCCGTCGTCTTCGGCGTGCTCACCGTGGACAACGAACAGCAGGCCTACGACCGGCTCGGCGGCCCGGCCGGCCACAAGGGGCGCGAGGCGGCCCTCACGGCCATCGAGATGGCGCGGGCGGTGCGCGCCGTCCGGGGCCCGCAGACGTAATCATTCGGTGCGCGCGCGGCCGCATCGCACACGCGCACCGATCAAGCAGTTCAGTGCGGCCTCATCCCGCAAGGGATCCCGCAGAGGAGGCAGGGCACATGGCGATCAAGGCCGACGAAGTCAAGCACCCCGACCAGATCGAAGATGACTTCGACTGGGACGCCCAGGGCCAGGGCGAGCGCCCCGACCAGGCGACGCACCGCACGCTGCGGCTCGCCAGCAAGGCGGTGGCGAAGTTCCCCGAGCTGAGCGGCAAGTACAAGGCGTACGCCGGCGCCGCCGCCGTCGTCTCGAGCGCGCTCACGCTGATGGCCGGCATCGCGATCGCCCGGAAGATGAAGCGGGGCATGAGCGCCGATAGCGCCCTCGCCGCGCTCACCGCCGCGGACATCGAGAACGCGGTGCACGTCGCCGCGCGCGACCAGCGCTACAAGCGGCTGCTGCGCAAGATCGGCCTCCGCTCCGTCAACGGCCAGAAGCCCGACTCCTCGGACTAGCGCCCGCCTCGCGCGGCGGCTGGAGCGCGGTCGCCGTCGCCGGCGCGCGCCGGGGCCGGGTTGCCGCGTCCGTGGCGCCGATCCGCTAGGCTGTGCCCGTGCGTCGTGGCTCGTACTTCTACTGGGAGTGGCGACCGCCCCGGTCCGAGGACTTCGGCATCTTCGGCCTCGTCGTGCGGTTCCTCGTCAACGTCGCCGCGCTCTGGGTCGCGCAGGCGCTCGTACGCGGCTTCGCCATCAACACGCCGGGCGCGCTGCTTTTCGGCGCCGTCATCTTCGGCGCCGTCAACGCGCTCATCCGCCCGGTCGTCGCGATGTTCTCCTGTCTGCTCACGGTGCTCACGCTCGGGCTCTTCACGCTGGTCATCAACACGGCGATGCTCGGCCTCACCGCCTGGGTCGCGGGCAAGTTCGGGCTCGCCTTCCACGTCGACGGCTTCATCGCGGCGTTCCTCGGCGCGCTCGTCATCTCGCTCGTCAGCACGATCCTCAGCCACTGGGCGAAGGCGAACGTACTCCGTCCGGCATCGCGCCGCCCGCCCGACGCCTGGTAACGCGCGGCCGCGGGAGGACAGAATCACGGCCCAGTTGGGGTGTGTCATGCTCACTGCCCATCTGCAGACGAGTCCACGCGCTTGTAGGCGGTCGCGGCGCCCTGTTACAATCCGTGGGCTCCCGGAGCCAACCGTCTCATGGAAGACGCTATCCGTGGGATGCTCGACGAGGCTCAGAGATCCGTCAGCCGAGGTGGCGGAACGGCAGACGCGCTACGTTCAGGGCGTAGTGTCCGCAAGGGCGTGCGGGTTCAAATCCCGCCCTCGGCACCAGAACAGATGCGCTTGTAGCTCAGTGGATAGAGCGCTACCCTGCGGAGGTAGAGGTCGTGGGTTCGAGTCCCGCCAAGCGCGCCATTCTCACCCGCAATCGCCCGCACAGCGGGTGCGCGTGGCAGCGTAGCTCAGGGGTTAGAGCAACCGGCTCATAATCGGTAGGTCAGTGGTTCGAATCCACTCGCTGCTACCAGCGTGACACACACGAGCGGCCCAACCGGGCCGCTCTGCTCATCGTCCACACAGACTGCCGGTTGGGCCACCAGGCAGCGCCGACGAGCAGTCCGCCTGCGGCCACCGCTGCCGCTCACAGCAGCGCTCCCTGCGCGGGCGGCGCGGGCGGCTCCCCGCCGGCGGGCTCGAGGCAGGCCGGGTCGTCATTCGCGACGGAGTTGACGCGAGGCGAGACCTCCGTGGCGATGAGCGCGTCCGTTGCCGCCGGCCGCAGCAGCGCGCCCAGCGTCTCCGCATGGCCCGCCGCGTCCGCGGCCGGCACGAAGAGCCAGTCGTCGGCGCGGTCTGCCGGCAGGATCACCGGCATGCGGTCGTGCACCGGCGCGACCACCTCGTTCGCGGCCGTCGTCAGGATCGTAAACGTGCGCTGCCAGGCGTCGGACGCAGGGTCTCGCCACGACTCGTACAGCCCCGCGAAGAGCAGCAGGTCGCCGTGCGGGTGATGGAACCAGAGCGGACGGCGTGCTGCCTTCGCGCCGAGCCACTCGAAGAAGCCGTCGGCCGGGACGACGCAACGCCGGTGCACGAACGCGTCGCGGAACGCCGGGCGCCGCATCGCCGTCTCGGCGCGCGCGTTGATCTGCCTCGCCGCGCCCTTCGCGTCGGCCGCCCAGCTATTGACGAGCCCCCACGCAGCCGGCAGGAGCTGCCGCCGCTCCTGCTTCGTGCGGAGGATCCAGTGCTCGTCCGTGGGCGCGATGTTGTAGCGAGGCCGGTAGCGCGGCTCGCCGCCGGGCGCCACCTCGGCGCCAAGCTGCGCAGCGAGCTCGCGGAAGTCCTTCCTCGTCAGCGTGAAGCGCCCGCACATAGATCGGGCTCCGGGAGGTCAGAGATCGGAGGCAGGGCTTGCGGCCCGGCATCGCCAGTCCTCACCGCTCAGAGCACACCTCCGTACAGCGCAGCGCGCAAGTCCTCGTGCACCGGCGAGCCGTCGAGGCGCAGGTGGCGCGGGTTGTACTCCGGGTGGTGCACCGTGACGAACAGGTCCGCCGGCGCGGCACCCGCAGGCAGCGGCACGCCGCAGATGCCCGCGTCCGACGTCCTGGCGCGCGCCAGCACGCCGGCGCCGTGCGTCGAGACGGTGACCTCGGCGCCGGCGACGGGCGAGCGCTCGCCCGACGCGTCGGCGTCGGCGGCCAGCACCTCGACCATCGCGGTGCGGCCATCTTCGTGTGCGGTGAGGGTCACGGCTACGTCGAGCAGGTAGATGAACGGCGCGCAGACGACCGCCTTCATGCCCGCATCGACCACGGCCTGCACCTGGTCGGCTTTCAGCGACGCGTCGGTCGGCGCCATCCCGTGATCCGTCGTGACGACGAACAGCGTGCCGTCGTACAGGCCCTGCTCTTCGAGCATGCGCAGGATGCGGCCGATGCGCACGTCCGCCTCGTCGAGCGCGGCGCGCTCGCCGTCCGAGTGCGGGCCGTAGTCGTGACCGACGCCGTCGGTCAACGGCATCTCGTGGAAGGTGAACATCGGCGGCGGATGCGTCTTGTCGGTGAACAGCACCAGCGCCTGCGCCAGCCCGCGCGTCTCGATGATCGACTCGCCGTGCGCGCCCTGCTGTCCGTCCTCGAGCCACTTCGGGCTCGTGTCGCCGGCGTACTCGTCGGTGAGCGCCCGCAGCCGGCCGCGGTCGCCGATGACCGTGCGCTCGAGCGTCGCATGGTCGGCGCCGCGGGTGCACGGCTCGTGGATCGAGGCCGTAAACGCGCCCTCGGCGCCGCGCCAGTCGCCGAAGACCCGGTGGAACGCCTCGTACAGCGTCTCGACGCCGTCGCCGAGGAAGCGCGCGGTATCGACGACCTGGCCCTGCGGCGTCACCACCTCGTGCGTCTCGCGCAGATAGTAGGTGGGGTTGACGATGTCGTGGTGGCCGCCCCAGGCGCCGGTGCCGATGGCGTTGTGGCTCGGCCAGGTGATGCTCGGGAAGTTAGTAAAGGAGCCGTACTCAAACATCGTGCCGGAGGCGATCAACCGCCGCAGGTTCGGGATGCCGTCCGGGTCGTGCGCGAGACGATGCTTGAGCTCGCTGTTGCTCAACCCATCGAGCAGGAAGATGTACGCGCGCTCGGCCGGCGCGGGCGCGCTGGCGTCGATGATCGCGGCGAGCGGCTGGCCGTCCTGGCGCTTGAGATAGACGTCCGGGGCGACGCCGCGCTCTCCCGACGTCCGGCCCGTGCTGTCCCTGCCGTCGATCAGCGGGAAGCCGCAGAGCCTCGCGATCGTCGGCGCGATATCGACCTGCCGCGAGAGCGCGTCGGTACGCAGGCCGCGCCGGATCCCCGGGCCGGAGAAGATGAGCGGCGAGCGCGACTGTACCACGTCGAGCGCGCCGTGCTGGCCGGGCTGGCGGCCGAACGCGTACGCCTTCGGGTTGACCACGAGGTCCGGCGCGTTCGGGCTGTCGAAGAGCTGCGCGATGCGCTCGTACGCCAGCGGATACGTCAGGTGCGCGGGCTCGATGTAGGCCGTGTTCGCGTCGTCGCCCGCGAAGCCCGATGCGATTGAGGCGGCGACCTCCTCGTCCACCGTCGCGAGGGCGCGCGGGTCCTGGCGTTCCACCGGATTCTCGCCGATCTGCTCGATGACGCGATAGGCGTAGCCGCCGGCGGCCGCGTAACGGCGCTCGAAGCGCACCATGCCGCGCCCGGCCCAGACCTCGTAGGCGCCGTCGCGGTAGGTGGCCACGAAGTCGGTCTGCGGCCCCACGACGGGGTCCGTGAGGAGGATGCGGATGGCGCGGTCGCCGGACTCGTACTGGTGCTCGTCGAGGCCCTGGCCGCCGGGCCGCTCGGGGCCGATGGCGGCGGTGCGATGGTCAGTGGCGGTCATGGGGTGGAGTCTATCGTCAAGAGTTCATAGTGGACAGTGGATAGGGAATGGTGGTGCGGCGGGCCCGCACTTGACAGGGCATGGCCGTTCTTGACGCGCGCGCGTCAAGTCGCACTGTACGACCGCCCGGCGCCGCAGTATCGTGGGGCTACACCCCGCCCGCGGACGCATCGATGGGAAGGTCGCGAGATGTCTCTCGGCGAACTGCTTGGCAACATCTTCTGGCTGCTGCTGATGGGGCTCATCCTCACCTGGGCGTACGACATGCTGAAGCCGTACTTCCGGAAGTAGGCGGGGCGGCCTCACCCCGGCGTTCACGATCGTTGCGGATCACGGGCTCGTCGTGGCACGTGGCGTTGTGGCCCTGGAGGTTGCTCCGGTTGGCAGCAGCGGGCGCAGCGGGTAGACTCGCCGCATGGTCAGCGAGGACGTCCGCGAGCGCATCGTGTCGTACATCCGCCATCAGGCCGCCAAGCCGCCGGAGGCGCTCGCCGCGCTCGTCGCCGACAGCCAGGGCCGGCTGATCGAGGTGGTGAGCGCGTGCGATGAGGTGGCCGCATCGCGCAGCCCCGGGCCGGACGAGTGGTCGATGCGCGAGCTGGTGCGCCACGTCATCGCCGGGGAGCGCGGCGTCGCCACCCTGGTCGAGGGCCTCGCGCGCTCGCAGCGCCCGGCGGGCGAGCATCGCACCGGCTCCATGGCTGACGACGCGCCGTACGACGCGTTGCTGAGCGAGCTGCGCGCGACGAACGAGCGTATGCTGGCCGCGATCCGCGCCCTGCCGGCGGACGCCGACCTCGTGGCGACGGCGGCGCACCCGTTCTTCGGCGAGTTGAACTGCAAGGAATGGGCGGCGTTCCAGCGCGTCCACGACGAAGACCACATCCAGCACGCCCGCAAGATCGCCGGGGGCGCGTAGCGGAGCTTCCGGCCGAAGCGGATGGGGAGGATGCGCCATGTGGGTCCTGGTCGGCCTGCTGCCAACGCTGATCGTCTTCGGACTGATCGTCGCCGGAATCGCCGCACTCGTTCGCGGGCGGGGCGACGGGCGCGGCCTCGAGTTCCCGACGGTGGTGGCCGCCTACGTGGCGCTCGTGATGCTCGTCTCGCTGTTCCTTACCGCGACGGGCGGCGGCCTCCTGCTAAAGGCCGGATTCGGCGCGATGCAGCGCGACTTCTCCTACAACACCCAGGCGTACCCTCGCTTCGACCCGGCGACGCGCACGCAGCCAGGCCAGGTCGACCCGTCCGACAACGCCATACGCAACGACGTCGCGACGGGCCTCTCCCTGGCGTTCGCCGGCGTCGTGCTGTTCGTGCCGCACGCGCTGGGCGCCGCGATCCTGCGCCGCCGTCCGGGCGGGATCTCCCGCACCGTATCCCGCGGCGAAACTCTCCTCGGACTCGCCGCGGCGACCCTCGGCCTCCTCGGGTCCGGGGCGACCGCGCTCAACGACATCATGCGGCGGTACGTGCTCGGAGGGACGGACACACGCTTCCCGTTCGAACAGCGGCACCCGGGAGGGGCGCTCGCCATCGCCATCGTCATGCTGCCGCTCGTCGCGTGGTTCGGTTGGCGCCTTTGGCGGGAGTTCGCCGAGCCCGGCGGGCCAGAGCCGGCCCCGGCTGCGTCGAGTCCCGCCACACCGCCAGCAATAGGCTGAAGGCCGCCGGCGCGTCGCCGTAAGAGACGATGCGACCGTATCCCCTGGCGCGCGTGCCGCTCTTCAGTGGCCGCAACCCGAGCGCCGCATCCGATCTACAACCTCGTCCCGCCTACAGCCACGCTGGGAGGAAGCGCTTGAGCCATAACCAGACGCGTCCCACCACGGGCGTCTCCGCCGAGAAGTCGAACGTCGCATACCGCTCCGGGCGCACGCGCAACGTGACCTCGGACCCCTGCTCGACCTGTGCGCGCGCGGCGACCCGATAGCCGATTGCACCCACGGCACCGAGGTAGTGACGCGGCATCTCGCGCGCCAGCCAGTCGGACGACTGCACGACGTCTGCTGTCCCGTGCGCGATGACGGCCCTGTACGGAGGACGCTCGTCCTGCACGCAGATGCTCACGCGCGGGTCTCGCCGGACATTCTGTGTCTTGAGGGCATCGCTCGCCGTGCGGAAGTAGAAGACGCCGTCCCGGAACAGGTACCAGATGGGCGTGGGCACCGGCGACCCACCGGGGCCGACCGTGACGAGGACCGCCACATGGCGGCCAGCAAGGAACTGCTCTCGCTGTGACTGCGACAATCGAGCGGGCATTGCACGTGCGATTGTAGGGGCGCGTGAGCCGCTGGCCAACCCGCCCGCCCACCCCGGAGCGCAGACACGCGCCCGTCGCAGCGCCACCCCCGCCCACGCGCGGCGGCGCAGACACGCGCCCGTCGCAGCGCCACCCCGGGGCGCGTCCGCCCGGCTTCGGCCGGTCGTGCCACGATGTTCGATGGGCTGCGCCGCCCGGCGCGCTGCGCTTGACGGGGCAGGGCACCGAGTATTACTGTGGGGATGTCGAAGGAGGCTGCCGCCTTGGACACGCTCTTCGGACACCAGCACATCGGTCGCGACACCGTGCAACCCGCGCACGGTGTTTTTTGTTCACTGCCTCAGTACGAGGGAAAGGGACGCCCGCACATGAACTCAGGGCTCATCGGCAAGATCGACAAGGCGAAGCGCTACGCGCAGGAGCGTGGGCGCATGCACGTGAAGGGCCTGAAGGTCGATTTTCAAGGTGAGAACGATTCCCACGAGGTCGCGCTCGAGGGAGGCCAGTGGCGCTGCAGTTGCGACTTCTTCGACGGCTGGGGCGCCTGCGCCCACACCATGGCGCTCGAGCGCGTGCTCGACGGGATGATCCCCTCGTCCGCCATCACGCCGATGCTCGCGCACGCAAGCTGACGCGCGCCGCAGGACCGAAGATCCGCGAGAGAGGCCGGGCACGCTGCCCGGCCTCTGTGCTGCGGTCTGCGGCTACCGGCGCCTGCGCGCCGCGGCGCCTTTCACGCTAGCGCGTGTGCGCGTGGCTGCCCGACGCTTCGGCGGTGCGCCGGCCGCCTCCGGCTCCGGCGTCATGCGCCGCCGCGGTGCCGCCGCCGGCTTGGCGCCGTCCCTGCGCGCCTCGATCCGGTCGAGGCGGTCCTTGAGCGCGCGGTTGTCCGCGAGCAGCGTGTCGAAGTCCGCGCGCAGCTTCCGGATCTCCTCGCCCTTGTCGGCGCCCTCGCGCAGGCGCGCCATCCCCTCGCGCGCGGCGCGCAGGACGCGGCCATCGAGGTCGCGCTCGGTGACGCGGCCCAGCTCCGACACCGCCTTCGTATCGTTGATCTCGACGAGCGCCGCGATGGCGTTGAGCCGCACGCGCAACCACTCGTCCTGCAGCAGCTCGATGAGGCGGTCGTACGCCTGCTCCTTCGCACGGTCGCCCAGCTTCGCAAGCTTGCCGAGCACGGATGTGGCGGCCGCGCGCACGGGGTTCGACCTGCCACGGCGCGTCCACTCGATGGCGACCGGCAGGGCGCGCTCATCGCGGAGCTCCGCCAGGCCGGCCAGCGCGTTGCAGCGGATCACGTCGTTCATCGACTCCTTCTTCATCGCGACATCGGCCAGCGCGGCGAAGGCCCGCGGCGAGCGCGTCTGCCCGAGCGCCTGCGCCGCCTGCGCCTCGACGTAGTACGACGGATCCCCCTTGCGCACGATCTGCTCGAGTGCCGCGGCCGCCTGCTCGTCGCGGAACTCACCGAGGCCGGCGGCGACGCCGCGCCGCGCCTTCGGGTGCCGCACCCTGACGCACGCGAGCAGCGCGTCGCGCGCGCCCGACGTCCTCATCGACCCGAGCGCGCGGGCAGCCTCGTTCTGCACCCCCCAGAAGGCATCGTGCAGCACCGCGCGCTTCAGCGCCTCGACCGCCGGCTGCGTGCCGAGCTTCGCCAGCTCCTTCGCGGCGTCGATGCGGCCAACGACGTCGCCGTCGTGCTGGAGCTGGTAGAGCAGCATCTCCTTCGGGCGCTTGAACTCGACGGCCATGAGGAAGTTGTGGCCGGGGTCGAAGCGCACCATCTGCGGCTTCGCCGGCAGCGCGAAGAAGAACGCGTGCTGCCTCTCCGTCACCTCGACCTTGAAGGCGTGCGGGGTCCCGTCGACCGTGAAACCCACCTCGACGGGCAGGCGGAACGGCGCCGCCGGATCCTCCTGGGTCTGGGCGACGCTGAGCTTCGCCTGCTTCGCCCCCTCGTCCCACTCGAAGCCGAGCCGTAGCGACGGATGCCCGCCGCGGTAGACGAACTGGTCGAACAGCCAGTCGATATTGCGGCCGGTCGCCGCCTCGATCGCCCGCTGCAAGTCGGGCGTCGTCACGTTCGTGCTGCGGTGCTTCGTGACGTAGTGCTGGATCGCCTTCCACCAGAGGTCATCCCCCAGCACGCTGCGCACCATGTGCAGCACCAGCGACCCCTTCTCGTACAGATGGCGATCGAAGAGGTCGATGGGCTCGTGGTAGACGTTGTTGACGATCGGCCGCCGGTAGCGGTTCGCGTCCTCCCCCATGTAGATCTGCGTGTTCTGGTACAGCTCGTAGCGGAACTCGTCGATCCCCTTGTGGTGCTCCGTGAACAGCGCCTCGAAGTACGTGGCGAAGCCCTCGTTCAGCCAGCCGTGCGCCCAGTCGCGGCACGTCAGCAGGTCGCCGAACCACTGGTGCGCCAGCTCGTGCGCGATGAGGCCGTCGGAGTCGGCGTCGATCCGGGCCCGCTTGTCGAGCAGCGACGTCTCGGTCAGCGTCGTCGCGCTGATGTTCTCCATGCCCCCGAAAATGAAGTCGGCGACGAACGTCTGCGCGTACTTCGCGTAGGGATAGCGGACGCCGATCTTCTCACCGAAGAAGCGCAGCATCTCCGGCGTCCGGCCAAGGGTGGCCGCGAGGTCGCCCTCGCGCCCGCGCGGACCGTAGTACTGCGCCGGCGTGCCATCGACGTCGTGCGCGATCTCCGCGAAGCCGCCGACGACCTGGCTCAGCAGGTAGGTGACGTGCGGCACCGCCTGGTACCAGTGGTAGGTCTTCGTGCCGGCGCGGCGATTCTGCGTCACGCCCCTTAGCTCGCCGTTGCCGATACTGATCATCGACGCCGGCACCGTGACGATGACCTCGCTCGTCTGCTGGTGATTGGGAAAGTCGATGCACGGGTACCAGTGGCGCGAGTCCTCGTCCTGGCCCTGCGTCCACGCCTGCAGCGGCTTCTTCGGGTAGTCCTTGTCCGGGCCGACGAAGTACAGCCCGCGGCGCGGCTGCGCGCTGTACGTGATGGCGATCTCGGCCTCGGCGCCGGCGCGCAGCGGCCGCGGGAAGCTGACGTGCAGGACGGGGTCGCTGTAGTCGAAGCGGGCAGGCTTGCCGCCCACGCTCACGCCCGCGACCTGCATCTCCACCGCATCGAAGCCGACCCCGCGCACGCCGTCGTTGATCGCCCGCACGCGGTGCGTCGCCGTGCCCTCGATTGACTTCCGCGCGGGGTCGATGCGGACCTCGAGCTTGATGTGGCGGACATCGACCACGAGGTCGCGCGCGTAGTGCGGCGTGTCCCCGGCCAGCGGGAACGCGCGCGGACCGTTGGCCGCGGCGCCCGCAAGGCGCGCGCAGTGGGACGTCATCTCGGCATCGGACAGATCAGGCACGGGGGAGCCTCCGGTGGGCGAATGTGCTGCCAAGGGCTTGTGGATTCGGAAGATCGTTAGCGTTGTAGTGCCCGCCATGATATCGGATGGCGGCAAGTGGAGACAGCACGGCGGTTGACACCGCCGTGCCGCGTGCGGCGCGGCGCCCGGACCGGCGGCGCGTCAGCGCGCGCGCGGGCTGTGCAGGGCGCCGCTGGCGATCGGCTCGTCGATGTAGAGGTCGCCGTTGCGGATCTTGATGTTGAAGCCACACGCCGGATTGGTGCAGGCCCACGCCTTGAAGTGGATGGCCGCGCCCTGGCTGCCGAAGTCGGACAGCGGGACGAGGTCCCCCTCCTTGCACTTCTGACACCTGGGGAACGCCGAGATGTCCATCCTTGCCCCTCCCCCACCACCGGCCGGACCGACCCCGCACCGGACCCGAAAAGTGGCGTGAGTATAGCAGCGTCGATTTTACAATTGCAATCGGCAGCGAGGAGCGGGCCCCGCACGACGGGGCGGGGTCCGGGGTGTGGGCGGCGCGCTACCCGAACGAAAGCTCGATCAGCTCCACCGGATCCTCCCCATCGCCCGGCGCCAGATCGACCACGACGGCGCCCGCCTCCCGCCGCACCCCCACCGGTCCGGGGCGGCCCGACAGGTGGTGCGCCACCGCCCGCGGCCGCCGTGCGTCGCGCCGCGCGATGCGTACGCTGCCCGCGCCGAATGGCACGACGCCCACAGCCCGCGCCTCGCGCACGTCGTCATCGGTCAGCGAGGCCACGACGGCCTCGCAGTCTGCCTCGGCCAGCCCGGCCGCGCGCGCGACGCCCGACGCGCCGGGCCGGAGCGCGATGACGGTCGTGCGCCCGTCCTCGACCCGCGCCCACGTCCTCGCGCGCGGGCCGGCGGCCGGGTCGCGCAGCTCCGCATCGAATAGGGCCACGGTGTAGCGCGAAACGCGGCGGCTGATGCGCGCGACGCCGTTATAGAGCGCCGCGAGCCTCGGCGTCAGCCGCGCGCCGTACTCGTCGCCGGCGAGCGGGGCGATGACGCCCGGCGTGCCGATGACGGCGGTGTCGAGCCAGATGCTCGCGGCCGACTTCCAGTCGTAGCCGCTCGACCCGTACGGCACGACGCCGAAGGCGCCGCACCAGGACGCCAGCAGCGCCCGCCGCGCGAAGCCCTCGTCGTAGGCGCCGCGCGACATCCACAGGTCGTCCATGCCGCACTGGTCGATGGAGTCGCGGAAGAGCGGCGTCAGGCAGTAGTACAGCACGGCGACCCGCGGGTCGGCGCACTTCAGCTCGCCGCAGATAACTTCGAGGAAGCGCGCGAACAGACGCTCGCCGCCGGCCGTGGGGTCGTGCGGCCCGGCCACGTCGGGCGTCGGGATCTCGTAGCCGAAGTCGATCTTCACGAGCGCCGGATGGTACGTCTCGACGAGATAGCGCGCGCGGCTCGCCAGGTGGGCCGCCGCCGCCTCGTCCGTCGGGTCGAACACGTACCACGATCGCTCCCGCTCGCGGACGACGTACGGCGCGCCGCCGGGCGTCATCAGCACCGACTCGGGGCCGAGGCCGAGCGCGCGGTAGTCCTCGCAGCGCGGGAACGCCGTCCAGAGGCCGACCTCGTGGCCATCGGCGCGGATCTCGTCGAGCAGGGACAGGAAGTGCGGGAAGCGCTGCTCGTCGTGCGACAGCGAGCCATAGACGCCTTCCCACTTGTCGTCGATGACGAACAGCCGCGCGCGCAGCCCCGACCGGCGGAAGTCCGCGTAGATCGCGCGCAGGTGCTCCTCGTCGAAGCGATCGAGGAAGCAGCGGCGCGCGGCCTGGTCGCCCCACGTGTCGTACTGCGGCCAGAACGCGGCGTCCGGCACCGCCGCCTTGCGCTCTGGCAGCAGTCCCTCGGCGTCGAGCGCCTCGAAGTAGGCGAGCGCCGCGCTGTACCAGTCGCCGGCCACCGCGATGAGCAGCGGCCAGTCGAACACGATCTCCCGGGGGCCGCGCCGGTGCCCCCAGAGGTCGCCGCGCACGTTGACCTCGTACGAGAACGCGCCGCGGTCGACGCTGGCGATCACGTTGCCATCGGGCACCGCGCCGAGCCCGGCGCACGCCGCACCAGACGGCGCCCCGCCGGCGCCCGCGTTGAAGCAGGCGACGACATAGTGCGGCAGCGCCCACTGCTGATGGTACGTCCCTGTGTCCATGCCGAAGCAGCCGACCGAGAAGCGCACGTCTTCGAGCCCAGCGGTCGGGAAGATCGCCTGCTCGGGGTCCTGGCGCCCGCCGGGGATGACGCACGTATCGGCGCGCCCGGCCGGACGCGGTGCGCCGTCGCGCCAGCGCGCGAAGGAGGCGAGCCGCGCGACGGCCGCGTCGTCGGGCGGCGCGTAGGCGACCTCCTCGACGACGATGTACGCCGCCTCGAACCGCAGCGTCAGCCGCAGCGCGTCAACGCGGTTGACGCCGCCGTAGGCGACGCGCAGGCGCGCGCCGTCGATGCGCGCGTCCACACAGCGTCCGGGCCCCGGCGCGTCGCGCCCGGTCGCCTCGACACAGGGCTGCAGCGGATACGCCAGCACCAGGCGCGCGCGCGCGTCGGCGAGCACGGCCTCGTCCGACGCGCGCTCCCAGCGCCACGTATAGGCGGCGGCGACGACCTCGATGCCATCGCTGGTAGCGCGGATCAGCGGCGGGCCCGCGGGCGTGTGCACGGCAGGCGATTGTAGCAGAGCCGGGGCTGAGGCACGCCGTACCGCCCGTCCCGGCGCCCTGCGCGCGTCACTCCAGCCGCATCGTCGTGCTCGAAGAGAGCGTGATCCGGTTGCTCGAACCGCCGCCGGAGAACATGCTGATCAGGCCGCCGACGGGCGTGAAGAACTTGTACACGTAGTTGACGGTGACGACGACCTTGTTGCCGCTCACCTTCCCGTTCGGATACGTCACCGTCACGCTCGACACATTCGCGAGCTTCAGCCCGCCAAGCGAGCCGCACGTGCGCCCGACGGCCGTCGTGTCGCCGGACGCCTGGCAGTTCGCCGGAAAGCTGCCCGCCGTCGCACCCAGCGCCGCGTAGCGGGCGCCCTCGCGCGTGGCGTTCGTCACCTGGATGTAGCTCTTGAGCACCATGCCGAACTCGACGACCCCGAAGAGCAGGATCAACAGGACCGGCAGGATCAGCGCCAGTTCAGCCAGACTCTGCCCGCGCTGCGCACGGCGCCCCCGACCGCGGGCGATCACTCCAACGTCGCTCACAGAGGCCTCCTCGCTTGAGGTGTCGGCGGCAGCGCGCCACGCTGAACGGCTACGGCCATGAATGCGCGTTCATGAACTTTCTCGGCCACGATAGAACGTACTCGATGTGTTGCGCGAGCATACTCGTCACCGATGAAGCATCGTTCAGTACCGGGGGACACCGGCCGATAGTTCTGGTGGGATCGCGGGCACGCACCACCTGCGCTCAACGGCAGTTGCCTGCTGTGGAAGCAGCACCGCCCGTGGAAGGTCACGCGGTCCCGGAAGTTGAGGATGGCAATGACATCGCACAGACAGATGCGCGCTCACCCTGCCTCTCGCGTACGCGCATGGATCCACGCCCGCGCGCACCGCGGCGAGCGCGGGCAGGCGCTCGTCCTGCTGGCGCTGCTGACGACGGTGATGGTCGGCGCGGCCGGCCTGGCGATCGACGGCGGGCGCCTCTACGTGAACCGCACGAATGCTCAGCGCACGACCGACGCCGCCGCGCTCGCCGGCGCACAGACGGTGCTGCACAACCAGGAGAAGGGCATCGCCGACGCGAAGGCGTACGCCGCCGCGAACGGCGACCCGAACGCGAAGGTCACGGTGCTGAGCATCGTGCGCGCGCACGACGCGGTGCAGGTCACGTCGACGTGGACGTCGAAGGCCGGGTTCCTGCGCCTGCTGGGCATCACCTCCGGCACGGTCAGCGCATCGTCCACCGCGCAGGTCGGGCCGGCCGGCGGGGCCGTCGGCATCATCCCGTGGGCCGTCAACGACGACGCCTTCACGGCGTCCGGAGGCTACGGCAGTTACGTCGGCCTGCAGCCGGCGCAGTCCGGCGGCGGCAGCGGCGCCTTCAACTTTGTCAGCATCACGCCGCCCGGCGGCCAGTCGTACGCCGATGCCATCAAGAACGGCGTCACATCACCGATCCTGATCGGCACGAAGTACCCGACGAACACGTTCGACGGGTCAGCGATCTCACCGGCGACGGCGGACGCGCTCAACGCGCGCATCGCCGCCGCGCCGTCGGAGACGTACGCCAGCTTCGCGGTGGGCAGCCCGCGCGTGCTCTTCGTGCCCGTGATCGGCGGCGACATTCCGAATGCGCCCGACCCCGTCGTGCCGACGGCGTTCCGCGCCTTCTTCATCGAGCGCGTCGACGTCCCGAACAACGCGATCTGGGGACGGTTCGTGCAGGCCACGATCCCCCAGGGAACGATCGGCGACATCAACACGCCGGACAAGGGCGTCTACGTGGTGAAGCTGATCAAGTGAGCGCGCGCGTCCGGCACGAGGCCGCCCCGCCGCCCGGCGCCGCCTACGCTCGCGGCAGCGCGCGGTCCAGGGAAACGTAGGGCAGGCCGAGGGAGGCGGCGAGGGCCTCGTACGTCACCTGGCCCTCGCTCACGAGCACACCGCGGGCGAGGGCGGGGTCGCGGCGAAGCGCCTCGCGCGTGCCGTGGCGCGCCAGCTCCAGCACGTAGGGCAGCGTCGCCGCCGTCAGCGCCGCGGTCGAGGTCTGGGGCACGGCGCCGGGCATGTTGGCGACGCAGTAGTGCACGACGCCCTCCTCGACGTACACCGGGTTGTCGTGCGTCGTCGCCCGCGACGTCTCGCAGGCGCCGCCCTGGTCGATAGACACATCGACGATGACGGCGCCGGGCCCCATGCCGCGCACCATCTCGCGCGTCACGAGCTTCGGCGCCGCCGCGCCGGGCACGAGCACGGCGCAGATCAGCACGTCGGCGTCGCGCACGACGTTGGCGATCGCGAGCGGGCTCGACATGAGCGCCGTCGTGCGCCCCGGCCAGCGCTGCTGCACCATGCGCAGCTTCTCGATGCGCGCATCGAACACCGTGACGCGCGCGCCGAGGCCGACCGCCGCCTCCGTCGCGTGCTCGCCGACGATGCCGGCGCCGAGCACGACGACGTGCGCGGGGCTGGCGCCGATGACGCCGGAGAGCAGCTTGCCGCGGCCGGCGCCGGGCTTGCGCAGCCACTGCGCGCCGACCTCGGTGGCCATGCGGCCGGCGATCTGGCTCATCGGGATGAGCAGCGGCAGCGAGCCGTCGGGCAGCTCGACGGTCTCGTAGGCGATGGCAGTGATCTTCGAAGCGAGGAGCGCGCGCGTCAGCTCCGGCATGGCGGCGAGGTGGAGGTAGGTGAAGAGCGTCTGGTTGTCGCGCAGGAGGGGGTACTCGGCTGGCAGCGGCTCCTTCACCTTCACGAGCAGGTCGACCGTGCCCCAGACCGTCGCGGCATCGGCGATCGTGGCGCCGGCGGCGCGATAGGCCGCGTCGTCGCAGCCGATGCCCGCGCCAGCGCCCGTCTCGACGAAGACGCGGTGCCCGGCCTCGGCGAGCGCGTGCGCGCCCTCCGGCGTCAGGCCGACGCGGAACTCCTCGTTCTTGATCTCGCGCACGGTCCCGACGATCATCGCGGCGCCCCTCCTAGGTTTCGGCGGATCGCAGCCACTCCAGCAGATGCGCGGCGTCTGGCGCACATCGACGCGGCCAGGCGTGCCATCGCGGCCCCGTCATCCGACCACATTCCGCAGGATCCCGATACCGGCGATTTCGGCCTCGACGGCGTCGCCGGGACGCAGGTACTCGGGCGGCGTGCGGCCGACGCCGGTGCCCGACGGCGTGCCGGTCAGCAGGATGTCGCCGGCGAGCAGCGTCATGCCGGCGGACCACTCGGCGATCAGGCGCGCGACCGGAAAGATCTGGTGGCGCGTGTTCGACCGCTGCTTCTCGACGCCGTTGACGCGCAGCGCGATGTCGAGCCGCTGCGGATCCTCGATCTCGTCCGCCGTGACGACGCACGGGCCGAGCGGACAGAAGCCGTCGAGGCCCTTGCCCTTGTACCACTGGCCGTGGCGCCGCTGGAGGTCGCGCGCCGTCACATCGTTCGCGACGGTGTACCCGAACGCGTGCTCCAGCGCGCGCTCCTCAGCGATGTCCCGCCCGTCGCGGCCGATGATCACCGCCAGCTCCACCTCCCAGTCCAGCTCCGCCGTGATCTCCGGGTGCGACGGGATGGCATCGCCGGGGCCGATGACGCAGGACGGCGGCTTGCTGAAGAACACCGGGAACTTCGGCAGGTCGCCGCCCGCGACGGACTGCGACTCCGCGACATGCTCGGCGTAGTTGAGGCCCACGCAGACGATGTTGCGCGCCGGCAGCGGGATCGGCGCGCAGAGGCGCACGCTCGCCAGCGGCAGACCCTGCGCCGCATCGAGCCGCGCGGCGACCTCGCGCGCGACGTCGAGCGCCGGCGCGCCCTGGCGGATGAAGCCGACCATGTCGTCGTGTACGTCTGGCAGGCCGAGCGCGTTCGCGGCGGCCGCGACGTTGATGATGCGGTCGCCACGGATCATGCCGAGATGTTCTCGATCCGCAGCATGCTGCGGTGGGGGCACAACGCCTTGTGCCCCCGCGTACGCGGCTGACGACGGCGCCTGCCCGACGTACGTCGCGAGGCGCATCAGTACCAGGACGCTTCGACGATGAGGCCAGCGTGGCGGCTGAGGACACGCAGCGCGGCCTCGTCGCGATCGCTGAACGGCCTGCCGTCGCGGCGGTCGGTGACGTAGAGCGCGCCGCGCACCTCACCGCCAGCGAAGATCGGCAGACCGAGCAGCGCCTTCATCTCGGGATGCTTCGGCGGGAAGCCGAATGCGCGAGCGTGATGCGCGACGTCGTCGAGGCGCACAGCGAGGCCGTCCTGGCGCATGGTGCCGAGCGGACCGTGGCCCTGCGGCGGCACCTTCAGCGCCCGCAGCGCGGCACCGTCGAAGCCGCTGACCATAAAGCCCTCGACGTCGTCTTCCGCGCCCGTAACCGCGAGCGCGGCGTAGGTGGCGTGCGTCAGCTCGCGCGCGACGTCAACGACGTGCTGGAGCGCGTCCGTCGGCGATCGCGGTGGTTCGCGGCGATTCCTGTCGGCGAGCCTGCGCAGCGCGCGGTACTCAGGGTCGCGGCGCGGCAGCCGCTGGCGGGCGGGCGCAGCGCGCTCGACCTCGCGCGCGAGGCGCTGCTGGACGTCGGTACTCATCCTGCCCAATGTACCGCCGGCAGGCGGCGTGGGGTACCCGGGAGAGACGCGGCGGCGGCGCCTGAAGGCGGCGCATCTGGCATACTTGTGCCGTATGACGGGCAGCGCGCGGTCCTCCGATGCCGGCGTCCTCGACGCCGCCGCCCTCTCCTCCTCCGTACGCGCGCACGCCGCTGCGGGCGGCGGCCCGGCCCCCGGGCCGACGCCGTGACCGCTTCCCAGCACGCCGCGGCCGCGCTGGCGCTGCTCGCCGTGCTGGCGCTCGCCGCGGGCGCAAGCTGGTTCGTGTATCGCACCCCGGGGGCGGTGATGGCGGGCGGCGCGCCACAGATCGACGCCGCGCAGGGGGCCGGCAGGCCGGTGATGATCACCGTGAGCAAGGGCGAGAGCGCGACGGACATCGGCAACGCGCTGGCGGCCGCGGGCGTCGTGCGGAGCAGCCGCCTGTTCGAGGTGCTCGTCGGCATCACCGGCGTGCAGAACGCGCTGGAAGCGGGCGAGTACGAGTTCGAGCCGGGGCTGCCGGCGATCGAGGTCGTACACCGCATCGCCGAGGGCAAGACCGCGTCGCGCCAGGTGACGATCCCGGAGGGGCTGCGGGTCGAGCAGGTCGGCGCGCTGCTGCAGCAACACAACATCGTCAGCGAGCAGGACTTCATGGCCGCGCTCGTGAAGTCGCGCTACAACCTGCCGTTCCTGGCACAGGTGCCTGGCGACGGCCTCGAAGGCTACGTCTTCCCCGCGTCGTACGCGTTCTCACCGAACGAGAGCGCGACGCAGGTCGTGCAGACGATGCTGCAGGCATTCCAGGACCACGTCGCCGACAAGGTCCAGCTCGAAGGCCAGGACCTGACCCTGGCGCAGGTGGTGACGCTGGCATCGATCGTCGAACGGGAGGCAGCGGTGCCGAGCGAGCGGCCGATCATCGCGAGCGTCTACCTGAACCGGCTGCGCGCGGGCATCCCGCTACAGGCGGACCCGACGGTGCAGTTCGCGCTGGCGGGGGATCCGGCGAACGTGGCGAAGTACGGATACTGGAAGAAGGCGCTGACGCTCGGCGACCTGAAGTTCCCGTCGCCGTACAATACGTACGTGCACGGGGGGCTGCCGCCGGGGCCGATCGCGAACCCCGGACTGGCATCGATCGAGGCCGTGATCCGGCCGGCGCACACGGACTACCTGTTCTTCGTGGCGAAGGGCGACGGCACGCACGTCTTCGCGAAGACGCTGAGCGAGCACCTGAAGAACGTCGAGAAGTACCAGCCCTACGGACAGTAGGGGGAGGAGCATGCCATGACGAAGCACGCGGGCGTGATCGGACATCCGCTGGGGCACACGAAGAGCCCGGCGATCTTCGAGGCGGCGTTCCGGTCCGCGGGCATCGACGCGACGTACGAGGCGTGGGACACGCCCGAGGACGTGCTGGCGGGGCGCGTCGAGGCGTTGCGCGGGGCGGACTTCCTGGGCGCGAGCGTGACCATCCCGCACAAGGAGGCGGTGCTGCCGCTGCTCGACGGCACGGCGGGCGCGGCGGCTCAGATCGGCGCCGTGAACACGATCGTGCACGAGGGCGGGCGGCTGGTCGGCCACAACACGGACGTGGCGGGGTTCGCGCGGGCCCTGCGGGAGGACGCCGGCTTCGACGCGCGGGGGCGGCGTACGATGATCCTCGGCGCCGGCGGCGCGGCGCGGGCGGTGGCGCTGGCGCTCGTCGAGGCGGGCGCGAGCGTGATCTTCGTCGTCGGCCGCCACCCGAAGAAGCTGGACGCGCTCGTGCTGTCGCTGAAGCGGCTGACATCCACGGGCACGACGATCAGTTGGGCGTACTGGGGCGACGGCTCGTACCTGCGCAGCCTGCGCGAGGCAGAGCTGCTGGTGAACTGCACGCCCGTCGGCACGGCGGGGTCGGCGGAGGCGGGGCAGTCGCCGGTGGCGGCGGAGCTGATCCAGCCGCGGACGACGGTCTTCGACCTGGTGTACAACCCGGCGGAGACGCCGCTCGTGCGCGACGCCCGCGCGCGCGGCGCGCAGGCGGTGCCGGGGCTGGGGATGCTGGTGTACCAGGCGGCGGAGGCGTTCCGGCTGTGGACGGGGCGGGAGGCGGACACGGCGGCGATGCGCGCCGCGGCGGA
>JAGWOC010000232.1 GCA_028872875.1 Chloroflexota bacterium | reverse complement strand
TACCCGATCATCTTCGGCGACATCGCCGGCTATACGATCGTCGAGCGCGTCGGCATGAGCGTCCGGGCGCTGATGGAGCCGTATGCCGAGACGAACACCGTGTCACTTCTGGCCCGGCGGCGCGTCGGCGGCTTCCTGTCTGAGGCCTACCGGGTCAAGGTGCTGAAGTGCGCCTGACCAGCCTGAACGCGAGACTCGCAAAGCTCGAGGCCGAACTGCGGCCGGCGGCGTCGTCGCGGCTCGATGACGCCGAGCTGGCGAAGCTGGTCCGGGACCGGCTGCGCTACTGGCCGGACTCGCCGAACACGCGGCGGATCGCCGAGATCATCGAGAACGTCCGCCGGCGGGTGGAGGGCGTGTGATGGACGCTCGGGAAGTCGTGGAGAAGATCGCCGCGAACCGCCTGTGGCTCGAGGAGCAGGCGGCGGCGGGCGACCCGGAGGCTGCCGCGCTGGTCGCCGCCTGGCCGTTACTGCCGTTGGGCAAGCAACTCGCCGCGCGAGGGCGGATCGAGATGCGGCAGGCGGGGCAGCCGGTACGCAGCAGCGGCCACATCACGCGGGGCGGCTGATGGGCAAGGCGGCACGGGCAAAGCAGGCACGACGCGACACGCTGGCGACGCTCTCACGGCTCGCCTTCGCCGGCGACGCCGCGGCCTTCACGATCGCGAATAGCTGGCACGTCCTGCCCGTGGCCGATCGGGACGCGGCCATGACGCACTACGAAGCCCGTAGGCGCGTCCTGGCCTACCGCGCGGCCGGGACACCCTACGGCGACCACGCAACGGGATACACGCGCTGGCGCGAAGCACAGGGCATCCTCGAGGACGCCGGCGTCCTACCGGACTGGGACGTGGCGGCTGTCTTCGACCAGGCAGACGCCGCCGTGCACGCGCAGAATCGGGGAAAACATGGCTGACGACGTCGAGATCCGCATCGTCGGTAAGGACGAAGCCAGCGGATCTATCTCCAAGATCAAGAGCGCGCTCGGCGGCATCGCCGAGGTCGCCGGCGGCCTGGC
>JAGWOC010000231.1 GCA_028872875.1 Chloroflexota bacterium | reverse complement strand
CATCAAGGGCATGGCGCGCCTCGATTCGCACCGGGCGCGCACGGACTACAACCTGTACGCGGGCCTGATGGGCGCCGGCCCGGCCGCGGCCGACACCGCGTTCGTGCTGGCGCGCGTGCGACAGGTGAGCGCGCACGAGGTAGGTCACACGCTCGGCCTCTCCCACAACTACATCGCGTCGACGTACGATCGCGGCTCGGTGATGGACTATCCCCCGCCGCGGGTGACGGTGGACAAGAACGGCAACATCGACCTGTCGCAGGCATACGCCGTGGGCCCCGGTCCGTACGACGTGTGGGCCATTCACTGGGGCTACGGCATCTTCCCGCCGGCGAGCGAGGCCGATTCGCTCAAGGCCATCATCGCCGACGGGCTCCGCAAGGGCTACCTCTACCTCAGCGACGGCGATGCGCGCCCCGACGGCGCCGCCGACCCGCGCACCAACCTCTGGGACGACGCCGCCACCGCCGGCGACTTCCTCAGGCATCAGACCGACGTACGCCGTGTCGCCATGCAGAAGTTCGGGTTGCGCAACATTCGTGACGGCGAGCCGCTGGCGCTGCTGCAGGACCGCTTCCCGCTCCTCTACTTCTTCCACCGCTTCGCGCTCAGCGCCGTCACGCGGACGCTCGGCGGACTCGAGTACGCGTACTCCGTGAAGGGCGACGGCCAGCAGGCCACGCGCGTCATCGGCCCGGCGCGCCAGCGCGACGCCATGGCCCAGCTCGTCGCCGCGCTCGACCCGCGCGAACTCGCCATTCCCGACACGGTGCTCACGCTGTTCGCCCCGCGCCTCGACGCCGGTGGCAACGTCGAACTCCTGGGCGAGCGCACCGCGCCCGCGTTCGACGAGCTCGGCGCCGCACGCACGCTCGCCCAGATGATCGTCGACGGCGTGCTGCAGCCCGAGCGCGCCGCGCGCATGGTGCAGTACGCGGCGCGCACGCCGAACGGCTTCTCGCTGCAGGAGGCGATCCGCGCGCTCGTGAAGGGGACGTGGGATGCGCCCGTGCCGCCGAGCG
>JAGWOC010000230.1 GCA_028872875.1 Chloroflexota bacterium | reverse complement strand
CGTTCAGCATGCCGGCCGGCGTTTCGACGATACGCGGCGCCGGGTGCCCTTCGCGGGGGTTGAGGAACAGCCCCTTGACGGCGATCGCGCCGAGCGACGAGAGATCGACGACGTCGGCGTACTCGACGCCGTAGCCGAAGCACCCGCTGGCCGCGATGAGCGGGTTCTTGAGGTGCAGCGAGCCGATGTCGACGCTGAGATTCATCGCTGGTGATCAGCCACGAAGCCACGAAACCACGAAACCATCACGCCCAGACGATTTCTTCCGCTGCCATCACCGGGCCCGCGACGCACGAGCGAACGTGGTGGGACCCGCGGGCGGTGCGAACCGGGACGACGCAGCTGTAGCAGCCGCCCATGCCGCAGCCCATGATCCGTTCCATCGACACGTGGCAGGCGACGCCGTAGCGCATCGACAGCCGCGCGACCGCCTTCATCATCGGTTCGGGACCGCAGGCGTAGACGTGCAGCCCCCCGATGGACGCGGCGCTCGCAGAACCCGCTGGAACGGCCGCACGTCCTTCCGCGGTCTCTGCGTGTTCTGCGTTGACCGTCGTCGCCGCCAGCGCGCGCTCGAGCGGTGCCGTGACGAGACCCCGTTCGCCGGCGCTGCCGTCCTCGGTCGTGAGCACCAGCTCGACGCCCAGCCGCGCGAACAGATCGAGGCAGAAGAGCTCGGCGCCGCGCCGCGCCCCGTAGAAGAGCGTCATCGGCACGCCGCGCGCACCGAGGGTCTCGGCCAGCGTGACGAACGGCGCGAGGCCGACGCCGCCGGCGACCATCAGCGCCCGCCCGGGCTCTTCGTCGAGCGGCCAGGGCCGGCCGAGCGGCCCCAGGCACGCGACGCGATCCCCGGCGCGCACGTCGTAGAGCAACCGCGTCGACGGGCCGATGCGCTTGCTGAGGATGGTCAGGCCGGTCGGCGTGCCGCGCCCGTCGCGCAGGACTTCGAACACGGAGAACGGGCGGCGCAGCAGCGGGTCGAAGCCGGCCGCGGCCTTCACCATGACGAACTGGCCGGGC
>JAGWOC010000229.1 GCA_028872875.1 Chloroflexota bacterium | reverse complement strand
GTCTTTCTCGTCTTCGCGGCAGCCGCCGCGCCCGCCGCGCTCGCGGCGCAGATCACCGTGCGCACCGCCCCGCGGAGCGGGTCGTACGCCTATTCCTGGAGCAGCGACGAGTCGCCGCGCGCCGTCATCGGGGTCACGACCTCGACCGGCGACGCCCGCGATACCCTGGGCCTGCTCGTCACCGACGTCGCCGACGGCGGGCCGGCCGACAAGGCCGGCATCCAGGAGGGCGACCGCATCCAGGCGGTCAACGGCATCGACCTCAAGATCGAGCGGATCGACGTCGGCGACCAGTCGATGGCCGACGCCATGTCGCGGCGCCTGACGCGCGAGCTGGGCAAGCTCAAGCCGGGCGACGACGTCTCGCTGCACGTGTACCACAACGGGCAGGTCAAGGCGCTCAGCGTGAAGACCGTGGACTCCGATTCGCTGTACGGAAACCCGGTCGGGCTGATGAGCACGATGAGCCAGCGCGAGCGCAACCGCGCCATGCTCGGCGTTTCGCTGGCCGTCACGGGCAGCAAGCGCGACACGCTCGGCATCCTGGTCATCGGGGTGACCGACAACGGACCGGCCGACAAGGCGGGGCTCGAGGAGGGCAACCGGATCGCCGGGATCAACGGCGTGAGCCTCAAGGTGGATCGCGAGGACGCCGGCGACAGCTACGTGGCCAACGCGCGCTACCAGCGGCTGCAGAAGGAGATGGCCAAGGTGAAGCCGGGCGACGACGTGACGCTGCAGGTGTACGCCGACGGGCGGTTCAAGACCGTGCGCCTCAAGGCCGCCAGGGCGTCGGAGCTGGGCGAGTCGGGCAACGCGTTCATCTTCCGCAGCGGCGGCGACGGCGGCCCGTCGTTGATGCAGCTCGACGTGAACGGGCCCCTGATCCGCTAGAAGATGCAACAGGCCATGGAGCAGGCACGACAGGCGATGGAGCGCGCCGGCCAGGAGATGCAGCGCGTCCGGATCGAGCGGCCCTCGACCCGCGTGCGCTGGATGGACGAGGACGTGATGCCGGCGCCCG
>JAGWOC010000228.1 GCA_028872875.1 Chloroflexota bacterium | reverse complement strand
GAGGACTCGCGCGACAACCTGCTGCGGCGCTTTCGCGATCACGGCGACGCGGTGCTCGTGGGCACGGCGACGTTCTGGGAAGGGGTGGACGTGCCGGGGCGCGCGCTGCGCGGGCTGCTGCTGGCGAAGATTCCGTTTCGCGTGCCGACGGAGCCGGTGACGGCGGCGCAATGCGAGGCGATCGAGGCGGCCGGCGGCGACGCGTTTGCCGGCTACATGGTGCCGCACGCGGCGCTGCGGCTCAAGCAGGGGTTCGGACGCCTGATTCGCACGGCGACGGACCGCGGCGCGGTGGTAATTTGTGACCCGCGCGTGGTGCGCAAGTCGTACGGGCGGGCATTGCTGGCGGGGCTGCCTCCGGCGCGCCGGCTCGACGGGCCGTGGGCGGCGCTGCGTGATGAACTGCAGGCGTTCTACTCGACCCATTCTCACACTGCGGGGTAGATTCCGTCATGGAACGTCCTGGAAAAGTCGTTTGCGTCGGCCGCAACTACCTGGAACACGCGAAAGAGCTGGGCAACGACGTTCCGGCGGAGCCGCTGCTCTTCCTGAAGCCGCCGTCGTGCGCGATCGCCACGGGCACGCCCATCGCACTGCCCCCCGACGCGGGGCGCGTGGACTTCGAGGGTGAAGTCGGGATCGTGATTGGCGCCACGCTGCGCAAGGCGACCGTCGCGCAGTGCATCGCGGGGGTGCGCGGGATCGTGGCGGCCAACGACGTGTCGTCGCGCGACTGGCAGAAGAGTGACGGCCAGTGGGCGCGCGCCAAGGGGTCGGACACGTTCCTGCCGCTGGGCGACGAGTCGCGGGCGTCGTTCGACCTTGGCGCGCTGACCGTAGTCACGCGCCACAACGGCGTGGAGCGCCAGCGCGCCAGCACGGCGGAGATGGCCTTCCCGATTCCCGTGCTGCTCGCCTACATCTCCCGGTACATCACGCTCGAGCCGGGCGATCTCGTGCTCACGGGAACGCCGTCTGGCGTGAGCCCGCTGCAGCCGGGCGACGTGGTGGAGGTGGAGGTCGTCGGAC
>JAGWOC010000227.1 GCA_028872875.1 Chloroflexota bacterium | reverse complement strand
GATGCCTTTCACTGGGCGATCTACGGCATCCTTGCTGTACTGTGTGGCTTCGGCGAGCGACGTGGGGTCGGTGATGAGTTCGTCGAGGTTGTTGCCGCGCGCCTCGTCCTCGGTGTCGCCGACGAGGCGCTCGAAGGCCGGGTTGCAGGCGGCCACGCGATACTGCGGATCGAGTTCGACGATGGCGACCGGGCTGTTGTTGAGCAGGCTGCGGAAGTACTCGCGCTGCCGCGCCGCTTCCTCGTACAGCCGCGCCCCTTCGATGGCGATCGCCGCCTGCGGCGTGAACAGGTTGAGCAGCCGCAGATCCTCGTTGCCGAACACGCGCGACGAATCGTCGGTGACGACGGCGATGGCGCCGACGAGCCGGTTGCCGACGAGCAGCGGCGCCGCCACCACGGCGTCGACGGCGACGTCGGCGTACTTGTCGGAGCGGCCCAGCCACTCCCGGTACGACGGGATGATGAGCGGTTCGCGCGTTTGCGCGACGGCCCCCATCGCCCCTTCCCCCAGCTTGAGCCGCAGGCCCGCCGAGTCGATGCCGACGTGGTGACTGGCGGCAATCACCAGCTCGGCGTTCGCCGCGTCATAGATCGCGAGTTCGCCGCCGGTGACGCCGAGCAACGTCACGGCGCGCTCGAGGGTGGCCTGCAGCGTCTTGGAGAGTTCGCGCTGCGCCACCAGATCGCTCATCGTCTCCAGCAGCGCCTGCTGCTCGTCGGCGCGGCGGCGCTGCGACACGATGAGCCGGGCACGGGCCAGTGCGATGCTCGCCTGGTTCGCGCTCGCGGTGAGGATCTCGAAGTCGCTCTCGCCGAACGCGTCGGGGTCGGCACTCTCCACCGCGAGCACGCCGACGACCCGGCCATCGATGATGAGCGGCACGTCGACTTCGGAGCCGCTGTTGAGCGTGGGCTCGTAGATGGACTCGCTGAGCACCGACGGCGAATAGTGGAGCCGGCCGTCGTGCAGCGGCCGTTCGCTCAGGCCGTGGCCGGGGGCGAGCCGCATGCCGGGGGCCATCGCCGTCCACCCGA
>JAGWOC010000226.1 GCA_028872875.1 Chloroflexota bacterium | reverse complement strand
TCGCCTGCATTGAACGTCATCGCGTGCACGTGGCGCAGCGCGTGGTCCACGCGCGCGGGCGCGAGGCCCGCGAACACCGGGAGCCGTGCAGCGCGCAGGAGCTGCCGTTCGAAGGTGGTCGGCTCGCGGATCGCCGCGGCGCCGATCGGGGTGACCGCCGCAAGGCCGCCCGCGACGAGCGCCGCGCCCATCCCGAGCATCAGCGGCAGCAGTCCGACCGTCGTGAAGAGCAGCGGAGCGACGAGCGAACCTGCGGCGTTGAAGAGCGTGGTGGCAGACATCCACGCACCCGTGGCGCGCCCACGCAGCTCATCCGGGACGACACGCTGGAATATCGTCGTGTCGGACACGTCGAGCGCGACGCTCGCGGCAGCGGTGACGCCGACCAGGACGAAGGCGACCTCGACGACGTGGGTGAGCCCCAGGAGGATCGTCGCGGCGCCGGCCGTCAGCGCACCGGTCAGCACGGCCGGGGCGAGGTTGCGCCGCAGCACGAGCACCCCGGTGACGACCGCGCCGACGACCCCACCGACGCCAATCGCCGCATTGAGGAACCCGACCGATGCATCTCCGCTGCGGTAGACCTCCGCCACGAGGATCACGAGCAGCGTGAAGAGAGCCTGCGAGACGAAGGCGTTCGCGGCGTCGATCGTGAAGATGCCGGCGAGCGGACGCCGCGGGAGTCGCCGGAAGCTGGCGTGGACCGGGGCGGAGGGGCCCATCGGCAGGGTATTCGCCGCTGCAGGAGTCCCCGCCGCCGGTCCTGCCGTGTCGGCCGTGGCCCCCCTCGCGACCGGTGTCTCGACGGTCTCGGCCGTGGCGGCAGCGGCTTCGACGGCGGGAAGTGACGACGCCGTCCGGGCCTTCGCCTTCGGCAGCGTCCACAGCACGGCGGCGATCAGGAAGAACGAGACGCCGTTCAGGAGGAAGGCCAGCGCCAGGTCGTTCAACGCCAGCAGGATGCCGCCGAGCGCCGGCCCGACGACGAACGCGAGCATGTCGAGCGTCTGCCATGCGCTGTTCGCCGGGCCGAACTCC
>JAGWOC010000225.1 GCA_028872875.1 Chloroflexota bacterium | reverse complement strand
CGGGACCGAGCTCACCCGCTACATGAAGGAGTACGCCACCGGGTTCTCCGGACTTGGCGATTCCCGGTTCGACGTCGGGACCGCACTCACCGACACCCGGCTTCCGCCGGGCAGTGAAAGCCTGCCCTCGCTCAACATCGCGCGCGTGAAGGCACTGGCCCTCGGGTATCGCCTGCGCACCGAAACGTTCACCACGGCGAGCCTTGCGAACGAGGACAACGCGACGCGCCTCGCCGTGGCGCAGCGGCAGATGCTGCGCGACCTGATGGCGTCCGACCATTCGCCGGCGGATTGGGGGATCTTCTTCAAGCTCGCGACCGACGTCGAAGCGTCGCTGCACGGCGGCACCATGGGATGGACCGACGAGGCATTCTACGACGGCGTGACGCGGTTCCTTGACGCGCAGCACGCGCCGAGCGACGCGCAGGCCGCGTGGCGCCTGCTGCACGCCGCCGCGGGCTACCGGTGGCCCGCGGCCGCCGCCGACGTGGATGCGGTCGTCTCGGCGCGCGTGCGGGGACATCGCTGGCTCGACGACAACCTGTTGCGCGACGCCGCCGTCGTGGCCCTGCTCAAGACCGGCGCGCCCGCCAGGGCACACGGCGTGTTCGATCAGCTCAGCCCTTTCGTGACGCGCAAGTCCGACGATCTGCGAGTGCTGATGCTCTCCGAGCACATCGCCGCGGCGGAGCGGCACCGCGCTCCATTCCCGCCATGAGACGCGCAATCCGCAGCGCGTCGCTCGCCCTCGTGCTCGCCGGCGCGCTGCTTTCCGCGCAAGAACGGCCACTCACCGCCGCCGATTCCCTTTTCGTCGGGCGGGTGCTGCTCGCCGAGGCGCAGCGCGACGCCGCCAGCCCCGCGTTCACCGAAGCACTCGCGAATGCCGACGGCCGCGTGCGCCTCATTGCCCGCCGAGCCATGGACCGCATTGCCGACCCGCGGTTTGCGAAGCGCGACTCTTATCCGCCGCTGCCGGCGCCGCCGGTGTACGCCGATCCGGCGTGGCGGTTGCGCTACCGCGTGCTCACCGCAACG
>JAGWOC010000224.1 GCA_028872875.1 Chloroflexota bacterium | reverse complement strand
AGCCACGCTGGATGTGGCTTTCGGGTCCCCACGGGCCGTTCGGGAACGTGA
This sequence comes from Chloroflexota bacterium, assembly GCA_028872875.1. Lineage (GTDB taxonomy): Bacteria > Chloroflexota > Dehalococcoidia > DSTF01 > JACRBR01 > JADMII01. The sequence goes on along the minus strand of JAGWOC010000224.1, from coordinate 997 downwards.
GCCCCTTGCGGTAGCCGTCTTCCTGCGGGTCGGAGTAGATGAGCAGTGCCTTGACGCCGCGCTGCTGGGCGACGAGCGCCTTGTATCCGCGGTAGCTGTACGGCACCGAATAGCGCACGAGGACGATCTTGCCTCGTACGTCCACACCATGGGCGGCGAGCCAGTCGTAGTCCTCCGGGTTGCCGCTGCTGGCGTACACGAGTTCGGCGGTGACGTCGCCCGACGCGCTCATGCCGAGGTAGGTGATGCCGGGGTCCTGTTTCGTGTCGGGGTCGGCGGCGACGGCGTCCTCCTTCATCGTCGCGGCGTAGTGCGTCGGCGCGGTCATCGTCACCGAAACTTCTCGCGGCCACGGCAGGTACACGTCGTAACGGCGCAGGCGCACGTCCTCGAGTCCGGCGGCGCGATACTTGTCCGCGACCCAGTCGGCAAGAAACTTGTTGCGTGCCGAGCCGGCGGGATGTGGTTCCCCGGTGAGCACGCGGAACGCGGCGCCGGTGCTGTCACGGTTCACGCGCTGCGCGAGGAGCGCCTCGAGCGCCCGCTCGCGGTCGGCGGTCGCCGCGCTGAACCCGCGAAGGGAATCGGCGCGCGCACCCAGCGCAGTATCCGTTTTCGCCAACGCAGTTCCAGGGAACGCGGAACTGGTGCGGTGCACCGCGGGCGCGGCGCCGATGAGCAGCACGCCGGCAAGGGGCAGCGTGCGAACGACGAAACGGCCGAACGACGTGGGACGGGGCGTGTTCATTGGATTTGGGGCAGCGGGAAGAAACGGCGAAACGGCACGTCGCCAGGCGGCGGCGCGTCGAACTCCTGCGCATAGCGATGGCCCGCGTACACGGCGTGGGCGATGAGTCCGGGCGCGAGCGCGTCACCGATGCATTGCACACGCCGCACGCCGGCGTCGTGCCACGCGTCGCGCCGCACGTCGAGTTCGCCGAGCAGCGCGTCGTTGGGCACGCGCGCGGTCACGGTGACGAGGGCGTCGCACGCCAGC
>JAGWOC010000223.1 GCA_028872875.1 Chloroflexota bacterium | reverse complement strand
GACGCCACGGTGGCGCAGATGCGCAACTGCATGGGCATCAGTAACGTGGTCGGCGGCGTGATCTGCGCCGACGGGCACCTCGGCTATGCGCAGCCGGTCGGCGGTGTCGTCGCCTACGAAGGCCAGATCAGCATCTCCGGCGTCGGTTTCGACATCGCCTGCGGCAATATGGCGGTGCGCCTCGACACGCCGTTCTCGGCCATCCAGGACCGCGTCGGGCCGATCATCCGCGACGTGCAGCGCACGATCTCCTTCGGCGTCGGGCGCACCAACAACGAGCGCGTCGAGCACCCGCTGTTCGATGACGGCGAGGCGTGGCGCGAGTCCGACCGCGACGACTACCGGCAGAAGGCCGTCGCCCAGCTCGGCACCGTCGGCAGCGGCAACCACTACGTCGACCTATTGCGCGACGAGCACGGCTATGTCTGGATCGGCGTCCACTTCGGCAGCCGCGGGCTCGGCCATTCGAGCGCGACCAAGTACCTCAAGGCCGCCGGCGGCAAGGACGGCATGAACGTGCCGCCAACCGTGATCGACGAGGACAGCGAGCTCGGGCGGCGCTACATCGCGGCCATGGAACTGGCCGGGCGCTATGCCTACGCCGGTCGCGAGTGGGTCGTCGAGCGTGTCCGCAAGATCATCGGCGGCAACGTCACCGAGTCGATCCACAACCACCACAACTACGCTTGGCGCGAGAGGCATGACGGCCGCGACCTGTGGGTAGTCCGCAAGGGCGCGACCCCGGCGGCGCCCGGCCAGCGTGGCTTCATCGGCGGCTCCATGGGCGACGACGCCGTGATCGTGGAGGGCGTGGATAGCGCCGAGGCGAAGGCGTCGCTCTATTCGACCGTCCACGGCGCCGGCCGCCTGTTCGGCCGCAAGGAAGCCAAGCGCCGGTTCTCCCGTGAGGAGATGGACCGCTGGCTCACCGAACGCGGTGTCGTGCTCTGCGGCGGCGACCTCGACGAGAGCCCGATGGCTTATCGGCGGCTGCCGGACGTGCTCGCCGCGCACAAGGAATCGATCAGCGTGCTGCACACGCTGCGGCCG
>JAGWOC010000036.1 GCA_028872875.1 Chloroflexota bacterium | reverse complement strand
GAGGAGCAGTGCCGGGGCTTGCAGTTCTGTGCCGAGGCCTGCCCGTACAAGAAGATCTACTTCAACTACGCGCGCAAGGTGAGCCAGCACTGCATCATGTGCTTCCCGCGGCTGGAGCAGGGGGTGGCGCCGGCGTGCGCGCGGCAGTGCCCGGGGCGGCTCGTCTTCGTGGGCTACCTGGACGACGCGGAGCGGCCGATCCACAAGCTGGTGTACGACTGGGAGGTGGCGCTGCCGCTGCACCCGGAGTACGGCACCGACCCGAACATCTTCTACATCCCGCCGCTCAGCCCGGCGCTGCTCGACGAAGAGTACGCGCCGGTCGAGTGGAGCCACCGCATCCCGATCGAATATCTGGAGCGGCTCTTCGGCCCGCGCGTGCACAAGGCGCTGCGCACGCTCGAGCAGGAGATGCGCAAGACGCGCGGGGGCAAGCGCTCGGCGCTGATGGACGGCCTCACGGTGTACCGCTGGCAGGAGCTGCTCGGGCCGTTCACGGCGGACCCGGCTGAGACACACCGGAAGGCGGCGAGCCATGGTTGAGCGCCCGGAGCCCGCTTCGCTGAAGCCGTATCGCGAGCGCTGGTCGTGGGACGCGGTGTACTGGGGGAGCCACTGCGTCGACTGCTACCCCGGGAGCTGCCCGTATCGCGTGTACGTGAAGGACGGCAAGATCGCCTACGAGGAAGCGGCGGGGACCGTCGCCGCTGTCGTCGAGGGCATCCCCGACCGCAACCCCATGGGCTGTCAGAAAGGCGCGGCGTGGAGCGAGACGCTCACGGGCGCCGAACGCGTGCTGTACCCGATGCGGCGCGATGGCCCGCGCGGCGCTGGCCGCTGGAAGCGCATCTCGTGGGATGCGGCGCTCACCGAGATCGCCGACGGGGTCATCGACGCGATCCAGGAGGGTGGGCCGGAGACGATCGTCCACGAGATGACGCCGGCCGAGGGCGGCTTCATGGCGATCTGGCCCGTGCGCCGGCTGCTGTGCGAGCTGCTGGGCGGCATCAGCACCGACGTCAACGCCGTGATCAACGACTTCCAGCCCGGCCACTACATCACCTGGGGCAAGTTCAACCCGGTGTCGACGCCGGAGTCACGCTGGTACGCGGAGCTGCGGCTGATCTGGCACAGCAACCCGGCGTACACGCAGATCCCGAACTACCACCTGGGCTGCGAGGCGCGTTACCAGGGCACGGAGGTGATCCACTTCGCCCCGGACACGAGCCCGTCGCACGTGCACGCCGATTACTACTTCCCCGTGCGCGCCGGGACCGATGCCGCGCTCGCGCTGGCGATGTGCAAGGTGATCATCGACGAAGGGATCTACGACCGGAAGTTCGTGCAGAGGCAGACGGACCTGCCGTTGCTCGTCCGCCTCGACACACACCGCTTCCTGCGGCAGTCCGATATCGAGGAGGGCGGCAGCGAAGAGCAGTTCTACTGGTATGACGCGCGCGCCGGCGAGGTCGTCGAGGCGCCGCGCACGACGCTCAGGCCCGGCCGTCGGGATCCCGCGCTCGAAGGCAGGTACAGCGCCCGGCTCAAGGACGGCACGCGCGTGCGCGTCGCGCCCGTGTTCGCGCTGCTGCGCGCGCATCTCGCGCAGTACACGCCGGAGAAGGCGCAGCAGATCACCGACGTCCACCCCGACGTCATCCGCCGCATCGCGCGCAAGGTCGCCACCAGGCGGACGACGATCGGCATGGGGATGAACCTCTGCAAGTACTACCACGGCGACCTCGTGCAGCGGTCGATGATCCTGTTGCTCGCGCTGACCGGCAACTGGGGGCGCCACGGCTCCGGCATCGGCAGTTGGTCGCCGGGCAACTTCGAGGGCCCGGGCATCTTCGGGGCGAAGACGCGGCCAGGGCCGGAGGAGACGCGCCGCGTGCTGAGGCAGCGCGAGGCGGCGCTGCCGCTGATGCGTGCGATGTACCCCGATATGACGGACGAGATGGCGCACATCGAGGGGATGGTGAACGCGATGCGGGCCGGACTCGGCGGCATCGTGCCGCCCGCGTGGATGTGGTACTACCACGCCGGCTTTCGCGAGCGCTGGAACGTGGGGGAGTGGAACGACCCGTCGATGAAGCGCACGTTCGACGCATACGTGCAGGAGGCGCTCGATAAGGGCTGGTGGCAGGGCACGACGCTGCCCGCCGCCGACAGGCCGCCGCGCGTGCTCTTCGAGGTGGGCGGCAACCTGCTGCGCCGCCAGCGTGGCGGCCGCACGCATGCCCTCAAGCACGAATGGCCGAACCTCAAGCTCATCGTCAGCGTGGACTGGCGGATGAGCACGACGGGCATGCACTCCGACATCATCCTGCCCGCGGCGCAGCACTACGAGAAGCCGAACTTCCACCTGGCGAGCCCGTCGCTGCTGCAGCTCACTTACTCGGACACGGCGGTGGAGCCGGCCGGCGAGGCGAAGTCAGAGTGGGAGATCTTCAAGCTGCTCGCCGGGAAGATCGAGCGGCGCGCACGCCGTCGGAAGGTCGTGAGCTACAGCGACCACGCGGGCCGCGAGCGCAGCTTCAAGGATCTCGTCTACCGCTATTCGCTGGGGCTCGACACCGTGGACGAGGTGATCGAGGAGTGGGTGCGGGACACGGCGATCGCCGGCAACATCGCAAAGGGTGAGAGCCTGAAGACCATGAAGAAGCGCGGCTACGCGATGTTCACGGACATCGGCCAATCGGTGTCGATGCTCAACCAGGCGTCGGACATCGAGCCGGGGAAGCCGTTCACGTCGCTGACGTGGCACACGGACAAGCTGCTGCCGTACCCGACGCTGACGCGGCGGGCGCAGTTCTACATCGACCACGACTGGTTCCTGGAGGCGGGCGAGGAGCTGCCGGTGCACAAGGAGAACCCGGCGATGGGTGGCGAGCACCCGTTCGTGCTGACGTCCGGCCATAACCGCTGGTCGATCCACTCGATGAACATCACCAACAAGCTGATGCTCCAGACGCACCGCGGCGCGCCGCACATGGTGATGAACACCGGCGAGGCGCTGCGGCGGGGCATCGCCGACAACGAAGCGGTGCGGGTGTTCAACGACTGCGGCTCGTTCGAAGTGCCGGTCAAGCTGTCGGAGTCCGTGCGGCCGGGGCAGGTGATCGTCTACAACGGCTGGGACCCGTACCAGTTCAAGGGCTGGACGGGGCCGATGGACGTCGAGCCGGGCATGGTGAAGTGGCTGCACTTCGCCGGCGGTTACGGCCACCTCCGCTACTGGCCGATCCAGTGGCAGCCGGTGCAGGTCGACCGCGCCGTGCGCGTCGATATCGAAAAGCTGCCCGCGAGCGCCCTGGGCTGATCGGCCGCGTCGGCCAGCGACGGGTGCTCAACCCGTCACCGAGTCCACCGCGCATCAAGTGCTCGTGCGTGAGGACGTCGTGGTGCGCTGAGCCAGGCGCCGGCCACGATGCACGTCGGCGGCCGGCCCGACGCTCCGCTTCCCTGTGGCCGCCGGGTGACGTCCGGCACGTCCTCGCTGGCCGCGGCGGGCGCATCGCCGTGCGGCGTAGGCATCGCGTCGTCTCGCCGTAGGCGACGCGACCGGCACCGACCGGCGCGGTAGCCGACACTGGCGGCGGAGGCAGGACGGGACCCGTCCGGAACGACACGTGCTGGTGACGAGCGAAACGCTGGACATCGGGGCGGCCCTCCGCCGGAGCGCGGGGCCCCTGACGCACGGCGCGAGGCTGGTGCGCTGGGCGCGCTACGCCGCCATCGCCGCAGTGCTGGCCTGGGCCGCCTTCTATCTGGCGCCGCTGCCGCCGCCGCCGGCAGCCCCAGCCCTGCCCGAATCGACGAAGATCCTCGATGCCAGCGGGCGCGTCCTCTATGACTCCAGTGGCCCCGCCGATACGCGCTCCACGTACGTGCCGTTGCGGGATCTGCCCGTGCGGCTGCGGCAGGCGGTCGTCGCAACCGAGGACGCGTCATTCTACGATAATCCGGGCGTCGACCTGCGTGCGATCGCCCGTGCCGCCTTCACGGACCTGGTCCACGGGCAGGTGCGATCGGGCGGAAGCACGATCACGCAGCAACTGGCACGCAATCTCTACTTTGACCCCCAGCAGCGCGCGTCCGAGAACCCCCTCCGCAAGATCCGGGAGGCGCTCCTCGCCCTGCGCATCGACCGGTCGATGTCCAAGGATCGGGTGCTGGAGCTGTACCTGAACCGCGTCTACTTCGGGAACCTGGCGTATGGCGTCGAGTCGGCGGCCCGCACGTACTTCGGTAAGGGCGCGCGCGACCTCGACCTCGCCGAGTCGGCGCTCCTCGTGGGTCTGCTGCAGTCGCCAGCGTCCTACGACCCGTTCACGCACGCGGGGGCGGCGAGGGCACGCCAGGCGACGGTGCTCGGCCGTATGGTGGCCACCGGCGACATTACACGCGCGGAAGCCGCGGCGGCGTCGGCCGAGCCGCTGCGCTTCAATCCGAGGCCCTTCCCGATCGAGGCGCCGCACTTCGTCGCCTGGGTGCGGCAGTTGCTGCCTGGTCTCGTCGGCACCGGCGCCGTAGCGGCCGGTGGCCTGCGCGTGTACACGACGCTGGACCTCGACCTGCAGCGGGCGGCGCAGACGGCGGTCGACCGCCAGGTCGCCGCGCTCAAGGACCACAACCTCACGGACGGCGCCGTCGTGGCCATCGATCCGGCGACCGGTGCCGTGCGCGCGATGGTCGGCAGCGCCGATTACTTCGACGCGTCGATCGACGGCGCTTACAACGTGGCGCTCGCCGAGCGGCAGCCGGGCAGCTCGATCAAGCCGATCATCTACGCCGCCGCGCTGGAGGCGGGCTTCACGCCCGCCTCGGAGCTGCTGGACATCCCGACGACGCTCCAGACGCGCCAACGCCAGCCCTACGCGCCCAACAACTACGACATGACGTTCCACGGTCCGGTGCCGCTGCGCGAGGCGCTCGCCTCCTCCTACAACGTGCCGGCCGTGCGCGTCCTGGCTGCGGTGGGCATCGACCGCGCCGTCGCGCTTGGCCGGCGCATGGGGTTGACGACCTTCGGTGACCCCGCGCGCTATGACCTCTCGCTCACGCTCGGCGGTGGCGAGGTGCGCTTGCTCGACCTGACAGCGGCGTACGCGGGCTTCGCCGCCGGGGGCGTGCGGGTGGACCCCGTCGCGGTGTTGCGCGTCGAAGACGCTGGGGGGCGCGTGCTGTACCGCGCGCCGGCGCCGGCGCGGGAGCGCGTCGTCTCACCGGCGACGGCGTACCTGATCGGCGACATCCTGTCCGACAGCGATGCGCGCGCCCCCGGGTTTGGCTACAACAGCCCCCTCCAGCTCGACGTCCGGGCGGCGGTCAAGACCGGCACGACGACCGACTTTCGCGACAACTGGACCGTCGGGTACACGCGCGACCTCGTGGTCGGCGTCTGGGCGGGCAACGCGGACAATACGCCGATCCGCGACGTCTCGGGGGTCGATGGCGCGGCGCCGATCTGGCGCGATGTGATGAACAGCGCTGCCACCGGCCACCCGCCCCGCGCATTCGTGCAGCCGCCCGGAATCGAGCGCGTCGCCGTGTGCCTCCCGTCCGGCCTGCTGCCCACGCCGGCCTGTCCGCGCCAGCGCCTCGAGCTGTTTGCGGCGGGCACGGCGCCCGTGCGGGCCGACGACTACTACCGCGAGGTCAGCGTGTGCGACGCCACGGGCGTCCCGGAGGCAGGCTGCGCTGGCGCCACGACGGTGCGCGTCTACGCGTTCGTCCCGTCCGAGGCGATCCCCTGGGCGCGCGCCGCCGGCGTCCCGCTGCCGCCGGTGCCGCCGTACGAGCTGACGGGTGCGGTCGCGCCCGCGGCGGGCGGCGCCATCCCGGCGCATGCGCCCGCGCTGCGGCTGGTGTCGCCGGCCGCGGGCGTAACGCTGCACCTGACGCGCGCGCTGCGTCCCCAGGATCAGGCGATCGCGGTCGAGGCGGTGCCGTCCGCCGCCGTCCGCTGGGTCGAGCTGTACGTCGACGGTGCGCGAATCGGACGGACGGCGTCGGCGCCGTATCGCGTCAACTGGCAGGTCAGCGCGGGCACGCACGCCTTCCGGGCCCGCGCGCTGGCGTCCGACGGCACGGAACTGTGGAGCGGGACCACGACGATCTTCGTGGAGGCCCCGTGAGGAGGAGCACGATGGCTGAGCGGATGGTCGCACGTGTACGGAGCGCGCTATCGCACGTCGCCGGACGCTGGCGCGCGCTGAGCCTGTGGCAGCAACTCGCGGCGGGGGCGGTCGCCGCGCTCATCGTCGCGGGCGCCGTGGCGGGCGTGCGCTTCGGGCTGGCGGGCGGCGGCGGCTCGCGCTGCGACAAGCCGTTGTGCGTGGAGGTGCTCGGACCCGGCGGCGACGCCGTCTCGCCGATGGCGCCGGTGCGCATCCGGCTCGCCGGGTCGCTGGACCGTCAGGCCGCGCTCGCCGCGCTGCGCATCAGCCACGAGCCGGCGGGCCGCCGCCGCTTCATCGGCGACGTACTGACCTTCCGGCCGGAGTGGCCGGGCTTCGCGCGCGGCGTCGCGTACGACGTCAGCCTCAAGCTCGCGCCGACGCAGGTGCCCAAAGGGGCGGCGCCCGTCGACCTGGGATTCCGCTTCGTCACGGAGGGCAAGCTCAACGTGGCCTCGGCCTTCCCGCAGGACGGTGCTGTCGAGGTCGGGCTGGACGCGGCGATCATGGTGCAGTTCAGCCGCTCGGTCGCGCCGCTCACCGTGATCGCGCAGCGCGGCCCGGACGGCATCCTCGCGTTCGACCCACCCGTCGCCGGCCAGGGGCGCTGGCTGAACACGTCGCTCTACACCTTCACGCCTGCCGGCGCCGGCTGGGCGCCGTCGTCGCGTTACACCGTCCGCGTCAAGGCCGGCCTGGCGAACCAGTTGGGCGCGACGCTGGACGCCGACTACGTCTTCTCCTTCAGCACGCTGACACCGAAGGTCGTTGCCTTCTTCCCGCCGGACAACAGCAAGTTCGTCGCGCCCTTGCCGGAGATCAAGGTGGGGTACAACCAGCCCGTCGACCGCGCGTCGGCGTCGGCGGCATTCTCGCTCGTCGCCCGAGAGGCGCGCGCGCCGGTCGCTGGCAGCATCGAATGGACCGACGACCGCACGTACGTGTTCCACCCGGCGCGGCCCCTCGCCCTCGACACGGCGTTCGAGGCGACGGTGCGCGGCGGCGTCAAGACGCCGGGCGGCGGCGCCGCCTCGGCCGCGGACGTGCGCTGGACGTTCACCACGGTCGGATTGCCGCGTGTGGTCAATACCGTGCCTGCCAATGGCAGCCTGGCCGCCGAGCGCTATGGCGTCACCCTGCGCTTCAACAACCCCATGAATGAGAAGTCGGTCGAGCTGCACATCGCCATCGACCCGAAGCCCGCGAACGACCCGTACATGAACTGGTCGCCGGATGACACCGCGCTGACCATCGGCCTGGCCATGCCACCGTCGTCGCCGTACCGCGTGACGCTGAGCACCGGCGCCGTCGACCGCTACGGCGCGCACCTCGCCGCACCGCTCGACCTGCGCTTCGTCACGCAGAAGATGCAGCCCAGCTTCAGCCTCTTCCGGTCATCGACGTCGGGCACGTTCGATGCCTACCTTGATCCGAAGGTGGGCGTGACCGCCTGGAACCTCGACCGGGTCGACTTTGCGCTCTATTCCATCAAGCGCGAGGACCTGATCTCCATCGAGAGCCACGGCATGACCGGGCCGGCGCCCGCAGGCGCGCGGCTCGTGCGGAGCTGGAGCGAGCCCATCGCCAGCGCCCCGCTCGACAAGCCCGTGGTCGTCATGACGCGGCTGGCGCCGCCGGCTGCGAAGCTGCCGGAGGGCGTCTACTACCTCAGCGTCACCGCGCCCGGCGCCCTGGGTGGCGAGACGATGCCGCTCGTCGTCAGCAGCGTCAACGTCGTCACGAAGTGGACCACGCACGACCTGCTGGTGTGGATGGTCGATATGCGGAGCGGCGCCGCGGTCGCCGGCATGCCGTTCGACGTGTTCGGCCCCGGCGGCAGCATCGTGGCCAGCGGCACGACGGACGGCCAGGGTGTGGCGCGCGTCACGACCGCCACCCCGGCCAACGGCATCTACCCCGGCTACTACGTGTCGGCGGAGTCGGGCGGGCGGGTCGCGTTGTCCGGCACGCAGTGGAGCAACGGCATCAACCCGGCGGCGGCCATCGCGCAGGGCGGCTTCCAGTTCATCCTGCCGCCGCTCGTCGGCCACCTGTACACCGACCGGCCGATCTACCGTCCTGGCGAGACGGTCTACTTCAAGGGCGTGGTGCGCAAGGACGACGACGCCCACTACTCGTTGCCGCCCGCGACGCCGCTCCGCCTCGTCATCACCGACGACCGCGGCCGCGAGGTCCAGTCGCAGGACGTCACGCTGTCCGGCTTCGGGACCTTCGACACGCGGCTTGCGCTTAGCACGGAGGCCAGCACCGGCCAGTACTACGCTCGGCTGCAGACGGTCGTGGGCTCGCCGCCGGCGGGCGCTGTCTCGCCGCCGGCGGGCACCCTGTTCGGCCCGCAGATCGCCTTCATCCCCTTCCGCGTCGCCGCGTTCAAGAACCCGGAGTTCGAAGTGAGCCTCAAGCCCTCGCAGGACGCCTACGTCAACGGCGAGCGCGTGCGCGCCACCGTGACCGCCGACCTGTTCTTCGGGGCGCCGCTCGCCGATGCGGCGGTGAACTGGACCGTGACGTCGCAGCCGTACTTCTTCCAGAGCGCGGACTACCCCGGCTTTAGCTTTAGCGACTACACGCCGACCTACGACTACAGCAGCGGCCCGTACTTCCAGCAGCAGCAGCACGTCCGCGGCACAGGCGCCGGCAAGACCGATGCGTCGGGCGCGTTCACGTTCGGCCTCCCCGCCGACCTCTCCGCCGACCCGCTGAGCCAGACCTTCACGCTGGAGGCCACCGTTACGGATCAGAACGGCCAGGCCGTCGGCAACTTCACGGGCGTCATTGTCCACAAGGGGCAGTTTTACTTCGGCATGAAGCCGAAAGACTACGTCGCGAACGCCGGCCAGGACGCCACCGTCGATGTTGTGAGCCTGGGCGTGGACGGCAAGGCCGCGCCGGGCGTCCACGCCCGCGTCAGCGTGTTCTCCCGCCAGTGGAAGACCGTGCGCACCCGCGACGCCGATGGCACCCAGCACTACAGCAGCACGCCGCAGGACACGCTGGAGCGCACGCTCGACGTGACGACCGGCGCCGGCGGGAAGGGACAGTACGCGTTCCGCCCCGCGAAGAGCGGCGAGTACTACCTGCTCGCCGAGTCCACGGACGCCGCCGGGAACCCCATCCGGTCGTCGGTGGAGGTCTGGGTGTCGAGCGGTGAGTACGCAAGCTGGCGCGTCGGCAACGACGACGTGATCCAGCTCGTCGCCGACAAGGACCAGTACAAGCCGGGCGAAACGGCGAAGATCCTCATCGCCGCCCCGTTCGCCGGCAGCCGCGGGCTGGTGACGCAGGAACGCGGCCGCCTCCTGCGCTACGACCTGCGCGACTTCGCGACCAACTCCGAGGTGATTGAGGTGCCGATCACAGAAGACCACGTGCCGAACGTCTTCGTCAGCGCCATGCTCTTCAAGCCGCCGACCGCCACCGACCCCCTGCCGCAACTGAAGATCGGGATGGCCGACCTGAAGGTCTCGACCGACGTCAAGACGTTGAACATCGCGATCACGCCGGACCGCGGCACGTACGCGCCGCGCGACACGGTGCACTACACCATCCGCACGACGGACAGCAACGGGAACGGCGTCCCCGCCGAGCTGTCCCTCGCGCTGGTCGACAAGTCGGTGCTGTCGCTCCAGGACGATCCGGCGCAGCCCGCCCTGCAAGCGTTCTGGTCACAGCGCCCCCTGAGCGTGATGAGCGGGTCGAGCTATGCCGTGTCGATCGACCGCGCGAACGAGCTGGCCGTGCGGCTGTCGCAGGGTGGCAAGGGCGGCGGCGGCGGCGCCGGCGACCAGACGCGCACCTTTTTCCCGAACACCGCCTACTGGGACGCCTCGCTCCGCACCGGCGCCGATGGCAGGGCGACCGTCGATGTCAAGCTGCCCGACACGCTGACAACGTGGCGCCTCACCGCCCGCGGCGTCACCGCGGACACGAAGGCCGGGGAGGCGCGTAACGAGATCGTCACCACGAAGGACCTGATCATCCGGCCCGCTGTGCCCCGCTTCCTCGTCGCCGGCGACCAGGCGTCGCTCGGCGCCATCGTGCACAACTTCACCGGGTCGCCGCTGGGCGTCGACGTCTCGCTCAGGGCCGACGGGATCAGCGTGGTGGGCGACGCGACCCGGAACGTGACCGTACAGCCCGGGCAGGACGCGCTGGTCCGCTGGCAGACGACGGCTGCCCCGGGCCACGACAGCTTCAACCTCACGTTCGATGCGAAGGCCGGCGGCAAGTCGGACAGCGTGAAGCTCACGCTCCCGCTCTACTCCTTCTTCACGCCGGAGACCGTCGGCACCGCGGGCGAGGTCACGGGCCAGGCGTCGGAGGCGATCGCTGTGCCCTACTACGTGCGCCCGGACGCCGGCGAGCTGACCGTGCGCGTCGCGCCATCGCTCGCCGCGGGCGTCGACACGGCGTTGCAGTACATCAAGGAGTACCCCTACGAGAGCGCGGAGACCACCGTCAGTCGCTTCCTGCCGCAACTCGCGCTCCGCCGCGCGACGAAAGAACTCGGTCTCACCGACCTCTCAGCGCCCCGCGCCGGCGGCGCCCTCGACGCGCTGGTGCAGCGTTCGCTCCAGCGCCTCTATAACAATCAGCACGTCGATGGCGGTTGGGGCTGGTGGAGCGGCGACGACTCCGACCCCGCGATCACGGCGTGGGTGCTGATCGGCCTGGCGGAAGCAAGCCGCGACCGCTACCACGTAGACACGAACACCCAGGCCAACGCCGCGCGTTATCTGCGGCAGCAACTGGACCTGCCTCGCGACGTGCTCTCCCCGCAACTGGACCTGCGCGCGTTCATCCTCTACGCCCTCGCCCGCAACGGCGACGGCGACCTCGGGCGCAGCTTCGCGCTGGCGGAGCAGCGCACGGGCATGAGCAACACCGGCAAGGCGTGGCTCGCGCTGGCGATCAAGCTGAGCGGCGGCTCCATGAGCGATCCGCGCGTGACCACGCTGCTGGACGAGCTGCAAGGCGCGGCGATCCCGTCCGCGACCGGCAGCCACTGGGAGGAGGCGGCGTACGACGCAGGCCTGTTCGGCAACAGCACGCAGACGACGGCGCAGGTGCTGCAGGCGTTCACTGCCTTCCACCCGGACAATCCGCTCGTCGATGGCACGCTCCGCTGGCTGATGGTCGCGCGCAAGGACGGCCACTGGGAGTCGCCCCACGATACCGCCGTCTCGCTGCTGGCGATCACCGACTTCATGCTCGTCCGCAAGGACGCCCAGGCGTCGTTCACTTACAGCGTCGATCTCAACGGTAGCCGCAAGCTCGCCGGCAAGGCCGACAAGGGCAAGGTGCGCCAGGAGGACAGCGTCGTCATCCAGATGAAAGACCTGCTCAAAGACGTGACCAACGATCTGCGGATCCAGCGGTCACCCGCAAGCGCCGCCGGCCGTCTCTACTACACCGCGCACCTGCGCTACTTTACGCCGGCCGACGGCGTCGAGGCGGCGAACTACGGCATCGGCGTGTCGCACGAGTACGCCCTCGCCGCCGATCCCACCGGCACGCCGACAACGCGCGCGAACCTGGGCGACGTCGTCCGCGTCAAGGTCACGCTGGTTGCACCGTCCGACCTCAACTTCCTTGTCCTGGAGGACAACCTGCCAGCCGGACTCGAGCCCATCGACACGAGCCTGCGTACGACGCCACCGGCGATCCAGCGGCAGGTCGCGGACGCGCAGCGGAAGTCGTATCAGATCGACAAGCGTTACAGCCCCTTCGGCCACACGGACGTGCGCGACAACCGCGTCGTGCTGTTCGCGCGCTTCGTGGCGAAAGGCGTGTACGCATACACGTACTTCGCCCGCGCGACCACGCCCGGCATCTTCAAGCTGCCGCCGGCCACCGCCTACGAGCAGTACTTCCCGGAGGTCTGGGGCCGCAGCGACGGGGGCACGTTCGAGGTCAAGGATGCGGCAGCGGCCACTCCCCGGCCGGCTGCCCTGTCCGCGGGCGGCGCCGCGCCGCCGTGGCTCACCCTGCCGCTCGACGCGGTCGAGCCGCCCGCGGCGGTGCGGCGGCGTGGCGTGCGGAACATGCGTGGCCGCGCATCCTCGCGGCGGCGGCGGCGGCGGCGGGGCGGCAGGCGGGTCTCCGGCCCGGCCGGCCACCGCACCCTGCCTGATCGGTCGCCGGCGGCGACGGCATCATCGCCGCAGACGTTCGACCCTCCATCCGGCCGCTCGCCAGCCACCCGAGGCCGAGGCCCCTGCGTCAACACGCACGGGTCAGGCTTCCGCTGCCGGGTGGAATGACGCATCCGCAAGCAGCGCCAGCGGCAGGTCCACCAGCTTCGCGCGCAGATATTCGCCGAGGCTCTTGGCCTGCGGGTCTGTCCGCGTCGAGGAAGCGACACCCTCCCCGAGCAGCCCAACGACCACGAAGTTGAGTGCCCGCAGGTTCGGCAGTTCGTAGCGGCGTACTTCGAGGTCCCGCGCCTCGGCGACGAGCTCCTTGAACCGCTCGAGGGTGAGCTCGCGCGTCAGCCAGGCGTACCCCGCAGCGCTGCGCGCCCAGAGGCCGACGTTGGCGTTGCCGCCCTTGTCGCCCGACCGCGCGCCGATGACGGTGCCGAGCGGCATGCGCGCGGTCGGCCCGCCCGGCGCCGGCACGGACGGCCCGGCGCTCGGCTCCACCGGTGCGCCTACCCCCGGTTTCGCGGGCGGGACCTTGATGCGCGAGCCGTCATGTCCGACGACCACCTCGTCGATGGCGTCGGCGGGGACGAGCGTCGGCCAGTACACGCCGTAGGAGCTTTCCGCGGAAGGGCCCCCGGTCATGTGGAAGCCGGGGTAATTCGCGAGCGCCATCTCGATGGCGGCGCCGGAAAACGCGCGGCCGACCTTCGCCGGGTCTTTGTCCTTGACCGTGATCCGCAGGAAGGCGCCTGCCTCCTCGTTCGACGCCGGGTCTGGCTTGTCGGAGCGGCTGAGTCGCACGCTCACTTCGTCGAACTGTTCCTTGCCCCCGAGTTCCGCGAACAGGGTCTCCTCGGCGAGCTGCGCCTTCTCTTCGATATCCAGTCCGGTGAGCACGAACGTCATCGTGTTGCGGAAGCCGCCGAGGTAGTTGATGCACACCTTCGTCGTGTCGGGTGCCGGTTCGCCGCGCACGCCGGTCACCAGCACCTGGTCAGCGCCCCGCTGCTCCAGATGGATCGTGTCGAATCGCGCCACGACGTCCGGGTTCAGGTAGCGCGCGTCCCCGATCTCGTAGAGCAACTGCGCGGTGACGGTGCCGACGGAGACGAGCCCGCCCGTGCCCTCGTGCTTGGTCACGACGAAGGATCCGTCCTCATGCATCTCCGCGATCGGGAAGCCGGGATGCTGCAGGCCGGGCACTTCCTGGAAGAAGGAGTAGTTGCCACCGGTGGCCTGGGCGCCGCACTCCAGGATATGGCCCGCGACCACTGCCGAGGCGAGACGGTCCCAGTCAGACCGGCCCCATCCGAAGTGCCAGGCGGCCGGGCCGACGACGAGCGAGGCATCCGTGACGCGCGGGCAGATGACCACGTCGGCGCCGGTGTTGAGCGCCGCGACGATCCCCCATGCTCCGAGGTACGCGTTCGCCGCCACCGGCTGGATGCCCGAGTCTGCCAGTGGGCGGCCGGTGTCCAGATGGGCCAGCTTCTCGCCGCGGCGTTGCAGGTCGGGCAGCTTGGTGAGGATGTCGTCACCCTCGATGTGCGCGATGTTCGCCTGCAAACCCAGCCGGTCCGCCAGCTCGCGCATCTTCGCGGCCAGCGCGGCGGGGTTGAGCCCGCCTGCGTTCGTCACAATCTTGATGCCCCGGTCCAGGCACGTACCCAGCACCTCTTCCATCTGCCGCACGAATGTGAGGGCATAGCCGCCGTTGCCGTCTTTCTGCTTCATCTTCCAGAGGATGAGCAGCGTCAGCTCGGCGAGGTAGTCGCCGGTCAGGAAGTCGATCGGCCCGCCCTCGACCATCTCGCGGGCCGCGGTGAGGCGGTCGCCGTAGAAGCCGGAGCAGTTGGCGATACGCAGCGGTGGTTTCGCCTGGCTGTCCATCACACGTCCTGCGCCCAGCGCGGCGGGCGCTTTTCCGCGAAGGCCGTCATGCCCTCGCGCGCGTCCGCCGACGTGAAGAACTCCGCCGATAATGCGGCCGTGAACGCGAAGGCGGCATCGATGGGCATCGCCGGCACCTCGCGCACCAGCCGTTTGCAGCCCGCAAGCGCTCCGGGCGCGCCCTGCAGGATGCTGCTCGCGTAGCGGGCGACGCGCTCGTCGATCTGGTCCGAGGGCACGGCCGCGTGCAGCAGGCCCAGCCGCACCGCCTCACCGGCGTCGAACGTGTCGCCGGTCAGGAAGAGCTCCATCCCGTTCGCAGGGCCGAGCTTTGGCAGGATGACGACGGAGATGATCGCAGGGATCACGCCGATGCGCACCTCGCTGAACGCGAACGTGGCGCTGTCTACGGCTACGGCGATGTCGCATGCGGCGATGAGCCCCAGGCCGCCGGCGCGCGCCGGGCCATTGACGCGGGCGATGACCGGCTTCGGCGAGTACCAGATCTGCTTCAGGACCGTGACCAGCCCGCCCGCTCCTCCTCCACGCCCTTGCTCGCTGACGCCGCCCCGCTCCTTGAGGTCGGCGCCGGAGCAGAACACCGGCCCCGCGCCGGTCAGGACGATCAGGCGCACGCGGTCATCGGTGATCGCCGCGTCCAGGCTCTCTTCGAGGCCGGCCATCAGGGCCCGGGAGAGCGCATTGCGGTTCGCGGGGGAGTCGAGCGTGACCGTGGCCACGCCGCCCGCACGTTCGAGGTGTACCGGTTCGTCGCTCACGCCGACTTCTCCTCGACGAACTCCCCGGGACGGCGTCCCTGCCCGGGCGGGCCGGCGAACGCCTGGGCGATGGCCATCCATTCTTCGGCGGCCGCTCCCTGGACCTCCAGGCCGGTATCCGCCACGTGACGGCGCTGGGTGACCACCCGGCAGAAGTCCGTCGCGGTGCCACGGATCACATCCGCGGCACCCGCATCGCCGAGGACCCACCGCTCCCCCGATGGCGACGTGAGCTCCACGCGCACGGGCGCCGCCGGCTGTGCCATCCCCCGCGCGGCGTAGCTGTACGCACGGGTGCGCACGCCCAGGAACACGACGTGGCGCAGCCTGTCCGTGTCCGGTCTGTCGGCGCCGGCGACGTCGACGACATCGAGGCCGTGCGACCAGGTCTCCATCAGCCGCGCGGTGATGAACGACGCCGCGCCCATGGCCGGGCCGAACCACGGCACACGAGCGTCCGGGTCGAGCGTGTGCGCCGCCGCGATCAGCGCGCCGCTTGCCGCGCGCCACCAGTCGAGCACGCCGGCGGGCGCCATGCCCCTGCCGCGCGCCAGGTAGCGGGCTTCGGCGTCCGGACCCGCCACCAAGAACTCGCGTACCTCGGCCGAGAAGGCCTCAGGGTCCGTGATCGCCCGGGCAGCAGCCTCGTCGAAGTAGGCCAGATGGGAGACCTGGTCGCGCACCGACCAGCCCGGGGCGTGCGTCGGCACGTCCCAATCCCCCGCGGAGAGGACGTCCAGTACCCTCGCAAGCGCGGCCTGCTCGGCCGCGAGGTCGTTGATGATCTGGTCCAGTGCAGTGCTCACGCTCCGCCCTCCGCCGTGTCCACGACCAGCAGGACCTGCCCGGCCTCAACCTGCGCGCCCACAGCGACGCGCACTGCTTTGACGGTGCTGTCTTCCGTGCAGGTGATCGCGTGCTCCATCTTCATTGCCTCCACGATGACCAGCACCTGGCCCGAACTGACCGGTTGTCCCGGTTCGACGTTCACGACCACGACCTTGCCCGGCATGGGCGCCACGTACCCTCCCGTGACGCGCTCTTGCTCGGGCTCCGGGAAGCGCGGGATCTCGGCGAGGTACACCTCGCCGCACGCACCTTGCACCCAGTGTCGCAGGCCGTCGCTCGTGACGGTCAGCGTGCGCTGCACGCCGTCGATCTCCAGCTCGATCCGGCCGTCCTCCGCCCGGACGATACGCGCCTCGCCGCCATGGCCGTCTACGTCGTATGCGAAGCCGCCGTCGCGGCCGCGGAGGTAGCGGGCGGCCACGTGCTCGCCGCGATGCAGGAAGCGCACCTCCTGCATCGTTGACGGATTGTTCCGCCAACCCGAGGGAATGGTCGCGAGCACGCGTGCCTCGGCCCTGTGCCTGGCCTGTCGCACCAGCGCGACCGCAAGCGCCGCCGCGCGCACGTCCTCCACGCGAATCGCGCGCTCCCGCGCCGGGGCGTGCCGCTCGATGAAATCGGTGCTCGTGTCGCCAGCGAGGAAGGCGTCGTGCCGGAGGGCGTTCACCAGGAAGTCGCGGTTGGTCGTGACGCCGTGGACGCGCAGCCGCTCGAGCACGCTCGCCAGCCGCAGCGCGGCATCCGTCCGCGTGGGCGCATGCACGATGACCTTGGCGAGCATGGGGTCGAAGTGCGGCGACACCTCGAAGCCGGCCTCCACGCCGGACTCGAAGCGCGCCGGCAGCGCGGGGTCCGGTTCCCAGGCGAGCAGCCGCCCCGCGGCCGGCAGGAAGTCGTTGGCGGCGTCCTCGGCGTAGATGCGTGCTTCGATCGCCTGGCCGCTGATGCGCAGGTCTTCCTGCCGGAACGAGAGCGGATTGCCCTCCGCCACCCGGATCTGCTCCCGCACCAGGTCCAGACCGGTGATCTCCTCGGTCACCGGGTGCTCCACCTGCAGGCGGGTGTTCATCTCCAGGAAGTAGAACTTGTGCTCGTCGTCCAGCAGGAACTCGACCGTCCCGGCGTTGTCATAGCCGACGGCCTTGCTGGCCGCCACAGCCGCCTCGCCGAGCCTGAGGCGCAGTCCGGCGTCGACCGCCGGCGAGGGCGCCTCCTCGATGATCTTTTGGTGCCGGCGCTGGACCGAGCACTCGCGCTCGAAGCAGTGGATGACGTTTCCGTGCCGGTCGCCAACGATCTGGACCTCCACGTGGCGCGCGGTCCGGAGGTACCGCTCGACGAACACCGTGTCGTTGCCGAACGCCGCGGCGGCTTCGCGCCGGGCGCCGGCGACAGCCTCGGCCAGGCCGGCCTCACTGCTCACAACGCGCATGCCCTTGCCTCCGCCGCCGAGTGCCGCCTTCACCAGCAACGGGTAGCCCAGTTCTCGTGCCCGCCGAACGAGCTCATCGCCGATCTCACCCGTCACCTCGACGGCCGGCAGGGTGGGCACCCCCGCCTCCGTCATCAGCCTCTTGGCGACGATCTTGTCGCCCATGGCGGCGATGGCCTCCGCTCGCGGGCCCACCCAGACGAGGCCGGCGCCGATCACGGCGCTCGCGAACTCCGCGTTCTCGGCGAGGAAGCCATAGCCCGGGTGGACGCCGTCCGCGCCGGTGCGCCCGGCGGCGTCGAGGATCTTGGCCACGTCCAGGTAGGTCTCGGCGCTCGTCGTCCCGCGCAGCGCCACCGCCTCATCCGCCTCGCGCACGAACGGCGCCGCGGCGTCGGAGTCCGCGTAGACCGCGACCGTGGCGATGCCCATCTCGCGCGCGGTCCGCATGACGCGGCGGACGATCTCGCCGCGGCCCGCAATGAGCAGCTTCGTGATCCGGGCCATGGGCGCTACATCCGGAAGACGCCGTAGCCGTCGGCGCCCTTCACTTCGGCGTTGTGGCAGGCGGACAGGGTGATCCCGAGCACGGTGCGCGTGTCGCGGGGGTCGATGATGCCGTCGTCGGCGACGCGCCCGGTGGCGTACAGCGCCAGCGACTCCTTCTCCGACCGGTCCTCGACCGCCGCGGTGAGGCGGGCGTCCTCTTCCTCATCGAACTCGCGCCCGGCCGCCGCCGCCGACCCGCGCCGCACGATCGACATGACGCCGGCAAGTTGCTTCGGACCCATCACCGCGATCTTCGCTGTCGGCCACGTGAACACGAAGCGCGTGTCGTACGCCCGGCCGCTCATCCCGTAGTTCCCGGCCCCGTAGCTGGCGCCGATGATCACCGTGATGTGCGGGACCCGCGAATTGGAGACCGCGTTGATCATCTTCGAACCGTTCTTGACGATGCCGCCCTGCTCGTAGACCTTACCGACGATGTAGCCGGTGATGTTCTGCAGGAAGATGATCGGGACGTCGACCTGGTTGCAGAGCTGGATGAACTGCGTGGCCTTTTCGGAGGAGTCCGAGAAGAGCACACCGTTGTTGCCCAGGATGCCGACCGGGAACCCGTGGATCGAAGCCCAGCCGGTTACAAGCGTGCGGCCGTAGAGCGGCTTGAACTCTTCGAACCGGGAGCCGTCCACGATACGGGCGATGACCTCGCGGATGTCCATCGGTGTGCGGAGATCGACGGACAGCAGGCCGAGCAGCTCATCGGGGTCGAACAGCGGCTCGTCCGCGGGCATCGTCGGCCCCGGGCCCAGCTTCCGCCAGTTGAGGTGTGTCATGACGCCGCGCGCGATGCGGAGAGCGTCTAGTTCATCTTCGGCCAGGTAGTCGGCGAGGCCGGACATCGTCGCGTGCATCTCCGCGCCACCGAGCTCCTCGTCGTCCGAGTCCTCGCCCGTCGCCATCTTCACCAGCGGCGGCCCGCCCAGGAACACCTTGGAGCGCCCGCGGATGAAGATGTTGTAGTCAGACATGCCCGGCTGGTACGCGCCGCCGGCCGTCGAGCTGCCGAAGACGAGTGAAACCGTCGGGATCCGTGCGGCCGACAGCGCCGTGATGTCGTGGAAGAATCGCCCGCTCTCCGCGAAGTGGCCCGTCTGCCGGCGCATCTCGGCCTCGGCCGAGTCTTCCCCACGCCGCAGGTCCGCGCCGGCGGACTCGACGAACTGGATGTACGGCAGGCGGTTGAGGCGGGCGATCTCCAGCGCCCGGTCCGTCTTCTTGTTGGAGATCGGCGTGATCGCGCCCCCCAGCACCGTTGGGTCGTTGGCGGCGATGATGCACTCCACGCCGCTGACGACGCCGATGCCCGTGACGAGCCCGCCGCCGACGGCGTAGTCGCTGCCCCAGCCCGCCAATGGGCTCAGCTCCAGGAAGGGTGCGTCCTCATCGAGCAGCAGTTCGATCCGTTCCCGCACCAACAGCTTTCCGCGCTTCCGGTGACGGGCCACGCTGCGCTCGCCTCCTCCGGCGCGCGCCAGCGCAAGCTGCGCCTCCATCTCCCGGAGCAGCGCGCCCATCGCGTCGCGGTTCGCCCGGAAGCTCTCGGAGGTTGTGTCGATGCGGGTCTGCCAGCGCTCCACTCTTCGATCGCTCCCTGCGTCACGGGCGTTCGGTGCAGGAGGCGACCGGGGCGGCCCACCGGGAGACGTCGCCGGTGATCCCTCTCGCTGCGGACAGCATTGTAGGCGCGCGCATTCTGGCCACGCAATGCGTGCGTCATCGCCGGATCACCCCCCGGCTCCGTGCGCCTTGCGCCCGTCGCGAGTCTGCGGTTCCATGCGCCTGGCGCCGGATGCTGCCCGGGGCAGGGTACGGATCCGCCGGGCCACGACGCCACCTCGGGCGCGTCCGCCGGCGGCCAGGTGGCGACGCGATGTGCGATGGCCCCGTGATCTCGACGCTCGACCGCGAGGCCACGCTGCGGGCGCTGGAGTCGGAGCGCTTCGACCTGGCGGTGATCGGCGGCGGCATCACCGGCGCGGGCCTGGCGCGCCGGGCGGCGCTGGGTGGCCTCTCGGTGGCGCTGCTGGAAGCTGAGGACTTCGCCTCCGGCACCTCGAGTCGCTCCTCCAAGCTTATTCACGGTGGCCTGCGCTACCTGGCAAAGGGCGAGGTGAGGCTCGTGCGGGAGACGGCGCTGGAACGGAAGGCGGTCTTCCGGCTGGCGCCGCACCTGGCCGAGCGCCGCTGGATGGTGCTTCCCGTACGATCGCGCGCCGCCTTGCTCGCGTACCGGGCGGGCGTGACCCTGTACGAGCGGCTGGGCGCAGTCGAGCGTGCCGACCTCCATCACGGTTGGTCGGGCCGCGACCTCGAACGCGAGGAGCCGCTGCTCGACCGCACCCGGTTTCCGTACGCGTGCGCCTTTCGCGAGTACCTCACCGACGACGCACGCCTGGTCCTCGCCAACCTGCGCGCCGCGGCCGCGAGCGGCGCGCGCCCGCTCAACCATGCGCCGGTCGACCGGATCCTCGTCGAGGACGGACGCGCCGTCGGCGTAGAGGCGACCTGTGCGCTCACGGACCGATCGTTCCGCGTGCGCGCGCGCTGCGTCGTCAATGCCGCGGGCCCGTGGGTCGATGCGGTGCGCCGCATGGAGGAGCCGGACGCCCCGCCGCAGTTGCACCTCTCAAAGGGCGTGCACGTCGTGCTGCCCGCCTCGCGCCTGCCCCTGCGCAACATCGTCGTGATGCGCACCCGCGACGGGCGCTCGATCTTCGCCATCCCGCGGCGCGACGTGGTGTTCATCGGTACAACGGACACCACGTGGACGCAGGGCCCGCGGGTGTGGCCGGAGATCTCGACTGAAGACGTCGCATACCTGCTGGAGCCGCTCGCGCGGTACCTGTCCATCGAGCCGCCGGGGCCGGCCGACGTGACTGCGGCGTGGTCCGGCCTGCGGCCGCTGGTGGCCCAGCCGGGAAAGAAGCCGGCCGACGTTTCCCGCAGCGACGAGGTGCGGCTGGGCCGCGCCGGCGTGGTGACGGTTGCCGGCGGCAAGCTGACGGGGTATCGGCCCACGGTCGAGCGCGTCCTCGGCACCGTCGCGCGCGTGCTGCGCCGGGAGCTGCCCCGTGCCGAGGAAGGCCCGCTGCCCGGCGGTGCGTTCGACGGGGACCTGGACCGTCTGGCGCGATCCCTCGTCGAGGAGTTCAGCGTCGATGGAGCCGTCGGCGCGCGGCTGGCGCGGCTGTACGGCTGCGAGGCGCCCGCCGTGGCCCGGCTCGGCGCCGCGCCGCTGGCGGAAGGCGCCCCGCTGCTCGGCGGCGAGGTCGACTGGAGCGTGACGAAGGAAGGCGCCGCGCGGGTCGAAGATGTGGTCTACCGGCGCACGCGCGTCGCGCTCTACGAGCCCGAGGCGGCGCGCCGCAGCGTCGAGCCCGTGGCGAGGCGCATGGCTGGGCTGCTCGGCTGGAGCCCGCAGCGGACCGGTGACGAGATCGAGCGGACCCGCGGACGCATGGCCGCGGACCTGCGCTTCGGCGGAGCTGCCGCATGAGCGATGTCGTCGCAGCCCTGCGTGCGGTGCTCGGCGACCGCGTCCTCACCGACCCGGAGACGCTCGACGCGCACCGGCGCGACTACTGGGCGCTGGCGGAGATCCACGACCTCCTCGGCAGGGGGGCGCCGCGGCCCCGCGCCGTCGTGCGCGCGACGTCGACGGAGGACGTCGCGCAGACGCTGCGCATCTGTCGCGCCGGACGCGCTGCCGTGATCCCGTTCGGCGGCGCCTCGGGCGTGTGCGGGGCCATCGAGGCGACCCCGGAGAGCGTCGTGCTGTCCACGCGCGGACTCGAGGGGCTGGTGCGGCTCAGCGACCGCAACCTCACCGCCTGCTTCCGCGCCGGCACACTCGGCATCGACGCCGAGGAGCGCGTGCGGCAGGATGGCCTGACGATCGGCCACTGGCCCCAGTCGGTCGCCCTGTCCACCGTCGGCGGCTGGGTCGCCACACGCGCCTCGGGCCAGTACTCGACCGGCTACGGATCGATCGAGGATCTGGTGCTGGCGCTCGAAGTCGTCCTGCCGGACGGGTCCGTGCTGCGCACGCGCGAGACGCCGCGCGCCGCGGCCGGCCCCGACCTGCGCCAGATCTTCATGGGTAGCGAGGGCACGCTCGGCGTGATCACCGAGGTGACGTTCTCGCTGCGTCCGTTGCCGGAGGCGTCGGTCGGGCAGGCGTTCCATTTCGCGGCCTTCGAGGACGGCATCGAAGCCGTCCGCCGGCTCATGCGCTCCGGCTGGCGGCCGCCGGTCATCCGGCTGTACGACGCGCTCGAGTCGGCGCGCAGCTTCGCGGCCTGGTGTCCCGCGGGGCAAAGCCTGCTGATCCTCCTGCACGAGGGCCCCGCGTCCGCGGTGAAGACGCAGTTCGAAGCCGTCGCCGCGCTCACTGCCGACGCCGCCGGCGAGGACGCGGATGCGGCCTGCGTGGATCACTGGCTGGAGCACCGCAACAGCGTCCCTTCCTTCCGCGAGCTGAACGAGCAGGGCCTCGTCGTCGACACGATCGAGGTCGCCTGCACGTGGGACCTCGCGCCGCGCCTGTACGCCGGCGTGACGCGCTCCCTGCGAGAGGTGCCGGGGATGCTCATGGCCTCGGCGCACACCAGCCACTCCTACCGGTCCGGCACCAACTTCTACTTCACGTTCGCCGTGCGCGTCGAAGAGCGCGAGCGCATGCCGGCGGTGTACCGCGAGTGCTGGGAACGCACGATGGACGCGACCGTCGCGGCCGGCGGCGGCATCGCGCACCACCACGGCATCGGCCGGGTGCGCCGCAACTGGCTCGCCGACGAGATCGGTGGCAGCGGCGTCGCGCTCCTGCGGGACCTCAAGCGCACCCTCGATCCCGGCGGGCTGCTCAACCCCGGTGTGTTGCTGCCGCCGCCCGGAGCGGGGCCGCGGTGAGCCGCTGCGCCTGCGTCCGCCGTTGCCGTCCCCGGCGCGCCTCTGCGCGATCGTGCTCGACGCTGGCAGACGTGTCAGCGGGCGTGTCGCGCGGCCGGCTCAGCGAGGGTCGCGCGTCGCCAGGCAGCAGTGCTTGTACTTTCGTCCGCTCCCGCAGGGGCACGGGGCGTTACGCGGCGCCCGGCGCCACGCCTGCCCGCTGTCCGCCGCCTCCTCCCTGACCTCCGCCATGATCGCTGCGGCGGGCCGGTGGAGGCGCGTCAACTCCACCATGCGCCGCAGGTACGGCGCGGCGTGCTCGAAGAACCGTCGATAGCCCGTGCAGAGGTAGTTGAGGCCGGGCTCACCGTCGACCGTGGCCGCGAACCGGTCCTTCGGGCAGCCGCCGTTGCAGAAGGACAGGACCGGGCACGCGCGGCAGGCGCGCGGCAGGGCGTCGCGTTTGGCGCGCCCGAACGCGACCTGCGCGTGCGTGTCGACGAGCGCGGCCAGCCCGTCGGCGACGACGTCACCGAGCCGGTGCGCCGGTTCCACGAAGTGGTCGCAGGAGTACACGCTGCCGTCGTGCTCCATCGCCAGCGCCCGCCCGCAGGTCTCCGCCATGACGCACAGGCTCGCCGATTCCCCGAGGCACACGCGGAAGCACTCCACGAAGATCTGCACGGCGATGCGCTCCACGTCGTTGCGGATCCACTCGTCGAACACCGTGCAGAGGAACGTGCCCATCGCCTCGGGCGTCACCGACAGGTCGGACACGCCGCCGGCGGCTGTTCGCTGCACGACGGGGAGGAACTGCAGCCAGCGGACGCCGTGGTCGATGAAAAAGCGATAGACCTCCGCCGGATGGGGAGCCGTCACGGCGTTGAGCGTGCAGAGCACGTCGGCGTGGATGCCGTGACGCTGGAGCCGCGTCAGCGCCCGCATCACCTGCGCGTGCGTTGGGTGGCCGGCCTTGTCGGTGCGGCAGGCGTCGTGGAGCCGGGCCGGGCCATCGATGCTGACGCCGACGTGGAACCGGTGCTCGGCGAGAAACGCACACCAGGCGTCGTCCAGCAGCACGCCGTTCGTCTGCAGGTTGTTGATGCACGTCCAGCCCGTAGGCAGGTACCGCTCCTGCAGCGCGAGTGCCCTGCGGTAGAAGTCCAGCCCGCGGAGGGCCGGCTCCCCTCCGTGCCACACGAAGTGCACGACCGGGCCGGGGCTCGCCTCGATGAATGACCGCACGAAGGCTTCCAGCACCGTGTCGGTCATGCGGAAGTGTTCGCCGGCCGGGAAGAGGCTCGTCTTGCCCAGGTAGTAGCAGTAGCGGCAGTCGAGGTTGCAGATCGGCCCCGACGGCTTTGACATGACGACAAACGGTTCAGCAGTCGCTGGCATGGAGTGAGCCCGCTCCGGATTCCTGGTCGCCGAGCTGATGATAACCGTGCCGCCACCACCGGGGGAGCCGTGGCGGCGGCCGCGCCCCTGGACGGGCGCGACGCCCACGCAACGATGGCGACGCCCTCGCCCACCGGGTGGGCGAACTGCGTCGACAGCCGCCGTGCCGGCGGCAGCGCCGGTTACACCGTGACGGTGGCTGAGCGGCCGAGGACGTTGCCCGCGCTGTCCAGCGCCTCGACGGCGAACGCGGCGGCGGCGCTTTGCAACGACAGGTCGGTCTCGAGGTCCCGCCAGGGGAACGTGGCTGCGGGCTCGAGCGACTGGCTGTCGGCGCCGGAAAGCACGCGCCAGCGGTCGATGTCCGTGGCCCCGTTCCAGCTCGCCCACACGTTCGTGGCGCCGTTGGCGCCTCGCGCCGCGGCCACGGCGGGCGGCTCAGCGGGGCGCCCTTGCCAGTCGAAGCGGAGCGAACGGTAGGAATTGCCCGGGAAGGCCAGGTCGAGGCAGATCTCGCCCGACGGCGTGAACTCCGTCACACGGCCGACGTCGCCCCAACCGATCAGCCAGTTGCCGTTCGGCTGTCGCTGGCAACTCCCCTGATACTCGATATGGATGCCCAATCCGGCGCCGTACGCCCGGTCCACCGTCGCCGTCCCGGCCTGTTCGTCCATGTCGAACACGAGGCCGCGCCCGGGGTGATGATACGGCGCGCCCCCGTCATCGAAGATGGAGATCGTGCCGTCCGGGTTGCGGCGGGCATCATGCTGGTACCAGAAGCTTTCCGAGCCGGGCTGGAGCGTGAGATGGGGAGATGGACGGGTGGCGCCGGTCGCGCCGCTCAAGCGCCAGATGATGCCACCGGTCTTCCGGTCGAGCTTGTACAGCGTCGATGTGTTGCGCGCCGACACGAGGAGATTGCCGTCGGTGTCGACGTCGATGGAGTTGAGATGGAAGAAGTCGTACACCTGTCCCGGCTTTGTCGGTGGCTGCATCAGCGACTCGCCGAGGCCGATGTGGTCCAGCGCATGCCACGAGAAGAGCACCGCTCCGCTGGCGATATCGACCTCCTGGATCAGGCAGTCGAGCACACTGGTCCTGGCGGCGCCTCCGGACTGGGTGAGGTCCAGGATGACCGGGGTGTACGTGTCGACGAGCGCGGTGCCCTGCGGCGTCACGACGAATGCGTGGAGGTCGAGCGGCACACCGTTGCCTGCGCGGACGCGCGTGACCTGCCTGTACTGGCCGTCGTACAGCACATACTCTCCTTCGCCCCACCCGGGGTCCTGAAACGAGCCTTCAAACCAGGCAAGCATCTGCCTCCCCTCATACGTGAGGACCTGGAGGTTATGCGCCTGCTCCGTGTTCACGGGCCGGTACCAGACGAGCGCGCCCGAGTTGTCGTAGATCGCCGGGCCCGTGGGCGTGGCGCCCGTCGGCGTCAGGAAGAGATAGCCACTCTGCGCCGTGCCCGTGGACGCCCGCACCTGCATCTGCGGCGCACCGTTCAGGTCGGGCCGCGTGTGCAGCCCCCGGTACGCGAGAGGAGTCGGACTCGGCTGGGGAGCGGGCGCCGTTGCCGTCGCATGCGGCGCGGTCCTCTTCGAGCAGGCTTCGAGCCCGAAGACCGAGGCGGCGCCGAAGGCACCGGCACCGATGGTCACGCCGCGGAGCAAGCGTCGCCGGCTGATGCGTCGATCCGTGTGCGTCACCTCCGCCGACGGGCATGAGGACGGCGTCCGGACGCCGTCCCTTGTGCGCTTACCGTGCGGGATCCCCAGCCGGGAGGCGCATCGTGACCTACTGTAGCTCATGAAGTGCTCGCCAATCGTTACCAAAGCGTGACCGCCGTTCCATCCGGTGATGGGCAATCGAAACAGTGCCGGTGTCGGTCCAGAAGCATCATCGGACGCTGGAACGGCGTACGGGCCCGATGCCGAACCGCCGGAGCGGTAGCGCCCGCAGCGGTGCCGCGCCGGGGATGGGCCGGATCCTGGACCGGCCTACACGAGGCACGTCCTCTCGAGGACGACACCAGGCCTACATGGCGCACGGGCGTCGAAATCACCAGTCGGCTTCTGGCGCGTCAACTCGGCCGATGCCGGTGGCCCCAGGACGCGTCAGCACAAGGTGGCAGTCGCAGTGGGCGTGGGTGTGGCGGTGCCGGCCGCGGTCGCGGTTGGCGTCGGCGTGCAGGTCGCCGTAGCGGTCGGTGTCGGTGTATCCGTCGCCGTGTTCGTGGGCGTGAACGTCGCCGTATTGGTGGGTGTCGGCGTGACCGTTGGCGTGGTGGTGGCCGTGTTCGTAGGCGTGAACGTCGGCGTGTCGGTGGGCGTCGGCGTGCTGGTGGCTGTCGGTGTGGCCGTATCGGTTGCCGTCGGCACCGCCGTGCTGGTGGCCGTCGGCGTGGGCGTGTCGGTCGCCGTGGGCACCGCCGTGCTGGTGGCCGTCGGCGTGGGCGTGTCGGTCGCCGTGGGCACCGCCGTGCTGGTGGCCGTTGACGTGGGCGTGTCGGTCGCCGTGGCGGTCGGCGTGGCCGTTGCGGTCGCGGTCGGCGTGAATGTGGGCGTGGCAGTAGCCGTTGCGGTCGCGGTCGGCGTGAATGTGGGTGAGGCCGTAGCCGTTGCGGTCGCGGTCGGCGTGAATGTGGGTGAGGCAGTGGCCGTAGCCGTTGCGGTCGGCGTGAATGTGGGTGAGGCAGTGGCCGTTGCGGTCGCGGTCGGCGTTAGCGTGGGCGTGGCCGTAGCCGTTGCGGTCGGCGTGAATGTGGATGTGGCGGTGGCCGTTGCGGTGGCCGTCGGTGTCGCCGTACTCGTGGGCGTGCTCGTCGTGGTCGGGACAGTGGTGTTGGTGGCAACTGGTACCGCCATCATGATCCCGTGACCTGGGCTGGAAATCGGGTTGATGGGGGTGCCGTTCTCGAGGCCGTCGGCCCAGACGTCGACCGTGCTCGCTGCCGCTGTGCTCGGCACGATGACGCCGATCATGAAGCTGGCGCTGCCGCCGCCCGCGCCGAGGTTGGCGGTCTGCACCTTACTACTCGTGATCAAGATGGCGCCCGAGCCGCTGCGGACGACGGCGCAGACGTCCGGCTGCGAGAGCGTTGTCGTGTCGTCGTTCGTGATCGTACCCGTGACCGTGAGCTGTCCGGCGTTGAGCGTCGCGCTCACGTTGGATAGGACGGCGCTGCCCGGCACCGTGTTGCCTACCATGAGCGCCGAATCGAAATTCAGGCGGCCAAACGCGGTCGAAACGGAGGAGGACGGCGCGCTGCTGGTCGCTGAGAAGAAATCCGGCATGCCGTTCTGCCACGAGCGCAGGCATCCCTGCACGACGTCCTTCTCGACTACGGTGCCGTTGGCACCGGCGAAGGTGACGAGAAAGTCGTGGCCGAGGAAGTTTGCGCCGGTGTCGTTGACCAGTTCGGCGGCATACGTGTCGCCGGTGCCGTTCTGCGTGAGCGACGTATTGACAAGGGTGCACGTCCCCGCGAAGGCCAACAGTCCCACGGCCGTGATCAACACGAGGGCCCGTTTCACCTTCTCCGCCTCCTCGGGGCCAGTGCAAACTTCCACCCCGTCCAGTCGAGATTATCGGACTAATGAGGCGCGCGTGATAGGGAGAAGCCATAAGGATGAGATGAGGCTTTTCAGATCTTCGATGTCCGCCGTGCGGCACGTTTGCGGGTGCGCTGCATCGGCGGCAGCCCCCGCCGAGCCGTTGCGAGACCATCTCGGCCTCGCAATGGTGTTCGGATCCTGGCGATGGGCACCGCCTACGCGGTAGGCGGGGAGGTGGCCGAGATGGGACTGGCGAGGCGGCGCGAGTGGCGCGTTGCCGCGGGGACGGCGTGCCGCTACGTGCATCGCACTCGTTAGAGCGGCCAGGTTCACTCCCGGACCTCGGGCGCATCCTCTCCGTGATCGCGCGTGTACTGGCGCGGCAGTGGCGGTCGGCGTTGGTGTAGACGTGCCGGCGGCGACCGCGTCGCACGTCAAGCGCACACACCTCATGGCGCGCTGATCACCACGTGCGGTGGCGACGCCCGGTCCGTGTGGTACTCGATGCGCTTGCCGCCGGCTTCCACGATGATGCGGTAGCCCGGCGTCACCACCTGGGCGCAGGCCCTGCCCGGCATCCGCACGCCAAGACAGGTATCCGGCCAGTCCAGCGCGGTTACGGCGACGACACGGGCGTCCCGGCCTGCCTCGGCCAGCGCCCGCACCGCCGGTTCCGGCCACCAGACGCGCCATCCGCCCGCGGACTGGGAGGCCAGCTCCCACGCAGCGAGCGCCGGCGCCGCCCCGCGCGACATCGCGATATTCGTGCCGTCGGGCGCGACGGCCACCCCGGCCGGCGTCAGCTTGTCCGCGGTCAAGGCGTCGGGCTGCAACGTCCGCACGACGCGCAGCGTGCCGCCGTCCAGGGTGGCCAGCACGGGGCTCGTGGCCCTGGCCGGTGTCGTCGTTGGCGTCGGGACGATGGCCGTCGGCCGCGCTGGCGCGCTGCCACCGTCGCAGGCTGCCAGCAGGAGCCCGCCCGCAAGGACGCCGAGCAGTGCCAGGCCGCGTGGTCCCATCGCCATCTCCGTCCGGGCGTCCGCGGCGGCGTGCTGTTGGGCTGCCCCGTCCCCGCGTCTGCTATACTCTCGCCGGTTTGCGCCGCGTCGGCGTAGCCTGAGCGTCGAACGCAGGGAGCCGCCGCCGTTCTCGGGGACGGCCTTCATTATGCCAGCAGTGGTCGTCATCGGTGGGCAGTGGGGCGATGAGGGCAAGGGCCGCATCGTCGACCTGATCGCGCAGGGCGCGTCGGTCGTCGCCCGCTACTCGGCGGGGAACAACGCCGGCCACACGGTGATCAACGACCTCGGCGAGTTCAAGCTGAACGTCGTCCCGGCCGGGATCTTCTATCCCGACAAGACCTGCCTCGTCGGCAACGGCGTCGCCGTCGACCCCGCGATCCTGCTCAACGAGATCGAGCAGCTCGCCTCGCGCGGGATCAGCGTCGCCCACCTGTTCGTGAGCGACCGCTGCCACGTGATTATGCCCTGGCACCCGGCGATCGACATCGCCGACGAGAAGCTGCGGGGCGCGGCGGCGATCGGCACGACCGGCCGCGGCGTCGGCCCCTGCTTCACGGACAAGGTGGCCCGGATCGGCATCCGCGTCGGCGACCTGATCGACCCGGCCGCCTTCCGCGCCCGCCTGGAGTTCGTGCTGCCGTACAAGAACGCCGTCATGCAGCAGCTCTACGGCTTGCCGCCGCTGGACTTCGACGACGTCTATCGTCAGTACAGCGAGTACGGCGTGCGCCTCGCGCCCTTCGTGCGCGACACGGCGCAGATCGTCCACGAGGCGCTCGACCGCGGGGAGACGGTGCTGCTCGAAGGTGCCCAGGGCTGCCTGCTCGACCTGGACGCCGGCACGTACGAGTACGTCACCGCCTCCGTGCCGTCGTCCTCGGCCGGGGGCGCCGGCATCGGCATCGGCATCGGCCCGACGGTGATCCAGCAGGTCGTCGGCATCTACAAGGCCTACGTGACGCGCGTCGGCAACGGGCCGATGCCCTCGGAGCTGCTCGACGAGACCGGCATGATCCTGCGGCTGGAAGGCCCGCGCCCGGAGATTGGCACGACCACGGGCCGCCCGCGCCGCACCGGCTGGTTCGACGCCGTCGCGTCGCGCTACAGCGCGATGGTGAACGGCGTGACGAGCGGCGTCCTGACGCGCCTCGACGTGCTCGACAACTTCCCCGCCATCAAGATTTGCATCGCCTACGAGACCGAGGACGGCCGGACGCTGACCACCCTCCCGGCCAGCTCCGTCGTCATGGGCAAGGTCCGGCCCGTGTACGAGGAGGTCGACGGCTGGCGCGCGCCGACGTCGAAGTGCCGCACCTGGGACGAGCTGCCGCAGGGCGCCCGCGACTACATCCGCCGCATCGAGTCCCTGATCAAGATCCCCATCGATATCGTCTCGGTCGGCCCGGAGCGCGACCAGGCGATCATCGTCCACGACGTACTCAAGGTCCGCCCCCGGACGTAACGCCGCCGGCCGCCGGTTGCCCGCCGCCTCCGAGGGCCCGCGCTACCTTCTCGTAGCTTGACAACGGCCAATTGTTATTGCCAAGCCTCAGGGCGTACTATTGCAACGGTCACATGAATGGCCCCGTTTTGGAGAGGAGAGCCCGCCGTCCAGGCGGGGAGATATCCGTGAGGTTTCCCATGTTACGCACACGTTCCCTACCACTCTTGGCGGCGATGGCGCTCGTCGCCGCGCTGGCGGTCCTGCTCGTCTCCGGCGCCCCGCCGCGGGCGGCGCAGGCGGCCCTCGGCGGGCCCGTCATCATCGGCGGCGACGACCTGACCGACCACGGTGGGGTCGATGAAGGCGGCAATCCCTTGGAGGGCTGGCTCTACATCCAGCGCGCGATCGAGAACATCACGCCCAACGTGAGCCGGTCCGGCAACGACGGGAGCATCGCCGCGCTGGGGTCGGCGCCGTCCAACTCCACGTGCTGCAACGCGGGCGCGGCGATCGGCGTGGCTGGCGCCAAGGCAGGACACGCGGTGAATTACTTCGAGGGTGCGGCCGCCATCAACCAGTTCTTCACGGACCTGGGCTCCGGCACGGCGAAGCCGGCGATCATCTGGATTGCGGGGACGGGCGCGAGCAACGACCTGGATTCCGAGGAGCGGGCCGCGCTCGCCGACAATGCCGCGCAGATCGCGGGCTTTGTCAATTCGGGTGGCGGCCTGATGTCGCACGGCACCGCCTACGAGTGGCTGTTCGCACTGCTGCCGAACGCCCAGGCGCTCTGCTGCGGTAGCAGCGATGACCTCTACTTCACCCCGGACGGCACCGCCGCGCTGCCCGGCGTGACGACCACGGACATCAATGCCGGCCCGTGGCACAACTACTTTGAGGGCGACCTCGGCGGCCTGAAGGTGCTGGTGCGCTCGAGCAGCGTTCTGGACGCGAACGACAACGACGCGGCCGTGATCATCGGCGGCGCTTCGGTCACCCTGCCGACGGGCAAGAGCAGCGTCCCCGTCCGCACGGCGACGCCGACCAGCACGCCCGCGCCGAAGGCGACCGCGACCAGCGTGCCGACGACGCCGACGTCGACGGCCACCGCCGCGAGCACCGTGCTCGCCGCCGTCGCGACGCCGCGGCCGGCCGGGGCGGTCGCCGCCGGCATCCGCGCGCCGAGCACCGGCAGTGGGCCCGACAGCCGCAACGGCAGCGCGCTGACGTTCGCGCTGCTCGCCGGCGCCGCACTCGCCGCGGGCGCGACGCTCACGGTCGCCGGGATGCGGAAGAAGTAGGGCGCAGATTCGTCCCACGACGCAGAGAGAGGGCGCC
>JAGWOC010000222.1 GCA_028872875.1 Chloroflexota bacterium | reverse complement strand
GCTCATCGCCGATCACTTGATATGCCTCGTGGCCCTTGCCGGCGATCAGCACGACGTCGCGCGGCCCGCCGGCGGCGATGGCGGCATCGATCGCCGCGGCGCGGTCGACGACCGCGCTGACAACGCAGCGCGCGCCGCGCGCCATGGCCGACGAGACGCCCTCCATCACGTCGTCGATGATGCTCTGCGGATCCTCGGTGCGCGGATTGTCGGAGGTCACGTAGAGAATATCGGCACGCTCCGCCGCCGCGGCCCCCATCAGCGGCCGTTTACTGCGATCGCGCTCGCCGCCGGCCCCGAAGACCACGATCACCCGCCCGCGCGTCGCCGGGCGCAGGGCGTCCAACACGTTGGAGAGGCCGTCGGGCGTGTGCGCGTAGTCCACGATCACCTTCGGCAGCACTGCCGCACCCGTTGTGCTCTCCGGCGTCTCCACGCGCATCATTCGCCCCGGCACCTGATGCACGCGGCCGAGCCCGCGCGCGATCGTTGCGAGATCGAGCCCCAAGGCAATGGCGCAGCCTGCGGCGCAGAGCGCATTGGAGACGTTGAAGCGCCCGGGCAGACGCAGCATGACGGGCGCCGTTTCGGCATGGTGGCACAAGATGAAGCGCGTCTGCTCGCCGTGCAGATCAACGTCTTCGGCTCGCACGTCCGCGGCGTTTCCAGAAGAGAAGCCGTAGCTCAGCGTCTCCGCCGTGGGCCACGCCTGCGTCAGCCAGCGTTGCGCCGTTGCGTCGTCGGCGTTGAGCACGGCGGCCCCAGCCGCCTTCACGCGTTCCGGCTGGCGCGCGGAGCGTGCCAGCAGCTCCGTGAAGAGCACGCGCTTAGCCGCCGCGTATGCCTCCAGCGTCCCGTGAAAGTCGAGATGATCCTGCGTCAGATTGGTGAACGCGGCGACGTCGAACTCCACATCGTCGGCGCGGTGGAGCGCCAGCGCGTGCGAGCTTACCTCCATCACGACGGCGCGGGCGCCGGCGGTGCGTACCTCGGCCAACAGCTCCTGCAGGTCGAGAGCCAGCGGCGTGGTGTTCTCCAAGGCCCACGAGCGATCGGCG
>JAGWOC010000105.1 GCA_028872875.1 Chloroflexota bacterium | reverse complement strand
CTTCGAGCGTGGCGCCAGCCCGTAGCCGAGTTCCGCGAGCACGTCGTACAGGTCGTAGTCCTTCGCATCGCCGCGCGCTGCCAGTTCGGCGAGGCGCTTGAGTTCGCGGAGCAACGCCGCCGCGCGCACGCCGCCGGGAAGGTCGGCGAGCATCTGGCGGCGGCGCTCGCGCTCAATCCACCGCGCGCGGAAGGCGCCGATGGTCGGTGCATCTTCGACCAACTTTGCGGTCACACGCCGCGTGTACTCCTCGACGCCCATCGGCTGGCCGGTCGCCGGGTCGAGGATGTAGCGCCCGGCGTCGTTCACGCACACCTCGAAGCCCTCCACCTCGATGATGCGCTCCGGCTCGGGCGGCTCTCCGCCCCCGCCTGCTGCGCGGCGAGGCGCGGAAGCCTTCGTGAAGAAGTCCTCGCCGAAGAGCCGCGTCGCGTCGGTGTAATCGTACACCCGGAACATCAGCTTGTTCGTGGCCTCGTCGATGCGCGTGCCGCGGCCGATCATCTGGTAGAAGGCGATCGGCGAGCGCACGTACTTGAAGAACACGATGTTGCGCACGACCGGAACATCGACGCCCGTCGTCAGCAGCTCAACCGTCGTGGCGATGAAGTACGAGCGGGAGGCACCGCGCAGGTCGGGCAGGAAGTCGCCGCCGCCGGCCGCCGCGGTGCACTTGAAGGCGAAGTTGACCATCCGCTGGTGGCCGTTGGCCGCGCACCACTGGGCATAGAGGTTGTTCATGACCGCTGCGACATCGTCGGCGTGGCGGTCGCGGGCGCAGAAGATGATCGTCTTCTGCTCGGGGCCGTGCTCCGGGCCACCGGTCTCGACGAGGTGCTGGAACAAGTCCTTGCACATCGCTTCGACACGCTCGGGCAGCAGCAGCTTGTCCTCGAATGATGTCGGGTCGTAGATAGCACGCACGTCGGAAACGGCCACGGGCTGGCCGGTGCGGGCATCGCGGATGGCCTTGTCGCTCATGTCGGCCTGACTGATGCCGCCGGTCTCGGGGTCATCGTCGATGAAGATGTCGCGCCGCACGATTTCACAGGCGGCGAGGTAGCCGTCCTCGATGCCCTGTGCGATGTCGTACTCGTACACCGGCTCGCCGAACCACTTGTAGTTGTCGGCGGTAATCTGCGCGTCGGCCTTCGCTTCGGGCGACTCGACGGCACCGACAAGCTGGCGCGGCGTGGCGGTCAGGCCGACCTGCACGGCGTTCGGGTTGCGCGTCAGCACCTGCGACCACTTTCCCCATGCGGAGCGGTGGCACTCGTCGATGATGATGTGGCTGAAGTAGTCCTCCGGGTAGTTGTCGGTCAGGAAGTTGGCGTCGGCTTCTTCCGTATCGATGTCGAGGGTCTGGTATGTGGCGATGAGCACGCGCGCGTTCTTCTGCGCGTTGGCGCACGAGACCGTGGCCGCGTCGGCGCCGAAGACGTTCTGGAAGGCGCCGGCGCCCTGGCTGCGCAGTTCGTCACGGTCACAGACGAAGAGCGCCTTGCGGAGCTGGCCGGCGTCGGCGACGCGCTTGAGGAGATTGACGGCGATGAACGTCTTCCCCGAGCCGGTTGCCAGCGAAAGCAGCGCGCGCTTCGGCTCCCCGCGTACGTCGCACTGTGCGATCTTCTCGAGGACCGCGCGGATGGCCGCGTCCTGGTAGTAGCGCCGGGTCGCCTCCCCACCGGGGTAGCGCGCAAGCAGCGGCTTCGCGGCCGGGTCGCTCAGGCGGAAGCCCATACCGTCTTCGTAGCGCGTCCGCAGGTCGGCCGGCGTGGGGAACTCGACCAGCGGCCGCGGCCGCGTGGTCTGTCCGGTGAACTCGTCGTACTCGACGAAGAGGAGGCCGTTGCTGCTGAACACAAACGGCACGTTCAGGCGACGACAGTAGCCCTTGCCCTGCTCAAGCCCCATCGTGGGCGGCTTGTCCTCGGCCTTCGCCTCGATGAGCGCGACGGCCACGGGCTGCGTCTCGGGGTTCACCTTGATGCGCAGGGTGTAGTCCGTGCGGCCGCTCTTCCGCCGTCGTGGGCGCGCGTCGAGGATTTCGATGGCCCCGGCGGTCTCTTCGCGGCGGATGTGGTCTTCCGTCCACCCGCGCGCGTGGATGGCCGGGTCGATGAGCTTGGCGCGGGTATCGGCTTCGGACAGCGGCATCTGGGCGGTCTCCGCGGCAACCACGCTGAAGCGTCCGCGACTGGGGATACGCTTCCTGCGGATGATTCTAGCCGATGCTTCGTTAGCGATGCGACCTTGTACGGCCCGCCGGCAGTCACCCCCTACCCCCTTTCTGACGGCTGACGATACTCACAAGGAGAGGCAGTGCACGGGAGAAGGTGTTCGTGACCGCATCCGATACGGAGCCGATTGAGCCGAAGCAGGCGACGCAGGCGTATCTGCATGACCTCAAGCTCGGCCGCCTCAGCCGGTTCGCGTTCGTCCTCTTCGCCGGGATGTTCTTCGCCTGGGCGATCCCCTACCTGCCGCGCGGACTCGACCCGAGCGCGTACGCCGCGCCGTCCGCATTCGCGATCATGCTCGCGATGGCGGCGGTGAACCTGGCGATCCTCTCGATGGTCTACTTCTTCCGCGCGTCGCGCCGCCGCGACGTCCTGCTGGCGTGGGGGGCGATGTTCGACGAGGCGACGGGGCTCCACAACCGCCAGTACTTCGTCGACCGGCTCGACCTCGAGATGGCGCGCGCCACGGTCAAGGGGCGCAGCTTCCGCGTCTTCCTCCTCCAGGCGCAGCGCCAGGGGAAGGACGGGAAGATCGAGCGGCTCAGCCGCGAGGAGCTCGTCGAGATGGCGGCGATGATGAAGGAG
Organism: Chloroflexota bacterium; assembly: GCA_028872875.1. Lineage (GTDB taxonomy): Bacteria > Chloroflexota > Dehalococcoidia > DSTF01 > JACRBR01 > JADMII01. The sequence goes on along the minus strand of JAGWOC010000105.1, from coordinate 3,011 downwards.
TCCCTCAACGCGAGCGAGACCATCGCGAGCCTGCGGCCCGACGAAATCGCCGTGCTGGTCCCGGGCGTGGCCCTGGCCGTGGTCGAGCCGACCGACCAGCGGATCCTCGACGCGGTCAAACGGTTCCTCGGGCGGGCCGGCTCCGGCGCTGGCCCTGGCTGGCGGCTGCGGCTGGGCAGCCTGACCTACGACGGCGAGGCGAGCGACCCGATGAAGCTCATCGATGCCACGCGCCGGCTCGCGTCCGAGGCGCCCGCCATCGTCGTCGGCGAGGACCGCGCGGCGTAGGGCCGGAAGGCCAGCCGGGGGCGGCTTGCTCCATGCGCGCCTGGAACCCGGAAACCCGGGGGGTGGGGGACGGACGGCGGGAGGCGGCGGCTAGCTCTTGCGCTTGTCGAAGTCATCGAGGTCGAGGCTCTCGATGAAGTCCTTGAAGGCGGACATGCGTTCGAGCTCGGCCGGGTCGATCTTCGCGGGCTGGTCGGCGTGCTCGACCGTCTCGCCGTCCTTGTCGAGCATGACGCCGGCCTTTTCGAGCACGTTCTCGTCGGCGAAGATCGGCACCTTGACGCGCACGGCGAGGGCGATCGCGTCGCTGGGGCGGGAGTCGATCTCCAGGGAGCCGCCGTTCACGTCGAGGATGATGCGGGCGTAGAAGGTGTCGTTGGAAAGATCGTTGACGAGGATGTGGTTGACGTGGGCGCCGAGCGTGTCGATCACGGAGCGCAGCAGGTCGTGGGTGAGGGGGCGGGCGACGGCGACCTCCTGGAGCTGGACGGCGATGGCATCGGCCTCGGCCGGGCCGATCCAGATCGGCAGGTAGCGGTCCGACTCCTTCTCCTTGAGAATCACCACCCGCTGGTAATTCATCAGGCTGACCCTGATGCTTTCGATCGTCATCTCAACCAAGCCGCCAACCTCCGCCAACGCGCGTTCAGTCTAGCTACGGCTCGCTCGCGGTGTCAACGAATCGCCACGGCGCCCGCGGGCTAGGCTGCGACGCCCGGTGCGGGCGGCGGGCGCCCAGCCTGCGACCACTTCATCTCCAGATAGACGCTCACCCCCGCGATGCTGGCCATCACCATGGCGATGGCGAAGAGCACGGGGCTGACACCGAAGATATCGGCAACGGACCCGGCGACAATGAGGGGGAGGACACCCGCGGCGTTCGCCAGGACGACCTGCGCCGCGAAGACGCGGCCGCGCATCTCGAGCGGTGCGCGCTCGTGGAGGACGGTCTGGGCGGGCGCGTTGACCAGCGCGTAGGTGAACCCCAGCGGCCCCGCGAAGGCCATCGTCATCAGGACGAGGATCGAGAGCCCGCCGGCGCGCTCGCGGCCGAACGGGTTCAGCGACTCCGTGTGCTTGAGCAGAATGGCGATCGGCTCGATCAGGCCGAGGGCGACCAGGCAGAGCGCGAGCCCCAGCAGGCCGATGATCACGGTGCGGTTCTTGCCGAAGCGGGCGACGATCATCGGCAGGGCGCGCAGGCCGAGGATGGCGCCGATGCCGACGGGCGCGAAGATGGTCACGGCCTTGTCGGGCGCGACCTTCAGGATCGCCTGCATGTACCGCGGGACGAGCACAGCGAAGAGCAGGACGAGCGAGGAGCCCGTCGCGTAGTGGACGAGGGCGAGTGCGGCGACGGCGTCGCGCTTCAACGTGCGCAGCGTCTGCACGTAGTCGGCGCCGGCCTCGCGGATCTCGCTCCAGGCCGGCAGCTTGCGCTCGCCGTGGATGGCATCGTGCTCGATGGGCGGAAGCAGCCAGGCGCAGCCGACGGAGATGGCGAACATGACGGTCGTGGCGGTGAACACGCCGACCGCGCCCACCGTCGGCAGCAGGATCGGCCCGAGGAAGATCATGCCGAGCAACTGCGACCCGGTGACGGCGAGGCTGAACATGCTGTTCGCGGCGATCAGCTCGTCCTTCTTGACGACGAACGGCACGGTCACGGCATCCGTCGTGCCGAAGAGCTGGCTGGCGGTCGAGAAGAAGACGCTGATGGCGATGAGGCCGGCCACGTGGTCGCGCGACAGGAGGAAGAGGACGGCGAAGAGGGCGCGTGCGGCGTTCGTGTAGACGAGCAGCAGGCGCTTGCTCCAGACGTCGACGATGACGCCGGAGAACACGCCGAAGACGACGGACGGCACGACGAACGCGAGGACGAGGATCGATGTGTAGGTCGAGCCCTGCGTGAGCGAGGTGACGAGCACGAGCAGCGTGAACAAGATCGCGTTCTGCGCGGACTGCGAGATGAGCTGCGCGAGCCAGAGCAGGAGGAAGTTCCGGTTGCCCAGGACGGGCCTCGGCCTGGGAGCGGGCGGACGCTTGAGGGTGAGCTGCGGCGAGCCGTTGCGCATCTAGAGCGCCACTCTCGACGGCGCGGCGATGTTGCGCGCGGCGTAGAAGAGCGCCAGGAAGCCGCAGCCCAGGCCGACGAGGAAGAAGACCGACGTGACGCCGAGGGCATCGGCGAGGAGGCCGGCGAGCAGGATCGGCGGGATCGATGCCAGGTTCGTCAGCACGTTCTGCGCCGCGAAGACGCGCCCCTGCATGTCGTGCGGGATGCGCTCGTTGACGACGGAGCGCCCGACGATGTTGAGGAACGTGTACGCGAACGCGAGCCCGGCGGCGAGGACGGCGGTGATGGCGATGCGCGCGCCGGTATCGCCAAGCGGCACCGCCCCGCTCAGGCCGGCGCCGAGCGCCCGGATGAACGCGAGCAGCATGACGCCGGAGACGAGCGCGCCGAACGAGAGGCCCATCGTCCACCACGGCGAGTAGCGGCCGGCGGCGCGCCGCACGATGCGCAGTGCGAGCCAGATGCCGGCGGCGGCGGGCGTGGCGACGAAGATCGCGTTTTCGGAGTTGATACCGAGCACGCTCGTCGCGTAGCGCGGCAGCAGCGTGACGACAACAAGCGAGGTGGTGCTCGCCAGCACGACCATGACGACGGCGATGTACGAGACGGAGTCCGAGGAGAGCCGGCTCCACGCCTCGGCGAAGCG